>JBALVL010000071.1:0-9139 GCA_036961355.1 Motiliproteus sp.
ACAGATCGAAGGCCCTTGCAAACCGAGGGCGACCATATATGGTCTGGTGCATCTCAGGGTCACGTTCCCCGGCTTTATTCTTGGTAGAACTGGGTGCTTCGATAATCGTGGCATCCATCAGCGTGCCTTCTTTAACCAACACGCCAGCCTCGCTTAGCCAGTCACTAACCGCCTTAAAGATCTTGCGCGCCAAACCATGCCGTTCCAGCAAGTGGCGGAAGTTCATAATCGTAGTATGGTCGGGGATCGCACCATCCAATGATAGGCCTACAAACAGCCGCATCGAGGCGATTTCGTAGAGCGCGTCCTCCATGGCCGGATCGCTCAGGCTGTACCATTGCTGGATACAGTGAATACGCAGCATCGTCATCAAGGGATAAGGACGGCGGCCATTACCTGGCTTGGGGTAATACGGCTCAATGACTGACGCCAATCGTTGCCAAGGCATCAACGTCTCCATACGTTCGAAAAACTTCTCTTTGCGGGTCTGGCGGCGTTTGTTTTGGTACTCGCTGTCGGCAAAGCTGAGCTGGTGTTCCATGGTTCATCCCATCAAAGAGCAATGACGGGAATTATCTCATCACAGGGACTTAATCGCATGTTTCCTAGGCGGGTCGAGCGAGAGGGGGCGATTTGCTTAAAAGGCGGGGGCTTGTTGGTACGTTCCCTTGTTACCACTGCGTAAAACAGAATAATCCCATTCTTTTAGCGGCGGTCGTGGGCATCAATGTTTCGAATACGAAGGCTGCAGGAGAAGCAGTATCGTCTACCTCTCCTGCCCCTTACGATCGAGCTACAGAACAATCTCCTGAGCCAATCCCTGCTGTACAGCTAAGTTGGCTGCGGCCGATGCCACGGCAAGATCCTGAAGCCCAACACCGGTACCATCAAACAGCGTTATCTCAGTCTCTAAACGCCGACCAGGGTGAGTACCGTTGATTACCTCACCTATCGGGGTAATCTGATCGGCGGATAGCACCTTGGAAGCCACTGCATGCTGCGCTTCACCGATGCTGATCGATTGCGCCACCTCGTCGGTAAAAACCGTTGCGCTATTCAGCAGCATCGGATCAACCTCTTGCTTACCCTTGGTATCGGTTCCCATACAAGCTAGGTGGGTGCCCGGTTTGATCCAGTCCGACATTAATAAGGATTCTGACGCTGAGGTGATGGTGATAATGACGTCAGCCTGCGCACCCAAAACTTGTAGAGTAACCGCCTCAAAAGTGACACCCTGCTCCTCACACACCGCCGCTAACTTCGATAAGTGTTCAGGGGCTGGATTCCAGCCCACCACCTTGTCGAAGTCTCTTTGCTCAAGGGCTGCACGCAGTTGGAAGGTCGATTGGTGACCTGCACCGACCATTCCCAGAACCCGGGAGTCTTTGCGGGCAAGATGGGCGATAGATACCGCAGAGGAGGCGGCCGTTCGGACTGCGGTCAGATAGTTCCCGCCCACTAGCGCTTTTAATCGCCCGGTATCAGGGTCGAACAGAGCCACCGTGGATTGATGGTTAGTCAGACCTTGTGCCGAGTTACCCGGCCAATACCCACCCGACTTGACACCCAGTACCAGCCCTTCCCGGTCAAAGCCGGATTTAAAGCCGTAAAGTGCATCAGCATGGCCAATCGCTTCACGTACAACAGGAAAATTATAGGCGCCGCCTTTTGCCATAGAGGCGAAAACCGCCTCGACCGCGACGAATGCTTCGCTGCGACCGACAATTTGCTCACAGACCTGCTCTGAAACAATTGCGATCGTATGATCTGGAGTAGATTTGCTAGCAGAGGTATCCATTGTTTGCTCCTTTATTGTAATAGAGCCCCCGGCTTTGGCAGCCAGAAGCCGAAGAGAGTGAGATTAGAACGCTTTACCACGCGCGCTGACTGGCCACAGAGTCTCAACCTTGCCGTTGCGCACGCCGACGTACCAATCATGGACGTTGCAGGTCGGGTCACAGTGACCAGGAACCAGCTTGAGCTTATCGTTGACCTGCAGTGCACCATTCTTGTCTTCGATCACGCCATGCTCGTCGGAGCATTTAATGTATTCGACATCGTCACGACCGAAAATGAACGGTAGACCACTGTCGACAGACTGGGCCTTGAGGCCAGCATCGCAGATCGCTTTGTCGAGTTTGGTGTGGCTCATCACGCTGGTCAGAATGAACAGCGCATTCTCCCATTCACCCTGGTCAATACGGTTGCCATGCTTATCGAGGATGCGTCCGTAGTCGGCATCCATAAAGGCGTAAGAGCCGCACTGCAGTTCATTGTAAACACCCGAGTTGCTCTCGAAGTAGTACGACCCGGTACCGCCACCAGAAACCAGCTCAGGCTTAAGACCTATCTCGGTCAACGCGCCTACAGCGTCCTTGACCATGACGATAGCCTCATCCAGCTTGGCCTGACGATCCGCGTAGCTATCCATGTGCTGCATCGCACCCTGGTACGCTTGAATACCGGTGAACTTCAGGTTTTTCGCCGCATCGATAGCCTGGGCGATCAGAACCACGGCTTCGGTGCTATTAACACCACAGCGCCCGGCCCCACAGTCGATCTCAATTAAGCACTCCAACTCGGTGCCATGGTTTTGCGCTGAGGCCGACAGCTCGGCAACATTATCGATCTCGTCGACACAGACGATGATGCGCGAGCCCAATTTTGGCAGTCTAGCCAAACGATCAAGTTTCAACGGGTCGCGAACCTGGTTCGATACCAGTACATCCTTGATACCGCCGCGGACAAATACTTCAGCCTCGGACACTTTCTGACAGCAGACCCCAATAGATCCACCCAGCGTTTCCTGCAACTTAGCGACGTCGACCGATTTGTGCATCTTGCCGTGGACCCGATGACGCATGCCATGCGCCTTGGCATAGTCACCCATCTTCTTGATGTTGCGCTCCAGCGCGTCAAGATCGAGGATCAGGCAAGGGGTCTGGATATCAGCCTCATCCATACCGATCGCTGCAGGAATGTCGTAACCGACTTCGTAGTTATCCAGATTGGTTGGTGCATTCATGTTGTACTCTCCAAAAACTTGTTAGGTGTTAAAACAATGACAGCTCTAATCAGTCTTTCATCCACGGAAGCGTGTCGAGATCGACGTTTCCGCCGGTAATAATCACGCCAATACGTTTTCCCTTGAATATGTCAGGGTTTTTCAGAATGATCGCCAGCGGGACTGCACTACTGGGTTCCATGACGATCTTCATCCGTTTCCACATCAGCTTCATCGCCTCGACAATCTCCTCCTCGGTGGCGGTGAGGATGTCGGTGACGTGTCGGCTGACGAAGTGCCAGGTCAGATCTTTAAGCGGCACTTTCAAGCCATCGGCGACGGTATTTGGCGCATCGTCGGCGATGATATGACCGGCACGAAATGAGCGCGCCGCATCGTCGGCATTAAGCGGTTCGGCAGCATATATTTTTACGTCAGGTGCGATGCTGGACAAGGTCAGGCAGGTGCCCGAAATCATCCCACCGCCACCAATCGGTGCCACAACGGCGTCGAGATTGTCGACCTGGCTGAGCAGTTCCTTGGAGCAGGTACCTTGGCCGGCTATCACTCGCGGGTCGTTGTAGGGGTGAACAAACTCAGCACCGGATTCGGCAACAACTTCGGCAAACACCGCTTCACGCGAGCTGGTCGAAGGTTCGCATTCGACGATCGTACCGCCGTACCCGATCACCGCATCTTTCTTGGCTTGTGGTGCGGTACGTGGCATCACCACCGTAACCGGGATACCGCGCTGACCCGCAGCGTACGACAGGGACAGCGCGTGGTTGCCGGAGGAGTGGGTCGCCACGCCGATCTTGGCGGTAGCGTCGTCCAGACCGAATACCGCGTTACAGGCACCGCGTACTTTAAACGCACCCGCTTTTTGAAAGTTTTCGCATTTGAAGAACAACTCAGCCCCGGTCAACTCGTTCAGAAAACGAGAGGTCAGCACCGGCGTCTGATGGATATAAGGCTTGATCCGTTCATGCGCGGCCAAAACATCGTCATAAGTAGGGATGGTCATAGGCTGCTCGGTAGAATCAGTCATAGTTACCTCACACAATTAATCGGTACGTTTCCGTGCTGAGTGATCTCAGCACGAAGCGTGTTAGCGATAGCCGGGTGTTATCAGCTAGCTGTTTTACGGAAGTACTCTTGCGCGGCGCGAACACCCGAACCCAGTTCGACCGGGTATTCCAGATCGGCCATCGCCATCTCGATGGTGGCCAGTCCGGACAGCACCATCACGTCGGTCAGCGAACCCAAGTGGCCGATGCGAAACGCTTTACCGTTCATCTCGCCCAGGCCGATACCAAACGAAACACCATATTTGGCGAAGGCGTGTTCAGTCAGCGCATTGCTGTCGAACCCTTCGGGTACGTAAATCGCACTAACGGTATCTGAAGCTAGCTCTGGTGAGTTGGCGCACAACTTCAGGCCCAACGCTGCAACCGCTTGGCGGACACCTTCGGCCAGGCGATGGTGACGGGCATAGACGTTGTCCAGACCCTCTTCAAACAGCATCGCCAAACTCTCTTTGAGACCATAGATCAGCTGCAATGGCGGGGTGTAGGGGAAACCGCCGCTGGAATTGGCTGCCATCATGTCGCGGAAATCGAAGAAAGTGCGCGGCAGTTTAGCGGTTTCCATCGCCGCCAGAGCTTTCTGGCTAACCCCCAGAATGGCCAGACCAGTGGTCAACATAAAGCCTTTTTGTGAACCGGAAACAGCGATATCAACTCCCCAGCCGTCCATATCGAACGGCATAGAGGCCAGCGAGCTAACGCAATCGACGAACAGCATCGCCGGGTGGCTGGCGTTATCCATCGCGTCGCGGACCGCACTAATATCGCTGCGTACGCCGGTCGCGGTTTCGTTATGCGTCACCAGAACCGCTTTAATCTGTTTTTCGGTGTCTTGCCGCAGTGCAGCTTCAAACTGATCTGCCGGTGCGCCGTCTCCCCAAGGACATTCGATCACCTGAACTTCCAAGCCGTGACGCTGGCACAGGTCGATCCAACGTTGCGAAAACATACCGTAGCGGGCAATCAAAACTTTATCACCGGGCGACAACGTGTTGGTGATAGTCGCTTCCCAGCCACCGGTTCCGGTTGAGGGAAAGGTTATAACCTGACCGGTTTCAGTACCGAAGATGTGTTTACAGTCGCGTAAGACCGGAGCGAAGGTATCGACAAAATCCGGTGCGCGGTGATCACGGGTTTGCATGTGCATCGCGTTAAGTAAGCGATCAGGGATATTAGTCGGCCCAGGGATAAAAACCGGATTTTGGTTAGACATGTGTTCTCACTCCATCAGGTTTACTGCGTTATGTTGGTTTCGTACCCAGAGGGCCCACTTTACAAAGCCTTCGTCATACGATGATTTAACCTTAGAGCTACCAGAAAAATTTCTCAATATGAAAGATTTCCACAATGTGGGAATGAAGAAAAAAGCCCATTAATTAGACTTTAATATCTGTTTTTATTAGATTTAATATAATAAAAATCTGTATTTATAATTTCCGCTATGTGGAATTGCTGAACATTAGTTCTGAAATGTGAGATGATTTACAAAATCAAAGCACAGAATATTTCTGCAGACTAAGGGGAGAATCTCGATGACCAATAGAAAACCGGAGTCCCGCATTCAGGTTATTGACCGGGCAGCCTTGCTGATGGATTCCATCGCCCGTTACTCCAAACCGGTGAAGCTAAAAGTACTCAGCGCCGATACGGGGCTCCCCCCTTCCACCGCCCACCGCATTCTCCACTCGCTGATCGCCAATCGCTTTGTCGAGCGCGATAGCAATGGCGACTACCAACTAGGCTTACGGCTGCTGCAACTGAGTAACCGACTGCATACCGATATCGACCTACGCGCCGTCTCACTCCCCTACATGGAAGCGCTACGGGACAACTTGGGTGAAACCGTCAACCTCACAATCCGCGAGGGTGACGTCGTTATCTATTTCGAGAAAGCGACCCCTAACCGAATGATGCACGTCAACCAGATCGTGGGCAGCCGCGCTCCTCTCCATGTCACCGCGGTGGGTAAGCTTATACTGGGAATGTCTGGCGAGGAGGAGATCCGCAGCTATGCTCAACGCACGAATTTACCTGCCTACACTCGTAATACCTTGTCATCGTTAGAAGCGCTTCAAAAAGCCTGCCTCACTGGCGTGCGTCAAGGCTATGCCTTAGATAACGAGGAGGCTGAGATTGGTGTGGGTTGTATCGGTGTACTGCTCTACGATAAATCTGGCAGCGTTATCGCAGGCCTATCTGTATCAGCTCCGATCGAACGCAGAAAAGAAGCCTGGATCGACGAATTAAAAAAAGTTGCAGCAAACATATCTCGGCAACTGGGTTACACACCTTAGATAGGGCTTAAAGGGGACTCAGGTTTTAAAAGAGTCACCCTGACTCCTTCACTGCGATATTAAACGCTAGCCAGTCCCGCTACCCAGCCTCTTAAGTCGGCCCGCTTGCCTTTGAAGAAGGCACTGTTTTTCATCTTAGGTCGAAGATAGCTCACCAATCCATGCTGGCGGCGATGGCGAATACCGTCAGAGTGAATCAGACCGTAAAAATATTCGTTCAGTGCGCCGGGTGCCGCACAAAAGGCACCAAGACGCTCAAAAACGAACTAATAGGAGGGAGGTATTACCCTTTAACAGCTTGCGATCCACTACCGCCCAGCGCCATTGAGCGCACCTGATACAGGGTAACAATACTGTGTAGAGCGACCCGACAGTCAGCGTCACCATGGACGGGCTGTCATTGAGCACGACCCAGACCCATAACGGCCCGAACAGCGCCTCGAGCAACAAAATCAAACCCACCTCGGGGGCTCCGAGGCGGCTGGCACCCTCCTTGATCAACAGCATTGCCACGGGAAACAGGAGTAAGCCATAGGGAAAATACAGACCTAGATCCAGCACCTGCAGGACCGTACTGTCTATGAAGGGCGCAGCTCCCAGCATCGCAACAACCGCACCTACCATGAACATCTCACGCCCCATCGAGCGACCCGATTCATGATTTAGGATTGAAACCACAACGGCCATCGACAAGGCATATCCAAGCGCAATCAGATCGCCGAACAGGTTGCCAGTATCGACACTGTTTCCCATGATGATGACTACGCCGCAGATACAACTAAAAATGACCCATTTGGTGATACGTGGAATAGGCACCCCAAACAACCGGCTGGATATCATGGCACTGAACATGGGAGTACAGCTGGCAATAATCAACGTATTGGCTGCACTGGTATAAACAAGGGCTATAGGGAAGGTCACAAAAGTCATCGCAATAGCTAAAACACCACAGACCCCCGCAGCAGAAACTAACCGGGACAGGCTAATAGACTTCATGCCTGACAGCTTAGAGTAAATAAGCATACCGATTAAGAAAAGAAATCCGCGCCAAAAAACAGTTCCTGCAGCATCCATATGAGCCATCTCAAGCAACAAGGCGTCTGGCGAGAGAATCAGAACCCCAAGCAAAGTCACTGCTAAACCTTTTAAATAGTTTCTACCCATTTAATTTCCACTGAGATGTCATAGTCACAAGGATTCCATATAAACACATTTAAACCACACCGATTATCAAGATTTCATATGCTGGTATAGCAAACATCTGTTTTATCTATTTTGCTAATGCTCATAACCTAGCAAGTCAAATATAATAAAAAACGGGTCAAGCGATTATGGGCATGAATCACGTAAATAGCCGTACCCCGATACTTCAAAGTGCCGGCACTCCTATTAAGGACACTCTGGATAGACCACTGGCTGATCTGCGCATCTCCGTCATGGATCGCTGCAATCTCCGTTGCCCCTACTGCATGCCCGCCGAACGTTTCAACGACAACTACCAATTTCTAAAACGGCAGCAACAGCTATCCTTTGGCGAGATAACCCGCTTGGCGCGAATATTTTCCCGCCTCGGGGTAAACAAAATCCGCCTGACGGGTGGCGAGCCCCTGCTACGTAAGGACCTTACCGAGCTGATTAGCATGCTCGCCGACATTCCCGGTATTGACGATATTGCACTAACCACTAATGGCACACTGCTAAGCAAGCACGCTAAAGCGCTCAAACAAGCCGGCCTGAACCGGATAACGGTCAGCCTGGACAGTATCAATCCGGAGATTTTTCGGCAGATGAGTGGCGGCAGGGAAGATCCCAAGACTGTACTGCAAGGCATTGAAGCCGCCAGGGATGCGGGGCTTTCGCCTATCAAGGTCAATACAGTCGTACAGCGTGGCGTTAACTACAGCTCGGTCATCGAACTGTTAGAGCATTTCCGTCATACCGACGTCGTGGTTAGGTTCATCGAGTATATGGATGTAGGAACCCTAAACCGCTGGGCATTAAGCCGCACTCTGTACTCTTCCGACCTGATTGAATCGATTCAAAAACACTGGGATTTAGAGGCCATAGACCCGCTTTACACCGGCGAAGTCGCAAGCCGTTACCGCTATCGTGATGGTGCCGGAGAAGTCGGCTTCATCTCTTCGGTCAGCAAGCCTTTTTGTGGTGATTGCTCCCGGGCGCGGATCTCATCGGATGGCCAACTTTACACCTGCCTGTTTTCTAACCAAGGCAAAGACATCAAAACACTGCTGCGTGAAGGTTATTCGGATCTACAGCTTGAGCAGAATATCAGAACAAACTGGCATCAACGGCAAGACCGCTACAGCGAAACACGGGGAACAGCGTCGAGCAGTGCATCCGATCCGCAACGCATCGAGATGTTTTATATCGGCGGATAAGCACAACGCCAAAGGGGATTGACATATTTGATGCCAACATAAGATGTCCGTAATTAAAATCCTAACCGATGACTGGCTAAATAAGCCGTCTATTGATCAAGAATAATAAAAAGGACAAACGCATGATTCAACGCCCCGTTCCATGGCCAAATGGTGCCAAGTGCGCAGTCTGTATCACCTTTGATATGGATGCTGACAGTATCCTGCATATTGCTCACCCCAAAGATTCATTAAACAGAATGGCCTCCCTCTCCAGTCTCCGCTATGGGCCTGAGGTTGCTATACCGCGCATCCTTGATACCTACCTGAATCAGTGACTTAAAAATCACTTTAAATTCCCCAAGCCCTGCTATAGCA
>JBALVL010000072.1:0-8824 GCA_036961355.1 Motiliproteus sp.
TTATCCAGGGAGCCAGGTCTTACGTGCATCGTGGATTAAAAGATCCGCAGACGCCTAAGCAAAAGTGGCTATGGGCTCTAAGCGAGCGAGCGGGATGCGGAAAGGCTGCGGTTGCCCTCGCCAATAAGAATGTTCGTACCGCTTGGGCATTGCTGACCAAGGGTACCGCGTACAACAGGGCTCAAGCCTATGAAGCACTAGCAGCGTAAAAGAAGTTAATCAGATGAAAAGGTAACGAGTTCAGTAAGCAAGCCAGGATCAGATAAAGATATCCGCCCCGATCAAACCTGTACCGCTCTGTGGCCTGCGAGGCCATATCTACATTTAGGAATCGGGGTGCGCATACATAGAGGGCTGGGAGATAGCGTCTCCACTCAAAAGCCGAATATACATACGCGTCTTAACTCTGAAACAGTGCTTCCTTGCTAAACAGGAAGGGTCCATATACAGAGCGGTCATCGTTACTGACTCTACCACTACTCCAGTTCATGCAGCATTTTCATGAAGCGCTTGGCGGCCAAAAATTCCACATGCTACTTCTAGTGGGTGCCAGACGCGCTTCCTTATCGGGAGGTATGTTTTACAGCTGTATCGATATAGCGGACGTAATATCCTAATTGACCTCGGTATCCAGCAACGTGGTCTATAAATAGCTATTTTAAGAATAGCGCTCCCATGTATCCGGTGATCGAAGGAATCATAATCAGGATTTGTCCCTATTGATACCGCGCCTCGGCTACGGCAATCACGGTGCCGTGCTGATCACCAGATTTCCGACATGGCCCTGCCGATGGTAGCCCAGGGCATCTTTATAGAGGCCATTAACCATGAACTACCCCTTCTCAATTTGGCGGACAATCACTCAGGAAAGCCAGGGGTTCGCTTCCAAATGACGTTGCTCGAACGCGTCGATCATCGACTGCCGCTGCAAGGTACTAGCGATCGCATCTAGCCCCTCAATCAACGAGGCCTTACTCAAAGGATCGATATTAAATTCGATAACTCGACCACCGTCGAAACGAATCAACTGTCCCGGTAGGTCTACTTCTATCTCATTGCTAACCGGATTAGAGACAGTCAGCCCCAGATCCTGCAAGTCCGATTCATTCAATTTAATGGTAAGAATGCCATTACGCTGGCAATTGTCGTCGAAGATACCGGCAAAACTTGTACCTATTAGCCCACGTATACCTAATTGCTTCATCCCCCAGACCGCATATTCCCGGCTTGAACCACACCCAAAATTAGGCCCTACCACAAGGAAACGAGAACCCTGCCATTCCGGTCGATTGAGGATAAATTCGGGATTAGGTTCTCCGGATTCAAGAAAACGCTGGTCAAAAAACACACCCTTGTCCAACCCATTGCGGTCGATACGCTTTAGAAACTGCTTAGGCATAATGACATCGGTATCGATATTGGCGGCTAACAAGGGGGCAGCCTTCCCACTTTCAATTTTGAATGAACTCATGGTTCAGGCCTCCTTTGTAAAATTTCGAATGTCTGTCAGATGACCACTGATGGCTGCTGCAGCGACCATTGCAGGGCTCATCAAATGAGTGCGGGCGCCGGCCCCCTGACGTCCTTCAAAGTTTCGGTTCGTACTGGAAGCACAGCGGTCACCGGCTTGAAGCACATCATCGTTCATGGCGAGGCACATGGAGCAGCCTGATTGACGCCACTCGAACCCAGCGGTAAGAAAAATATCGGCGATCCCCTCCGATTCAGCCTGCCTTCTTACCTCGGAAGACCCCGGGACGATGATAGCGCGTACGTGATCTGCGACCCGGCGATTGCGGACAACCTCGGCGACCTGACGCAGGTCCTCGATGCGCGCATTGGTACAAGAACCAATAAAGGCGTGGCTGATTCGCACACCTTCCATTGTCTGGCCCGGTTTTAACCCCATGTACGCCAGCGCTCTTTCCAAACCTTCGCCAACAGCAGGGTCAGCCTCTTCAGACGGATCGGGGACTACGCCATTCACAGGCACCACTTGATCGGGGCTTGTTCCCCAGGTCACCAGTGGCTGGATGCCGTCGGCATTGATCGCCACCTCAACGTCGAATTTGGCACCTTCGTCACTTCGCAGCTGACGCCATTTTTCCACAGCCTGGTCCCATAATTTACCCTTGGGCACACGAGGCTTGTCCTTAAGATACTGGAACACCTTGTCATCAGGAGCCATATACGCGCCTCGGGCACCCGCTTCTACCGCCATATTGCAGATCGTCATCCGAGCTTCGATGCTCAATGCATCTATGATTGATCCGCAAAACTCAATGGCATAACCCGTAGCCCCGGAGGCACCGATTTTATGAATTAGAGCCATTATTACATCCTTAGAAACGACTCCGGCGCCCAGGCTACCGCTTATGGTGACCCGCATTGTTTTGAGCCGTTTGTAAACCAGGGTTTGAGTCGCTAACAGATGCTCGATCTCCGAGGTTCCGATGCCAAAACCGAAAGCGCCAAGTGCACCGTAGGTGGTGGTATGGCTATCGCCAGCGCCAATCACCATGCCAGGCAAAACAAAACCTTGCTCGGGTGCCACCACATGCTCAATGCCCTGACGCGGATCGAGGATATCGAACAGTTCAATACCGAAATCCAATGAATTATCTGCCAGGTATGCCACCTGTTCAGCCCCGCCCGCGTCAGGCATTTGAGAGCTTCGGACGGGAGTCGTTGGACTAACATGATCAACAACAGCCAAATGAGTACTGGGCCTTCTTACCCCTCGCCCAGCCTCGCGCAGTCCACTGAATGCTTGGGGGCTGGTATATTCGTTGAGTACCTGACGATCGATATACAGCAGAACATGACCATCGTCGTCTAACTTACACACCGTGTGTGAGTTGATATGTTTATCATAAAGCGTCTTAGCTGAACTCATAGTCGCAGGTCCCCACGTAAGGTTTTGGAAATCCGGCTTCACCCGGTGAAACGTACCGGGCTATAGCCATACCCCCATAGTATTGAATTCAAATTGTGTATCAATACCACCACTGTAAGACCTAAAAACACATATCGTAAACAATACAGACAGCAAGGATAGCCAAACGGTGATCCATACCCCCAACTAGAAATAGATAGACGAAAGAAAAACTAAAGCGACGATCCCTTGAAATAGGACACCAGAAATTCCACGCAGACGCGCAGCTTGGCAGAGTGAGAAAGACGGGTTGGGTAAACCGCCCAAACATTGGCGCTCTGTGAATAGTCGGGAAGCACCTGTACCAAAGCACCTTGCTCCAGCAGCTGCTTAACATCCCAAAGCGAACGCTGCACGAGCCCACGTCCGTCCAGTGCCCACTGCAGCACAATTTCACCATTATTGGATGATAGCGCCCCACTAATGCGAACACTATGTGTCTTACCGTCACTCTCCAAGTGCCAGATTCCAAAGGGAACGCTTCGCTCCTTCAACACCAAGCAGTCGTGCTTTTGCAAATCCTCAAGCGTGAGTGGCGTGCCCCGCGCCACCAGATAATCAGGGGACGCACAGAGCACGCGGCTATTATCGACTAACTTCTTACAGATATGCTGCTCGGGCAGATCATCTCCCACGCGGATCTCTAGATCGAAGCCCTCACCGACAATGTCTACCGCTCTGTCGAAAACCTCGAGACGAATCTCCAGCTGCGGATACAGCTCAGCGAGCTTGGAGATAGCTGGGGCTACCTCCTTGCGGCCAAACCCGAAGCTGCTGCAAATATGGATTAATCCCCGAGGAGTCTTCTGGGCCTGGGAGAGGTCGTCCACCAGGTCATCTAAGTCTCCCAAGATTCGCATCGCCCAGCGCTGGGTGCGCTCACCGTCTTCGGTCAGGCTGACCCTGCGGGTGGTGCGATGAAGCAAACGCGTCTTCAGGGTAGCCTCCAGAATTTGGATGCGTTTGCTGACATAGGCTGGCGACTGTCCCAGTTCCTCGGCTGCGGTGGAAAACCCCTGCTTGCGAACTACGGTCAAAAAGACACGGAGATCTTCGGGCAAAGGGGATTGTTCACGATTCGTGTTTTTGATACTCATAATACGACCCTTTATAACACGTAAAGTGAGGTATAACATCAATCCAAGTGTCTAGGTTAGGCTGCTTGATCAAGAAACATAAAGGATAAAGCAGCCCTAACCCGCGACCGAGTCTACTCTGCTATCAAGTGTCCGAATGTCAAAGGCCACTTGTCGAGGTGCCCATATGTTTCAAGGCTATAAAAAAGATACTTTGCGGGTCAATGGAATCGACGTCAGTTTTCGGATCGGCGGTCGTGGGCCAGCTCTTCTGCTACTACATGGCCATCCCCAGACCCATGTCATTTGGCACAAGGTGGCCAGCACACTGGCTGAACACTTCACCGTAATCGCTGCTGATCTTCGAGGATATGGCGACAGCAGTAAGCCTTCTGCATCACAAAAGCATGTCGCTCATTCCAACAGAGTGATGGCGCAGGATATGGCAGATCTAATGAAACGGCTGGGGTTCGAACAATTTTCGATCCTTGCTCACGACCGAGGCGCCAGGGTTTCTCATCGGCTAGCAATGGATCATCCAAATTTAGTCGAGCGGATGATCCTGCTGGATATCGCACCGACTCTGTCCATGTATACCCAAACCAACGAAGAGTTCGCCCGAGCCTATTGGCACTGGTTCTTCCTGATCCGTCCCGCCCCTCTGCCCGAAGCCTTAATTGAGTCAGATCCGGAGCTTTATCTACGTAGCGTCATGGGTACTCGCAGCTCAGGCATGTCGCCGTTTACCGATGAAGCCTTCGCCGAATATTTACGTTGCCTGAGGCAGCCAGGCTCGGCAACAGGTATCTGTGAAGACTACCGGGCCAGCGCCACCATCGATCTAGAGCACGATCGAGCCGATATCGAGAAGGGTAAAAAATTGGCTTGTCCCCTATTGGTAATGTGGGGGTCTGAGGGAACCGTCGGTCGTTGCTTTAACCCTCTAAATGAGTGGCAGAAGGTAGCAGATCAGGTTCAGGGCAAGCCACTTCCTGCTGGTCACTATATTGCTGAGGAAGCGCCCAAACAGTTGCTCGCAGAGCTGTTGCCCTTCTTCAACCTGGAGCACTGAATAAAACCGCCAGCGTCCTCTCCCACAACCGACCATTGAAGACATTTCCTAATCGCCGCAGGTGGATCTCCTGCGTCCCAAGGATTGTAAAAACGCAGTAACAACCATTCAAAACAAAAATTAGATATCGATGAGGAAAAACATTATGCGCTTGATTAAAACAACCTTCGCCGCAGTGGCGCTGACTATAGGGGTAGTAGGAGCACAGGCTACCGTTGCCGCTCCCATACAGCTTAAATTCTCCCACGTGGTGGCGGAGAACACCTCCAAAGGAAAGATGGCCAACCGTTTCCGCGACTTAGTCGCTGAACGCCTACCGGGTAAGGTTGAGGTCACCGTGTTCCCCAGTGCGCAATTGTTCGGCGATAACAAAGTTCTCGAAGCGATGTTGCTAGGCGACGTTCAATTGGCCGCCCCTTCACTGTCGAAGTTTCAAAAATACACCAAGAAGCTACAGATCTTCGACCTGCCGTTCCTATTCAAGGACATAGAAGCGGTTGAGCGTTTCCAGAAAGGCCCAGAGGGACAGAAACTGCTTCAGTCTCTAGAAGATAAAGGCCTTATCGGGCTTGGATACCTGCACAACGGCATGAAGCAGTTGTCTGCTAGTGACGAGCTACGCACGCCTAGCGATGCTGCCGGTAAAAAATTCCGTATCATGACCTCCGATGTACTTCAGGCACAGTTCGAAGCGGTTGGCGCAGTCCCTTTGAAAAAGCCTTTCTCCGAGGTTTTTACGCTTCTACAAACCAAAGCCGTAGATGGACAAGAAAACTCGTGGTCCAACATCTACTCCAAGAAGTTCTTCGAGGTTCAGCCTTATATCACCGAGTCTAACCACGGTGTTCTGGATTACCTCGTTGTAACCTCTGCCGAGTTCTGGATGGGGCTGGATGCGGATCTGCAAACCGAGATCAAGAAGGCGTTGGACGAAGCTATCGCGTTCGGTAACACCGTTGCGGCCGAGAAAGCTGGCTCCGATAAGCAGGCTATCATCGACTCCAAGCGTTCTCAGTTGGTTACTATCACCGATGCCGAGCGCAGCCAGTGGGTTGAAGCGATGAAGCCAGTTTGGAAGCAGTTTGAAGACGAGATCGGTGCTGATCTGATCGAAGCTGCGGTTGCTTCAAACAAATAAGCATTACTTCCCATGAGGGAGGGTTCCCAAGCACCCTCCCTACACCTGTGAAGCAGGAGCTTTGCTTCTGCTTTGTCAGGTCGAGCTGGAGCTGTATTACCGGAGAATGTTGTTACGACACAGCAGCCCTCTCCGGTGAGGCAGGTTCAAAGACCACAACGGTTGGCTCCACACCACCTATCAATCTCCACACCATGATGTCACAGGGGTATCAGCGGCATGCTAGGTAAAATGATAAATCGACTGGAAGAGAGCTTTTTATGCCTCTTACTGGTCTCTATGACGCTGCTGGTGTTTGCTGAAGTGGTTGCCCGCTTCGGTTTTAACGCCGGTATCCACTGGGCGCAAGAGGTTACGCTGACAATGTCAGCCTGGTTCGTGCTGTTCGGTGCCTCCTACGGCGTTAAGGTCGGCAGCCATATTGGCGTCGACGTGTTCGTCAAGATGCTACCGCGCCATATCCACCGAGGTGTGACGATGGTTGCGATAGCTCTATGCCTATTCTATTGCTGCTTGTTTCTTTACGGCTCCTGGGTGTATCTGAGCAAACTGCACATGATCGGTATCGAAATGGAAGATCTGGCTATCGAGAAGTGGATTCCGACCAGCGTCTTGCTAATCGGCTTTTCCTTGTTGGTGGTTAGGTTCCTTAATCTGCTATGGGGTGTTATCACCCATAAAGCCGATGGCTTCCATCTGGCGGACGAGGCAAAAGAGAGTATGCATATTGCTGAAGAAATTAAGGCGATGAACAAGCAGGGGGAGTCGAAGTAATGGCCACAGCAACGTTGTTTTTGTTTTTATTCGCCTGCATGTTCATGGGTATGCCGATCGCCATTGCACTGGGCCTGTCCAGTGTCAGCACGATCCTGATGTTCTCCAATGACTCCTTGGCGTCGATTGCGCTGAAGTTGTTTGAGGCAACCTCCGAGCACTACACCCTGCTGGCGATTCCGTTCTTCATCCTGTCGTCGGCATTTTTGTCGACCGGTGGTGTCGCTAAGCGGATCATCGATTTTGCCATCGATAGCGTCGGTCATATCAAGGGTGGTCTGGCGATGGCGTCGATCATGGCTTGTATGCTGTTTGCTGCGGTTTCTGGCTCCTCTCCCGCAACCGTTGCGGCGATCGGATCAATCGTTATTGCCGGAATGGTGCGCTCGGGTTATCCAGAAAAGCTGGCGGCCGGCGTTATCACCACCTCGGGTACCTTGGGCATCTTGATTCCTCCATCGATTGTGATGCTGGTGTATTCGGCAGCGACCGAAGTCTCAGCGTCGCGGATGTTCATGGCAGGTTTGGTTCCGGGGGTGATGATGGGCTTCTTGTTGATGGTGGTGATCTATATCGTCGCCCGCATTACCAAGCTGCCTTCTCAGCCGTTCCCCGGTTTCCTGAAGCTGGCCAAATCCGCCAGTATCGCCATGGGCGGTCTGATGCTGATCGTCATCGTCTTGGGCTCGATCTACGGTGGTATTGCCAGCCCGACCGAAGCAGCCGCCGCAGCGGCGGTATACGCCTTCCTGGTTGCGGTTGTCGGTTATCGTGACATGGGCCCGATTAAAGGGGTGCCTTGGCGTAAGGTGGGCGAGAGCTACCCTGCCCTAGTGGTTCGTAATACGGTGCAGATGATCATTGCGATTCCGCGCAGTATCTTCGACCGAGAAGTAAACAAGGTTGTCCTGGATGCGGCCAAAGTCAGCATGATGCTGCTGTTCATCATCGCCAACGCGATGTTGTTTGCCCACGTGTTAACGACCGAGCGCATTCCGCACTCGGTGGCCGAGATCATTCTGCAGTGGGGCTTGCCAGCGTGGGGCTTCCTGATCGTGGTTAACATCCTGTTGCTGATTGCCGGTAACTTCATGGAGCCGACTGCGATCCTGCTGATCATGGCGCCGATCCTGTTCCCGATTGCGGTTCAGCTGGGTATCGATCCCATTCACCTGGGTATCATCATGGTGGTTAACATGGAGATCGGTATGCTGACGCCGCCGGTGGGGCTCAACCTGTTCGTGACGGCAGGTATTACGGGCCACGACATGCTGTGGGTAATCAAGTCGGTACTGCCATGGATGTTGTTGCTGCTGTTCTTCTTGATGCTGATCACCTATATCCCACAAATTTCGCTGTTCTTGCCTGAGTATATCGATCATCTGAAGGGCTATTGATTGATAGCTTGGCAACGGAGATAGAACAGCGACCTGACATGCTAGCTGTTCTTATTTAGCGAGACCCGCACTTTCGAGTGCGGGTTTTTTTATGCCTAACCTTTCACCCACGGGCAGTGACAGCATCTACGTCCATCATCAGATTGAATTTGGTTCATGCAGAGAGGCTCAAAGCGATCTGATCGTCGACCTAACATACCTCCAGGCTGATGACCGCTAAGTCGCAGATCTTGTCATTAGCAGGCGCTCAGGACAGTAAGATCGGCGTCCGCTTCCGTGTTTCTGGTGAGCTGGGAAGGTTGCCGTGTTCGCAGACCCCAGGCGACCGCTTTGGGCCGACTACTGACGTTGGACAAGTTCTTTATCAGAGGCGGCTATGGGCCGACTACTGACGTTGGACAAGTTCTTTATCAGAGGCGGCTATGGGCCGAC
>JBALVL010000021.1:0-76679 GCA_036961355.1 Motiliproteus sp.
AGGAACCCTCAAATGAGGATTCCTTTTTGATCAATAATTGTGGGACAGCAGTGGCGATCGAGTAGCCTTTATTGTGCCGCTGATGGTTAGCGAGCGAACTCGCCGAGGGCTGCCATCGCTTGTTCGGCACACTCCGCCTGAACAAAAATATGGTCGTGATAATAAGCTGCTATGACATTTGCACTGATGCCATGTTCTGACAGTTTCGTTGACACTGCTGCGGTAAGTCCAACCGCATCTAGACTGGAGTGCACAGTCAACGTGATGCCTCTGAAGACCGATTCATAACTGAGAGCGTTACTGTCCGCGAGGGCCTTAGGTACAACAAGCGTGAGCCCCTCAGATTCACTAAAAGTAGCGATAGGTCTCAATTCCTTAAAATCACCATATGCTGCATTTTCTATGCTGCAAAAAACATACTCCTCTTCAAGCAACGTTGGCGACATAGAGGCCAACAATTTACTAAGACCGGTTTCGCCTGCCATGCGGCATCTCCTTATATGCTCACCCCGCGATAACGGAACGCACAGCACCCTCAATAGTTCGGTATTCCAAGCCTACTGACTGAAGCTGAACGGCTTTTCAGCGCATGTTTTTGCTGAAAGATGAAAGCTGGCTTGTGGAGCGACTACTAGGCCAATGCCCGGCAGGGCAAGTACATTAACCCGCCCCTGTTAAACTGGAAAACGCTAATAGCTTCCGCTTGCCAGGGTGTAATGGCTGTCTTCGCGTATCCGCTTAGCAACTGCCTGTTTTATCAGATTTTGTGGTCGAGCCGTTGTCCTCAGGAAGGTCTTCCTGCTCTGTTTCATCGGAGTCTTTCCAAGTCAATTTCATCACTTTTCCCAAAAAATACCCACCGACCAGAAGAATAGCAAACGGTGCCATAAATATTACATTTTCCATGATGATGGTGTATCCAGGTCGGTGGCGGTAAACAGATTATGGCTTGGGTGCATGCTGTGGGTTCCTTGATCGATGATGCTCGGGTACCGAGTTAATCCAGTTCATTTGGACAGCGTTGTGGCTTGGATCAAGAATTGATAATTTAGTTGCATCTTGTGGGAGTTTTATTTGACGCCAATAGAACCCTCTCCTGCGCAGGCTCACGCTCCCCAGAGCGCATGCCTACATTTCTATTCACTTCCCTGTTGTGGCTATGACCTTGGTGAGGGTCCCATTGGCTGTAGCGTTCCATTAAGCGCTAATTGGTTGGGCGTTCCAGGTCGATATAGTCATCGGTTTATCCTGAATCGACGGGAAATTCCTGCTATGGCGATAAAGCCAAAGCAGGTCCCGCGTTATTGGCTCTATTATCGGCGGAGATAAAAGGCGCACAATTGCTTCGCCATGAAGCAGCAAACCGGACAACAGGTTCGCATGCTGCGTGTGCTGGCAGCGCTCCTAACTATCTATGCTAGCTCTGGTGGGGAATAATCTGGTTTCGCCCCATCTGTTTGGCCCGGTATAGGGCAATATCCGCTTCACGAACCAAGTGTTCAACATCTACCTCGCCTCTGGGTAAAATGGTTGCTGTACCCGCACTCACGGTCACTACCTTAGCCACAGAAGAATGTTCGTGCATGATCGCAAGCCCCTCCACCGCGCGACGTACGGCTTCGCCTACCTGGGCTACACCCTGATGATCAGTATTGGGTAGGATCAATATAAACTCCTCGCCACCGTAGCGTGCAACCAGATCGGCAGGGCGTGACAATTCCTTCTGTATTGCCTCTGCCACCAAAATCAGACAGCTATCTCCCGCCGGATGACCATAGTTATCGTTAAAGGCCTTGAAGTGATCGACATCTAGCATGATCACTGATAACGGCTGCTTTTCGCGCCGTAGTCGGCCCCACACCTGTGTCAAGTAGGTATCACCTCGGCGTCGATTGGCCACACCGGTCAAGCCATCACGGTCAGCAAGGCCTTGCAGGTCTTTGTTAAGTTGTTCTAACCGGGCGGTGCGTTCGGCCACCTTGTTTTCCAGCGTTCGAGAGTAATCCTGAATCTGCTCGTAGAGACGTGCATTCTCGATCGCAACAGCCGCCTGAGCAGCAAGGAGACGGATCACCTCTACACGTTCTTTAGTAAAAATACCGCAGCTCAGATTGTTTTCCATATACAGGGCACCTTCAACACGCTCCTGCAGAATCGGCACACAAAACAGAGACTTCGGCCGTGCCATAAGTACATAGGGGTCCCGAACAAACGGCCCCTCACTGGCTGCATCATGAAGCACCACTGCCTCACCGCTATGCAGCACCTCGCTGATAAGAGTGACGGGCAGCGGCACCTGAGCCCCGTTAAAATCGGGGACCAACGAGCGATTTGGCACACTGCTGATCGGTAAGCCAGCCTCCGGCAACACCGCAGCTTCGACCATTAAACGCCCATCACGACGAACTACCAGACAGCCCCATTGACCACCAGCATTTTCCAGCAGTATAGCCATCGTCGTATTGAGCAGCTGATCCAAAACGATTTCGCCCGAGATCTCCCTGGATGCCTTCATCACCGAGGCCAAGTCCATATCCCCGATCTCTAAACGTCTGGAGAAAACAGCGGGGGCTGCGACCAGCTCACGTAAAACCGGGTGCTCCTGCTCAAGTTGCGTAACCTTACGCTGCGCACCCCAGCGGTCGTAGCTATGGTGAGCACCGCGCAGGTACCCTTCTGCTGAGCGTCGACGGCCAAGCAGCAGCAGGTGCCGCGCAGCACGTTCACAGGCAGTTGCCTCATCGCGAATAAATCCGCTTTCCCGCGCGGCATCAATGGCAGCGTCATAACACTCCTGTGCTGCTTCGTTACTGCCATCTATTCGTTTAAGCTCTGCCTCCATCAGGTACTGCAGATGACGGAAATTAACCGCGCAGTTATTTGCCCAGCGCGTCATGCGGAGGAGATCACGATCTAACCGCTGTCGCGTTTCTGTCTGTTCATCTGCGTTCATGTCCGGGTAACGGGTGGTTAACGTCAGAAAGGCAACAATATAAAAGCGCACTAATTGTGGCAGTGACATCGCCGACTTGATCAACCGATCCTGAGCACGTATGTGATCATGGGCCAGCTCGTATTCGCCATGAATGAAGCAAATTTCAGCACTGTAAATATGGAAGTTGGCAATCCCAGTCATAAACTGGCGCTGGCGCATTCCCGCGAGACACTGCTCTTCGTCGAAAGAGTCATCGCTGAGGGAGCAAGGTGCTTTGGTAAGGCCGAGTAGATTGCGCTGTAGCTGCAGAAACAGCGTGCCTGAGTCCAGAGAATCCTGATAGGCGCATTCGCGAACAATCTCCAGGTTCTCAGCGTGTAACCGATGGGCTGTTTGCAAGTCCATGGTCGGATCCCAGATCACACAATCCTGAGCGCTATAGGCCAGATAAAGCAGATCGCCCGACTGGTATCCCGCTTCGATACCCTTGCGAAACCAAGCCGTCAGACCCGACCAATGGTGGCTCCAGTGAGACACGAACATGGCGTAAACATAAATCACACGAGCCCTTAGTGTGAGATCGTCAAGACGCTCGTTAATCGCCAACCCGACCTCACCATACTGACAACCAAGTGCCGGCTCATCCAGTTCACCACATAACAACATTCCGTATGCGGCATAAGCAAATGCCGACTCCGGGCAGTTACCATGGCGTAAAGATAGATTGACCGATTTCAGCACCAGATAGGGAAACAGATTGCCGCTACCAGAAAGAAAAGCCGCCGCAAAAATTTCCATCAACAACCGCATAGCGGTGAGTGTGGCAGGGTCCTCTACCTGTATAGCCTCAACTAACTCAGCAATAGACCGGCTGCCCAGATTCTCCTCTACCAGCTGACGTTCCCGCGCAATATCCTCCTGCGTAGGGTCGTCGGTAAACTTTACGCCCAGCATGGCCAAACCCTGAATGGCGGAAAGAATAGACTCCTCCATACGCCCCAAGGTCGCATACTGGCGAGTCCGGGTAGCAAGGATACTGCTGCGTTCTAAATCAGAGCGGGCATGTTTCTGCATCACTTCGATCCAGTGATCAGCCTCGTCTGCACGTCCGGTGAGATAAGCGCACTGCTGAGTTTCTTCTGCCAGCACCCGCATCAGTTCCGGCACCGCCTGCCAGGGTGCGGAAGGCAACAGCTCCAGCGAGACTTTCA
This sequence comes from Motiliproteus sp., assembly GCA_036961355.1. Taxonomy (GTDB): domain Bacteria; phylum Pseudomonadota; class Gammaproteobacteria; order Pseudomonadales; family Balneatricaceae; genus Motiliproteus. The sequence continues at coordinate 4,147 of JBALVL010000021.1, forward strand.
GATAATTAAGTGCTGACTCATAAGCCGTCGAGTGTCGGGCACGAACACCTGCACGCAGATTAAGCTCTGCAACAAGCAGTTGCTCTTGCGCAGAGGTAATCAATTGACGGCCTTCGTTAAGGTGCCCAACAATATCGATGAGCCTTTCATCCGGCACCGTCTCACCCGCGTGTTGCAGCATCAGGCGCCCAACAGATAGGTGTACCGAGCGAAGTTGCTGCGCGTTGATGAGGGCATATGCAGCTTGCTGCACCCGGTCATGCTGGAATCGATAACTCGGATTGAGTGACAGAAACTCACTATCGCTTTCTAACTGTTCACCTACCAAGCGATAATCGCTATTTAGAGGCAGTACAACGTGTTGCTTTAGCGCAGGGAGCAGTGCACTGGCCGTCTCAGTGATGGTGAGTTGGTAAATAGCAGAGAGGGTTTGCAGGTCAAAGGTGCTGCCGATACAAGCCGCTAACTGTAAGACTCGCTGAGTTTCAGGATCCAGACGACGTAGGTTTTCGACCATAAACTCCACCACATCACTGCTTACTCCTGACCAGCGTGCTGCATCGAGGTCCCAGTTCCAGCCACCGCGGTCCGGGTCGGGAACAAGCGTACCCTCTTTGTGAAACTGCCTTAATAACTCATTAACAAAAAAGGGGTTTCCCTGGGTTTTCTGAAAGAGCATGTCACTCATCGGGCGCGTTTCATTGAGCTCCCGGCACAGTCCATCGGCAACCAGATGCGCCACGGAATCGCATTTCAACGGACCTAAGGGAAGATGACGAATATGCTTTTTGGCCTTCAAATCGTCAATCAGCAACCATAACGGATGCCCGGCACCCACTTCATTGTCACGATAAGCACCGATTAGCAGCAGATGACTCAGCTCTCTGGATGTCACCAGTCGACGTATCAGTTCCAGCGTCGGGGCATCGCTCCACTGCAGGTCATCAAGGAACAGCACCACTGGGTGCCCCTCCCCAGCAAAAACATGTAGGAAGGCAGTTAAAACAATGTGCAGACGGTTACGCGCTTCTGCGGGCGGCAACGCTGTCACATTCGGTTGAGGACCAATGATCAGTTCCAGTTCGGGTACCAGATCGACCATTAGCCGCGCGTTGGGTATCAGCGCATCCAACAACTGCTCACGCCACTGCGCCAGGCTTGATTCCGGCTCGGCCAGAACCTGCTGTACCAGACCGCGGAAGGTCGCAGCAAGGGCGGTATAAGCCTCGCCATGCTGAAACTGTTCGAACTTGCCCTGAACCAGAAAGCCTCGTTCACGTATCAGTGGACGATCCATCTCATTAACTAGAGCAGACTTACCCACACCCGAGTATCCAGAAACCAGGCAGAATTCGTTACTGCCAGCCACTGCCGACTCGAACAGTCCAAGCAGCTCGGTAACCTCAGAGTCGCGTCCATACAGTGCTTGCGGCACAAGAAACTTATTACAAACATCTTTTATGCCAAGCTCAAACGGCTCAATGCCGTGCCCAGCAGCCAGTCGATCGGCGCAACAAGCCAGATCGTGTAATAGCCCCTCGGCACTCTGGTAACGCGCTTCAGGGCTTTTGGCGAGCAGTTTGAGGATGATCTCAGAAACCACTTCGGGTACTTCAGAGCAAGTTTCATGAGGGACAGGCGGCAAACGGCTGATGTGACTGTGCACCCACCCCAGCAGATTGTCTGCCTCGAAGGGCCGCTTGCCGGTCAGCAGTTCGAACAGCACCACACCAAGCGAGTAATAGTCAGACCGGTAGTCCAGATCCCGGTTCATCCGTCCGGTCTGCTCCGGTGACATGTAAGGCAATGGTCCCTCAAGACGTCGCGATAAGTGGACCGCCTGCCGCTCCTGATCCAGTTCAGAGGCGATGGCGAAACCTGCCAACGCAGTGGCACCCGTACTGGGATCATAAAGCACATGTGCTGGGGTTAATGCCTTGTGAACAATATCCTGACGGTGTATCGCACCTAATGTCCGGACCAGATTCTGGGCGATATCAAGAAACTCAGCCAGGGGTAATCCATTGCCGCCCTCCCGTGCAAGAAGAGACTCAAGGGAATGTTCGTACAACTCACCAACCAGCGCCAGATTACCGCTGCCATGGGGCAAAACGGAATAGACCTTACGCACACCATCGACCTCACAGAGACGTTTGGCTATGATGCCTTCGCGGCGGATTTCGGCCACCCCTTTACGGTCGGGATATTCCGCATCAAGGGTTTCCACCACCACCTCGCTGCCATCTGTAATTCGACGAGCCCGGTAGGCCACACGCCCAACGGAGCGGCCTAGTACCGAGTCAATCTCATAACCTGGCAGTTGCAGCATAACCGCCCCCATGCTCACTCTTCTGTATCCGGTGCGTCAGACACCGAAAATACGATTGAAGGTGGCGAGATACTGTTCATGCGCAGTGTCGAGTAGCGGTTCACCGTGACCACAAAGGGCATGTTTAAATGAAAGCGCCTTCAAGCGTACGAAATCATCGCCCGCCGGGGCTGCCACCTGAAGCCAGACAGGCCCAATATTTGCTGGTGTAAAAAACGCCATATTCTGCATCCGTTCCCGCGATGCATCTGAAAAATACTGATCCGGACTGAGCCAGTTCTGTAATGCATCACAGGCGATAAGGACACCGTCAGCACGATCGATACGCAGGATCGCTTCAGGCACCTGGCTGGTACGAAAGACGAACAGGGACGCATCTGAAATCGGTAACGGCCCCTCTTCTGTCAGTGTTCTAACGGTCTTCAGGCCACTTGCATCGGCCACTCCTGGCAGAGCCCAGAACTCAGCATCATAACGCTGTACGTAAAACTCATCGTCTCTCCCGTGCAAGGCGCCAAGCCGCACCACATCGGTTACCCGACCAAGGCTTTCAAGCGCTACCAGCCCCTCTTCAGTCAGGCGCACACTGTTGACGATAATCAAACGTTCACCATCGCGCACTACCGTCATGTTGCGGCTGAACTGCCAGTCCATATCCTGGAGCACGGTTTCCATCGCCCCACTGACAAAAAAGATATCAGGAAAGACCTCTTCGATAGAGCCATGGGGTAGTGCCGGAAGAAAATGATCCATATTTTCGCTCTCAATCTTGGTTGTAATCGAAGTGCCCTACGTAGCGGTACTCCCTAGCGTACTCATTCAGGTAACTATTGATGTAGTGCCGTTGGGCTTCATTAAAGCGCCCGTACCTGACTTGATCCATTGATTCGTTACCGTCACTGCAGTCCAGCCGTTTGATGTGGAATAGTGTCATATCCTTGCCACCAAAGAACCCCTTAAGAAATTCATGCAGGGGACGCGCCTCGGACATATCGAACACGCTACCATAAAGCGCAGTGTATAAAGGTTGCTGCGCAAGAGAGTCAGCTTGGAATGAGGGGTAATTCCCAGACGGTGGTGTAAACAGCGGGTATTCTTCCGGTTGGTGAACCGGATTCAGCATAAGTGTCTGTAGATAGTCAGATGCAAGGCTCGCCTGACGGGCGCCGTTGATCAGAATATTGAGATAGCGCCGGCTCGGCAGGCAGGTCTCATTGATAAACTCAGGCATACCAATATAGGCAAGGGCTGAAATATATTCCCCTTCTGCCTCAAGCTCGACCGAGATACGATCGTAGCCATGTCCATAAGCCTCCATGGCGTCCAACGCTGCGAGGGCCTCATCCGGGCATTGATAGAGCAGGCCAAGTACGCTGTCGTCAGGGTTCCCTGTGCACTCTATGTTGCCTACACCGCCTTCATGGCGAAAGAAATGCTGTACGTTAAAACGTAAACGCCAACCTTGTAATAGCGCTCGCCGCGCAGCCAGAGGTTCAACGCCCTTAGCCCGCAGTGAAGTCATGCTCATGTTGGAACCGTAACCAAAATAGTGAAACATGCCGATATCAACTACTTCCCTGGCGGAAAAGACCTCTAATCAGCGTTAACTCTAGAGTCTGACTAAGAGTATAAATTTCTTAGAATACAGGATTAATAATCGCAATCAATAAGTTAGGATCTCATTGCGAAAAGGGGCAGCCAGCGGCAGGCGATGTTCTGATACGCTGCTAACTTCGACGGGAATAATCAGGAAATTGAACCGGATGCAACAGACCAAGAATTAGCAGGGAGATGCTGCGGCTTTGGTTTTACAACCATAAGCGACCACATACAGCTAACGGCGGCAGGCCCCCATTGATGGTGGCTTAACCTCTACTTTTGGCGCCAGCTAAAAAAAGGAGGATTACCCACCAGTATTATCGAGAGTGCAGATATTTTCATTCCGCCCGGCAAGGCGGCGTCATTCTTTGTCAAACAACACAAAGAGCGAAGCAAGAAAAGCCTCAACCCCACGACTTGTCGGCTACACCGAATTCATTTCGTACATCCATGTGCTTCACCCTACGGGCAGCCTTCGGCTGTGCAAATCTGGCATCCTGCCAATTTGTCCTGCGCGTTGTATTTGGCATTGGCCGCTGGGGAAACTCGGCTACTACGTCACCTCAAACATCCCCAGCTCTGATCCAATACCAAACAGCAATGCTCGGCTGCGTCGAAAGGGGTTGGTTGTCGCCTGATAGGTTGGCGGGGTAATCCTACCTTTTTACCTGACGTAATTATCTTGACGGCAAGCCATCGCCACTTGTTAGCTGCCATAAGCAATGCAGGACTTCCCTATTACCCCGTGACTTCAGCCTACGCCTTTGATCACGACACTTGCTTTCAATTGCTGCGAGTTCAGACCGGAACACCGACCGAAACCACAGGTTTTTAAATTGATAAATCTTTCGGAGGACCGCTCCAGAAATGGAGTGTTGAAGAGGCCGTCTTCCTTGTACTGCAATGTTGCACCTTGGCAGTTTGAACGGGCTTTCAGATTGGCACAACCCTAAGCCGAACCGAGGCAACTAACGCCGCAAGCAAAGACGCGCGTTAACCTGTCCAGCCAGCAGAGTGATTTATCTTCCTTGTTAAATTTTAGGTCTTGATTCTAACCATACTCTCTCACCGGGGTGATGCGCGGCTATTGTAAATAGTGATTCTTCATCCTCCATATCTACAACATACTTAAAACAGCTTACTTCAATATTTTTCTCCATGAGGTTATCGCTGTCATTCTGAGACAGAACCTCATCATTGAGCCAAAATAGATATTTTCCTGACTCAATTAGCGGCCTAATTTCTTCGAAGCCTTCTTAGGTAATTACGAAAGTGACCATGAGTAATTTAACGAGGCTGTATTTTAATCCGTTTTAAACATTTACGCTTGGACTTACGATCGGAAGATTTTTTCTGCCGACGAAATCGGTTATTAAGCATTTCTAACAGCTCGACACCTTTAAGTAAAACTGCTATTAATGGTTGAAATAAAATTCATAATGCCTCAATTATTGCCAGCGGCATTAAACTATCCTTATCGAAAAGTGAACCGTATAACACCCCCAAATCAATAATAATTGATATGAAGAAAACAAGACGGTTACCGCTACCTGCATCATAGGCTGATAAAACTAAAACCAATACAACAAAACTTAATACAACAAAACTTAATACAACAAAACCTTGATCTTGGAGCCATCTTGTAAAATCATGGAAACATGCTGGCATACTAAGCAGTAAATAAAGATTTTAGAATTAAGACTTTTCTCATTTAAGAATCTGATCTTACCCACAAAAAGAAGAAGCTATTTCATGCGCAGTGCCCATAATTTTTGTCGGTGTAAAAACTTATTCAGTTACTGGTGAAATCACCATTTAATTAAGATGGTTTTTACAGCGTCCTTAAATATTCAAAATGTTTTTAATGCCTATCATTAGGCTGGTTCATCTGTTTGGTGTTCCGTCGAAATGTTTTCGGCGAATTACCAAAAAACTTTTTAAATGCTGTCTTAAAAGCGCTATCTGAAGCATAGCCAACTTCTTCGGAGATGATATTTAAAGGTGATTCTGTTTCTTCAATTTTTTGTTTTGCAACTTGCATTCGACAAGAATGTAGATAATGCATGGGGGGTTCTCCAATAAAGTCATGAAAATGATTGGAAAATCGAGATCGAGACATGCCAGTAGCTTTAGCTAAACTATCAACTGTCCAGCTTTTTTCTGGCTCTGTATGCATGAGTTGTAATGCTACTGAAAGAACTCTGTCATTTAAAGCCGAGAAAATGTTTTGTTCATTTTCATTAAGGTTTACGTGTACACGTATTATTTGAACGAACATTAACTCTGTAATCTTATCAATCAGTATTTCTCTGCCGAGAGATTTTGTTTTTGTTTCTTGCGTTATTAATGAAAGTGCATTATCTAAAAATGAGAAATGAATTCTGTGTTCTTGTGTTAAGTGTATTACATCAGGCAATGAATTTAAAAAACAGCTGGGTGCTGAATCATTAAAATCAAAATAGCCACATAGGATATCAATATCTCGACTTTGATCTTTTCCCTCAAAAGGGTTAATGCCAGAAATCAACCCAGGAACAACTTGCTGAGCATCCACGCAATCTGAAGACGGATCATCGAAAATTTGGTGTGCTATTCCATGAGGTAGAATGACAATATCCCCTCCTTGTAGCAGGTCTTTTTTTTCACCTACTTGAATATAGCATGTTCCCCGCACAACAATGTGGAAATAGGCTCGCTTGTTCTGGCCTAAATCAAGCCCCCACGGTGCAGAAAAGCAAGCATTGAAATATACACTACCTTCCAGCCGAACATTTTTTAGAATTGAGCTAAGAGGATCCATACAACCTCCGAATCAATACGAAATAGCATATTTTTAATACTATATAGCATATTTTTAGCACCTTATAGCATATGGCAACCATAATTTCTCAAAATTGAGACGATATAGTATATCTATGGCACTAGTAAGCACAGAACATATCGCCTTTTAATCCATACTCTCGTTGTGAGTTAAATTATCAAAGGAGACAAACATGAAACATCTATTAATTACATTAACGTTGCCAGCAATTGCAATTATAAGTACTAGTGTAAATGCAGAGTTGCCTGACCCTGGTGTCGTGCTAACTAAAGGTAATACTGCAATCGTTATTACAGACCCTCAAAACGACTTTTTGAGTCCTGATGGTGTTACTTGGGGATTAGTAGGAAAGAGTGTAACTGAAAACAATACTGTAGATAACATTCATACCTTATTTAAAATTGCTGAGAAAAAAGGTGTTCCAGTTTTCGTATCACCACATTATTACTATCCTCAGGAGCACAAATGGGAGCACGGTGGGGCACTAGAAAAAGCAATGCATTCGATGGGTATGTTTGATCGTTCTGGTCAATTAACAACTAGGGGTTTTGACAACTCAGGTGCTGATTGGCTTACATTATATAAGCCATATATAAACAACGGCGAAACAGTTGTGGCTAGCCCACATAAAGTTTACGGTCCTGAAACCAACGATATGGTATTGCAACTAAGAAAACGTGGGATAGATAAGATTGTTCTAGCGGGAATGTCTGCCAATCTATGTACCGAAGCGCACATGCGTGAATTTATGGAGCAAGGATTCGAGGTGCAAGTTGTTTCTGATGCTACAGCTGCTGCGCAGATGCCTGGTTTAGACGGGTACGCCGCGGCAATGACAAATGTTCGTATGATTGCTAATGCTGTTCGTACAACTGCTCAAACTGCTGAACAATTTGAAAAGGAATATAAATAGTAGCTGTGCTGATATTTCTATTCCGCCCGGAAAGGCGGAATAAAGCCATCAATCCACATCAATAACGAGCGGAACAACCAGACAACAAAAATCGTCCAGAGGACTGGGCTCCTACAAAACCAGCCTAATAAAAAACCCGCTTCGAATTAACCGAAGCGGGTTTTTAGTAACGCCAAATCAACCGTTACAAGTTCTTAAAAATCCCATCAACACTGTCACGGGCATCTCCAAACAACATCCGAGTGTTGTCCTTAAAGAACAACGGATTCTCAACCCCCGAATAACCGGTCGCCATCGAACGTTTAAACACAACCACCGTGGTTGCCTTCCACACCTCGATCACCGGCATACCCGCAATCGGGCTACCCGGGTCTTCAGCCGCCGACGGGTTAACCGTATCGTTGGCACCAATCACCAATACTACGTCGGTTTCAGGCAGATCATCGTTGATTTCATCCATCTCCAGCACCAGATCGTACGGCACTTTGGCTTCGGCCAGCAGCACGTTCATATGACCTGGCATCCGCCCGGCAACCGGGTGAATGGCAAAGCGCACGTTAACGCCTTTGTTACGCAACGCCTGAGTAATTTCTGAAACCGGATGCTGCGCGTGTGAAACCGCCATGCCGTAACCGGGAACAATAACCACAGAATTGGCGTTATTGAGTAGATCGGCGACATCTTCAACTGTGGTTGAGGTGGTCTCGCCCTGCTCTTCTTGACCGGCTGATGAGGTGCTGGTGGTAGTGCCGAAACCACCGAGAATGACGTTGACGAACTTACGGTTCATCGCCCGACACATGATGTAGCTCAAGATCGCGCCGCTGGAACCGACCAGTGCACCAACCACGATCAACAGGTCGTTGGAGAGCATAAAGCCCGCCGCCGCCGCCGCCCAACCCGAATAGCTGTTCAGCATCGAAACCACCACCGGCATATCGGCCCCGCCGATCGCCATCACCATGTGGACACCAAACGCCAACGCGACCAGTGTCATCAGGATCAACGGCCAGATGCTGTGTTGTGCAGTACCGGTCATCACCTGCAGATCACTACCGCCACCACCGACAAAGCTGCTGCCGAATAGGATACACAGCACCAAAGCCGATAGATTCATCCAATGACGACCCGGTAGCAGCAGGGGTTTACTGGCGACGATGCCGCGCAGCTTACCGAAGGCGATCAATGAGCCGGAGAAGGTCGCCGCCCCGATCAATATGCCCAGATAGACTTCTACATCGTGGACCGTTTTCTCTGCGCCGATCAGTGTTAGCTCCGGATCGAGAAAACTGGCATAACCAACCATCACGGCCGCCAAACCGACAAAGCTGTGCATCATCGCCACCAGCTCGGGCATCTGAGTCATCTGCACCTTAACGGCAAAATAGACCCCGATGGCACCACCGATCACCATCGCCAGAATAATCCAGCCGATGCCGCTGACCTGATCGCTGGCCAGCGTAGCAAGGATAGCGATCGCCATGCCGGCGATGCCGTAGACATTACCGCGACGTGCGGTTTCTTGATTACTCAGACCACCAAGGCTGAGAATGAACAAAACACTGGCGCCGATATAGGCCGAAATTACAAATCCGCCCATGATCAATCCTCCCTGACAAACATTTTCAGCATCCGCTGAGTGACATAGAAACCGCCGGCGATGTTAATACTGGCGATCAGCGTTGCGACAAAAGCAAGAACGGAGACGCTGACACTGCCGGAACCGGCCTGCAACAGCGCGCCGATCACGATAATGCCGCTGATCGCGTTGGTGACACTCATAAGCGGCGTATGCAGCGACGGTTTAACTGCCCAGACCACCTGCCAACCGACAAAACAGGCCAGCACAAAGACGATCAGATGCGACATAAAGGCCGGCGGTGCAACGGTACCCAGCGCCAGCAGCAATGCCATCGCAATGCCCATACTTCCGAACGTAATCAGGCTGCGTTTGGCCGCCGACATTGGTTCGGGTTCGGGCAGCGGTTCAACCTTGGGCTTGGGTGGCGCGACCGAGATCTGCGGTGGTGGCGGTGGCCAGGTAATCTCACCTTCAAGGATCACGGTGGTGCCGCGAATGATGGTGTCTTCCATGTTGAAGTTTGGTTTGCCGTCCTTATCCGGGGTCAACTCGGACAATACGTTGCGAACGTTGGTGGCATACAGCTGGCTTGACTGAGTCGGCAACCGACTCGGCAGATCGGTATAACCGATGATCGATACACCATGGCGAACGACAACCTCGCCGGGGACCGTCAGCTCACAGTTACCGCCCTGCTCGGAGGCCAGATCGACGATAACGCTGCCTTCGGCCATCAACTCGACCATGTCGGCCAGAATCAACTTGGGCGCTGGCTTACCCGGAATCAACGCGGTGGTAACGATGATATCGACATCTTTGGCTTGTTCACGGAACAACGCCATCTCGGCATCGATAAACTCTTTCGACATCTGTTTACCGTAGCCACCGCCACCGCTGCCATCCTCTTCGATCTCGATGGTCAGGAACTCAGCATCCATACTCTCGACCTGTTCACCAACCTCGGGCCGGGTATCGAAAGCGCGGACGATAGCGCCCATTCGTCCGGCGGTTCCGATCGCCGCCAGACCGGCAACACCGGCACCGATAATCAGCACCTTGGCGGGGGCAACTTTACCCGCAGCGGTAATCTGGCCGTTGAGAAAACGGCCAAATTCGTTAGAAGCTTCGACCAGTGCCCGATAACCGGAGATATTGGCCATCGAACTGAGCGCGTCACATCTCTGAGAGCGACTGATACGGGGCACCGAATCCATCGCCAGCACGTTAACCTTGCGGGCTGCCAACTGCTCCATCAATTCAGGGTTCTGCGCCGGCCACAAAAAGCTGATCAGCGTCGCACCTTCGTTGAGCAGCTCGGTCTCGTGCTTTGCCAACTCGCTGTTCAGTTCAGGTGGCCGTACTTTTAGCACGATATCGCTGGCCGCCCACAATGCCTCAGCGCCTTCGATCACCTCTACACCGGCCTCGCGGTACGCGTCGTCGGGGAACTTAGCGCCTAGGCCCGCACCAGCTTGAATCGCAACGTCATAACCCATCTTCTGTAGCAACGTTGCTACCGAAGGGGTGGTCGCAACCCGCTTCTCGTCCTGGTGTATCTCCCTGGGTATACCAATCTTCATATAATTCTCCGCTTACCGAGTCATTAACATGAGATCGTATTTCATGCTGTTGCCAGCAACCGCGAAACACGGATCGATCCGAAACCATCCTGAAACTTTAGACCATGCTAGCCAAAAAACCCCACATTAACCGATAGATAGCTCATTATCTTGCAAACAGCTGTGTCAAATTCTCAGCACTCGACTTCACAGCTTTTCCAGATACAAAAAAACCGCCCGAAGGCGGCTTGATTAGGCGATCTACCTGCTTGTTATGCGGTGGTCACATATTTGAGTATGTCGACAATCTGCTCGGGTGTTTGCGCCCACGCCATCGCGGCAGCATCGACCTCTTTCAACGGGTGAATAATCGCCTCATCGTGCAAGGTGATATAGGGTGTGCCCAACGCGGCGCAGTAGCCGGCATCAAACGCGGCATTCCACTGTTTGTATTTATCACCAAAACGAACCACAGCAATGTCACAACTCTCGATCTGCGTTTTGGTGCGAATCGCATTGACCTTGGCCGACTTATGATCACGCCAGAAGTTATTTGATTCGGCGCCCAGCCCATCACCCGCAGCGTCGCTACCCTCGTGATCAGTCACTGCCGAAGTGAAGCTGACGGGTAATTCTAATGCCTTGGCCCCGTCCATCAACTGCTGTCGCCAGTCGGAATGGATTTCGCCGGAGAGATACACTGTCCAATGTTTCATAACGTTTGCCCGAATGTTGTTAACTTAAATTTTTTATTAGTAATTAAATATAGATAACAAGCTATTAATAACTAATCATTTATACCCACAGTTTATCTGTCAGCTTGGCTAAGCACGCCCGGGTGCTCTGCGACGTCGACTGAGAAGGGATTGTAAACACCATCAGCGTACACATAAAGTCTAAGTTTTATGCACAAACTACCGTTTAACGTTTTTATGTTGCAGCCTGCGATTATCATCCTTCATGACCTTACGATCGATGCCGCGAGGTCGCGCCAACATCGCCTCGACAGCATCCACATCCAACGGATCATCACCCTGCAGATACAGTTCCAGGTGATCAACTTGGTCATTACCCCAAAACAGTTGTTGATCGACAATAAAAGTCGGCACCCCGAAAACCCCGTGGCCGATCGCTTGCTCGGTTTCATCGCGTAATTGCTGCTTAACCGCATCGGTTTCAATCGCCGCTAACATCGCCGCACCGTCAAAACCGGCTCGATCGAGGATCGCTTGTAACCTATCAACCGACCCCAGATCAGCGCCTTCGGTCCAGCCCGCATCAAACAGCGCACTGATCACCTCTATCTGCCGATCACCGCACACCTGCGGCAACGACAATCGAAGTGAAGGCAGCGGATTGTAGGGGTGGCAACGCGGTGGATCAAAGACAAAGCCGTTTAACGTGGCGTATCGGTAGCAATACCGATACAGCGAGGCCTTTTTTGGCGCGATTTCGGCAGGCCCGCGCTGGCCCCAGTGATCGAGAAGTTTGCCAAAGACCACCGGATGCGGCCTTAGTGTCACGCTGTGCTGCTGGCACAGCGACTGTAACCTCCGCCAGCTAAAATAAGCGTAGGGTGATAGGTAATCGAAATAAAAATCTAACAGCCGAGCGTCCATAGCGATCTCAAAGTGTTTCTTAGTCAGGTACCAAACCTTAACTTAAACGTTAAAGGTTGCCACGACTTTCTCCAAACTACTCGTCCGACCCTGCATCGTTTGGCAGGCTGCGACCATGCCCCGCGTTCCTGAGATCGTTAAGCCACTAACCATGGCAAGATCAGGCTGAGTAACGCTGACAGGAAAAGATAAGAACCGCTTCGAGCGCGCCGTTGACTCATGTACGCAAACGGTTAAAGAAGAAAACCTTGAATGTTGAACCAATGAACCTTAATCGGTTTAGCTAACACCGATACAGTGATCAGCACGTTGCTTACTAACTCAGGAAACAACGCCGCTGAAAGTCATGATTAGAAACGCGAATAGTCCGGCTTACGGCGCTCCATGAACGCGGCCATCGCTTCTGCCGCTTCAGGTGAGCGAAGTCGTTTCAGGAACAATTCGATCTCATCATCGATGACCTGAGCCAGTGGTTTAGACGGGTTGTGTTTTAGCATCGCCTTGGCTTGTTGTATTGCTGCCGGAGGTTTGGCTGCCAGCTTCTCGGCCTGCTGCCAACTGAACGCCTGCAGCTCGGAGTCATCACAGACCCTGTTAACAATACCGCAATCGACCGCTTGGGTTGCATCCAGCGACTCACAAGCGAGTAGCAGCTCGGCGGCACGCCGATGACCCAACATGGCTGGCAGGATGGCACTGCTGCCCCCTTCCGGAACTAATCCCAGATCCACAAATGGCAACTGAAAGCGTGCCGATCGAGCCGCGTAGACCAGATCACAATGCAGCAGCAGCGTAGTGCCGATACCGATCGCCATACCATTAACCGCGGCAACGATCGGTTTATTAAAGCTGTTGAGTCGATGTAACAGGCATTGAGCGGGATTATCCCCGGATTGCTGACTCTGGGAGGCGGCCAGAAAATCGCTGAGGTCATTACCACTGCTAAAACTGTCTGCCGTCCCAGTGATATGTACAACCCGTATCTGTGGATCTGAATCAGCGCGGTCTATCGCATCGGTCAACGCACGGTACATGGCGACCGTAAGGGCATTTTTTTTATCCGGACGAGCCAGGGTGATCGATAAAATTTGGCCCTTCAATTCAACCTGTATCAGTTCGCTCATGGTGCGTTCCTTTGTTCAATGCTAATTACGCTCAGCCACGCGATATCGGCAAGGCTGCGTGTGATGAGGCTCAGGGTTGTTTAGTCAACGGTTTTTCAGGTAACGATTATTAAGCTGACCGTTTTTAAGCTAACAAGGCCGTTTGGCTAGCGAAGGTGCCATCTGCCGCACTACTTCGCCATCGTCACGTAGACTATGACAGCTATTTAATAAGAATTCTGTCACTTGCGGATCGTTACTGTTGTAGCCCTCTTCGGACTGCCAAAGTGTCTGGTAGGCGGTGGTGGCGATCGGACCAAGCAACTCCAGTAGGTGGGTACAACCTTTGACGCCGCCTAATAGTTCTTTGGCCTCACGGCTGAAGCCGGGCAATAACCGTAATCCAACCAACCGTTGAAAGGCCTGGCTGATCGAATAGCAACTGTTGAACGGCGCTGCTGAGATCTCAGCATCAACGGCTTCGATCAACAGCGTGCGGTCTAGTGTCAGCGTAAGACTGATATCGTGTAACGGTTCTCCGATCGAAATCTGTCCGCCACGGTCAGGGTTGTGCATGGCGAAACTCTTCACATCGGCCATTCTGCCGATAACTTGCCAACGCCCCTGCCCCAGTTCAAACCCCTGGCAGCTTATCTGTCGCGTATGCAGCAGTTTTTTGTGGGTCGCCTCAACCATTATTAAAACAGCTCCCGACCTTGCCCGATGCATCATCGTCACCGGTACGTAACGCCCGACGCAGCACCTTGCCGACATTGCTTTTAGGTAGTTCGTCGCAAAAATGAATCAGTCGTGGAATTTTGTAGCCCGTCAACCGCTCGCGGCAGTAACTGCGAATCGCCTCGGCGTTCAGATCATCGTTATCCGTGACCACATAAAGACTAACAGCTTCACCACTCTTGTCATCGGGAACACCAATAGCGGCGCACTCCCGAATACCCTCAAGCGTGCAGACCACATCCTCAATTTCGTTGGGATAGACGTTAAAACCGGAGACGATAATCATATCTTTTTTGCGATCGACAATTCGCAGTGCGCTATCCTCGGCGATCAGTGCCACATCACCGGTTCGGAACCATCCGTCCGGCGACAGCACGTCAGCAGTGGCTTCGGGCCGATGCCAATAACCCTGCATCACCTGCGGGCCGCGTACGCATAGTTCACCAATCTCGCCCTGAGGCAGATCCTGGTTGTTGTCGTCGATCAATTTGAGTTCGGTATAGGGCAGTGCAAAACCGATACTACCGATCTGTTCAAAGCCGGGTTTGTTAAACGTGACACCGGGTGAGGTTTCGGTCAGCCCATAGCCTTCGATGACGGTACTGCCGGTCACCTCCTTCCACTGTTTCGCTGCAGCCGTGGTAAGTGCCATGCCACCCGATGCGGTAAATTTTAGCGGACTGAAGTCCAGCGCCTGAAAAGCCGGATTATTCGCCAGCGCAACAAACAAGGTATTAAGTCCGGCAAAACCGGTAAAACGCCACTTGGCCAGCTCTTTGACAAAGCCATCGATGTCTCGCGGATTGGGTATCAGCAGACTGTGGTTGCCGGTGTTCATCAGCAACATACAGTGCAGAGTGAAAGCGTAGATGTGGTACAGCGGTAGTGGCCCGACAAACAGCTCTTCGCCGGGTCTGACATGAGCACCAAAGTGACTGCGCAATTGCAACAAATTAGCCACCAAATTGCCGTGGCTCAACATTGCGCCCTTGGCCACTCCGGTGGTGCCACCTGTGTACTGCAGCACTGCCAGATCATCGATCTGTGGTTGATGTTCAGTCAACGATAAACCGGCCCCCTGTTTAAGCACCGTCGGCAACGACAGCGCATGCGGCAGGTTGTAATCAGGTACCAATTTCTTAACGTAGCGCACCACTGAGTTGATCAGTAACCGTTTCAGAGGACGGTGCATATCTGCCACTTCGGTGACTATAACCGTCTCGATCTCGGTTTCGGAGAGGATCTGTTCTGCCCGGTCAGCGCAGTTTGCCAGAATCACCAACGCTTTAGCCCCCGAGTCTTTAAACTGGTGCTTCATTTCGTGGGAGGTGTAAAGAGGGTTGGTATTAACGACAACCAAGCCCGCGCGCAACGCACCAAAAACAACAACAGGATACTGGGTGACGTTGGGCAACTGTATCGCAATACGATCGCCTGGCTTAAGCCCTGCGTGCTGAAGATAGGCCCCGAACGCCGCTGAATAGCGATCCAGATCGGCATAACTGAGCGTTAGCCCTAAACTGGTAAACGCCGGTTTGCTGTCATGCCGGCGACAGGCGTCATGAAAAACAGCATTGATTGTTTCCAGTCGTTCTGGGTTGATCGACTCCAGAAACCAGGATTCAGCATCGGGATTAAGAATACTCATCGGTTGCCCTGAATTATTATGTTTATCGGACGTGGTCGGTTCTAACGCTATCTAAACAGCCGTTAACGTACACCTCAAAAGCACCTTCTTATGAAGGTACCGTCTCACTAAAAGTACCGCCGCTTGGGTCAGATTAGCTCATCGTAAATCCCTTAGAGCGGAAACAAGTCGTTCAGTCGGGTAGCCAGCATCATATTACCGCCCGCTTGGATACGACCGGCCATGAACGCTTGCATACCGTCGGTCTCTCCCGACAGCAGCTCGGCCAGGGTGTCATTGTCCAGAGTCAGACTAACGCTGGGAGAATCATGTTCGCCTTCGTTGAGCTCACAGTTCTGCTCATTGATCACCAGAAAGTAATCCGACCCTTCAATATGGTACTGGAACACTTCGTCCATATCACCTGCTGCAGAAGGGCTGAAACGAGACACCATGGTATCGAGTAACTGTTGTGTGTTAGCCATGAAAAGCTCCTTAATGATTAGTTCTTGTTGTTTGGTTATTGTTGTTTGACTCAGATCGTTTGATTCAGGTCGTTATGAGGCAGTCATAACGACCGCCGTTAACAATAATTAAACACGGGTGTTATCAGAAAGAGAACGCATCCTGATCGAGTGTCATCAGTGAACCTGCACCCGCGGTCATGGTCTCGGCCAGAGTCCGGGTGCGCGGCAAGATGCGCTTGTAATAGAAGTCGGCTGTTGCCAGTTTGGCTTGATAGAAAGCGGCCTCATCACCACCTTTCGCCAGTGCCTGTTGAGCAACCAGCGCCGAGCGTGCCCAAAAATAGCCCAGCACGATATAACCCGAATACATCAGGTAGTCGACCGATGCCGCGCCGACTTCGTTACGATCCTTCATCGCCGCCATGCCGATCTTCATGGTTAGCTCACCCCACTCCTTGTTGAGCTGGGCCAGCGGCGCGACAAATGGCTGCATCGCTGCATCATCCTGGTGTTCTTTACAGAAGGTATGGACGATTTTGGTGAAGCTCTTGAGGGTTTCACCTTGGCTCATCAGTACCTTGCGGCCTAACAGATCGAGCGCCTGAATACCGGTGGTGCCTTCGTACAACATTGAAATACGTGAATCACGAACGTTCTGTTCCATGCCCCACTCGGCGATATAACCATGACCGCCAAAACACTGCAGACCCAGGTTGGCCGATTCGAAACCGGTTTCGGTCAAAAACGCTTTAGCGATCGGAGTCAGTAGCGATAACAGCGTGTCGGCTTGCTGACGCTCCTCTTCATTGTCAGATTTGGAGCCTATATCGACCAACTGCGCTGTGTAGTAGACCAGTGCTCGACCCCCTTCGGCGAACGCTTTTTGCGTCAGCAGCATACGGCGTACATCGGGATGAACAATGATCGGATCGGCTGCTTTCTCTGGTGCGGCAGCACCGGTCAATGCGCGCATCTGCAACCGGTCTTTGGCGTATGCCAGCGACCCCTGAAAACCGACTTCAGCATGCGACAGACCTTGAATGGCGGTACCGATACGCGCGGTGTTCATGAAGGTAAACATGCAATTTAGACCACGGTTTGGCTCGCCGATCAGGTACCCCTTGGCACCGTCAAAATTCATCACGCAGGTGGCGTTGCCGTGGATGCCCATCTTGTGTTCTAACGAACCACAACTGACAGCATTGCGCTCCCCCGACGTGCCATCATCGTTAACGTTGAACTTAGGGACAATAAACAGCGAAATCCCTTTGGTACCTACAGGTGCATCCGGTAGCCGTGCCAATACGATATGAACGATATTTTCGGCCATATCGTGTTCACCCGCCGAAATGAAAATCTTGGTACCACTGATGCTGTAACTGCCGTCATCCGAAGGCTCAGCCTTAGTACGCAACAGCCCCAGATCGGTACCACAATGAGACTCCGTCAGGCACATCGTACCGGTCCAGCTACCCTCGATCAGACGGGTTAGATAGGTTTGCTTCTGTTCGTCGGTACCGTGCTGCTCGATGGTATTCATCGCACCGTGACTCAGGCCCGGGTACATCCCCCACGACCAGTTGGCGCTACCCACCAGCTCGTTCATGACGATCCCCAGCGACTCCGGTAAGCCCTGGCCGCCCAAGTCAGGAGAGTGCGCCATCGACGGCCAGCCACCTTCAACAAACTTGTTATAAGCCTCTTTAAAGCCGGTCGGGGTAATCACGTCACCGTCGACCAGGCGACAACCTTCGGTGTCACCAACGCGGTTTAACGGTGCCAGTTCATTCTCGGCGAACCGGGCTCCCTCTTCGATGATCGCATCGACCATCTCGACGGTCGCATCCTCACAACCCGGCAGCGAAGCATAATGCTGCTCCATTCCAAGCAGCTCATTCATGGTGAATCGGATGTCGCGTAAAGGCGCTTTATAATCAGGCATCGCCGTTGTCCTCAATTATTATTTTGGATAGATGGCTACTGCCACAAAGCCATTACTGTAAGTATTAATGTAGGTATTAACGTAAGGGTTAAGAATCACCCAAGAGGGTGCTATCGACAATGGCAAAAGATGTCGCCATTGGTAACAAAAACAACCAAACCATCAAAATACCTGCGATAAATATCAAATATCAACCCGCAAATAACAAACAAAAAAGGGCGTACCGAAACCGGAACGCCCTTTAATCAAGCTGTGAATGACTTAGCCGAACAGTCGATTAGACCCGTTCTATGACGGTAGCTACACCCTGCCCCATGCCGATACACATGGTTGCCAATCCCAGCGTACCCTGCCGTTGCTCCATCACATTAAGCAGCGTGGTGATGATGCGTGATCCTGAACATCCCAATGGATGACCGAGAGCGATCGCACCACCGTGCAGGTTAACCTTGTCTTCCATCACGTCGAGCAATTTAAGATCCTTCATTACCGGCAACGCCTGCGCCGCAAACGCTTCGTTGAGCTCGATAAAGTCGATATCAGCAATACCCAAACCCGCGCGTTTAAGCGCTTTTTTGGATGCTGGGACCGGTCCGTAACCCATGATCGAGGGATCACAACCCGCTACGGCCATCGAACGGATCTTGGCACGCGGGGTCAATCCCAGCTCTTGCGCCCGGGCCGCCGACATCACCAGCAACGCCGAAGCACCTACCGACAACGCCGATGAGGTGCCCGCTGTGACGGTGCCTCCCTTCGGATCGAAGGCAGGACGCAGCGTTGATAACGATTCGGCTGTCGTCTCAGGACGGATTACTTCGTCGACCTCGATCAGGCGCTTAAAACCATTCTCATCGTGCCCCTCGATAGCCACGATCTCATTGGTAAAGCCGCCTGCCAGCGTCGCCTTATGCGCCAACTGGTGCGAACGCGCGCCGAAGGCATCTTGTTGCTCACGAGTGATGCCGTGTAGCTTACCCAGCATCTCCGCGGTCAATCCCATCATCATCGATGCCTTGGCTGCGTGTTTGCTAAGTGCCGGGGTGATATCAACGCCGTGGGTCATACCGACGTTGCCCATATGCTCGACACCGCCAACCATAAACAGATCGCCGTTACCGGTCATGATCGATTGGGCAGCCGTGTGCAGCGCCGACATCGACGATCCACACAGGCGGTTTACCGTTTGCGCCGAGGTGGTATAAGGCAGGCGGCTTAGTAGAGAGGCGGAACGGGCAACGTTAAAGCCCTGCTCCAGCGTTTGGTTAACGCAGCCCCAGATAACATCTTCGACCATCGCCGGATCAACATTGGGGTTACGGTCCAGCACACCATCGATCAGCAGGCCGGATAACTGGTCGGCACGGACATGACGGAAAGCACCATTTCTGGCTTTGGCCATCGGGGTACGCACGGCGTCAACAATAACAGCATCGTTAGGATTCAGGTTCATCGCTTATACCCCCTTATTGAGTAGGCTGAGTGGTTGAATAAAAAGTTTGGCCCTTTTCGGCCATCGTCCGCATCGCGTCGGTTGGCTGATACAGCTTGCCCAGGTCGGCAAAGTTATCGGCCAGTTGGCAGAACGCATCCAGCCCGATTGAATCGATGTAACGCAGCGCCCCACCCCGGAACGGCGGGAAGCCGATACCGTAGATCAAGCCCATGTCGGCTTCACCCGCCGTGTTGACGATATCCTGCTCGATACAACGCGCAGTCTCGATACACAGCGGAATCATCATCCGGGCGATGATCTGTTCGTCACTCAGCTCCAGATTGTTAGCCGTGGCCTTTGCCACGAGGGCATCAACCTCATCTGTCACCGCCTTACGTAACTTGCCCTTACGATCCGGCGCATGGTTGTAGAACCCTTTGCCGTTCTTCTGACCCAGACGTCCAGCCGCAGCCATTAGGTCGATAACACTTTCATAGTCTGACGCCATTCGATCCGGATAACCTTCGGCCATCACTTTCTGAGCGTGCACAGCCGTATCCATGCCGACCACATCCAGCAAATAGGCAGGACCCATCGGCCAGCCAAACTTCTCCATCAGTTTATCAATGCGTTTGAAATCGACACCGTCGCGAACCAAGCCGGCAAAGCCAGCAAAATAGGGGAATAACACTCGGTTAACTAGGAAGCCGGGGCAATCGTTAACCACGATCGGCGTCTTACCCATTTTCTGTGCGTAAGCCACGGTGGTGGCGATCGCTTCATCGCTACTCTTGGCACCGCGAATCACTTCAACCAGCGGCATGCGATGTACCGGGTTAAAAAAGTGCATACCGCAGAAGTTTTCAGGGCGTTGCAACGATTTGGCCAACTCGGTGATCGAGATGGTCGAGGTATTTGAGGTCAAAATACAGTCTTCCGAAACCTGCTGCTCAACTTCGGCCAGCACCTTACCCTTCACTGCAGGATGCTCAACAACGGCTTCAACCACCAGATTAACACCACCGAAATCACCGTAGCCTAAGGTTGGGCGGATGCGTGCCAATGTCTCAGCCATGGCAGCCGTTTTCATCCGACCGCGCTCAACCTGACCGATCAACAGTCGACTGGCTTCAGCCATACCGGTCTGCAATGCTGGCTCTGCGATATCCTTCATCAGGATCGCGGTACCCTTCGATGCGGACTGGTAGGCGATACCCCCCCCCATGATGCCCGCACCTAGCACAGCGGCTTGGTTGACCTTACCGGCGATTTTGCCATGTTTAGAAGCAACCTTTTTGACAGCCTGATCGTTAACAAACAGCCCAACCAGATTGCTACAAACGTCGGTTTTGGCCACTTTAACGAAGCTCTTGGCCTCAACTTCAAGTGCTTTTTCCAGCGGCATCATGGCGTGTTTCTGCATCGTTTTGATCACGGCCAGTGGCGCCGGATAATGCGGTCCTGCCTTTCCTGCGATGAAACCTTTAGAGGTCTCGAACACCATCATCAGATCAAGTTGACCCAGCGTCAGTGGCAGCTGTTTTTCAGTACGTCGCTTGGTGTAATCAAATTTGCCGTCGCGACACTGCGCCAACAGTGACAATGATGCCTCACGTAACTGCTCTAACGGCACAACCGCATCAGCAGCACCCTCATGCAGTGCTTTGTCGGCCCGTTTCTCAGCGCCACCGCAGATCCATTCGATCGCATTATCGGCACCGATCAACCGAGGCAAGCGTACAGTGCCACCCCAACCGGGGAAAATGCCCAGCTTGATTTCGGGCAAACCCACCTTGGCTTTTTCGGCCATAACTCGGTAATCAGCAGCCAGACAAAGCTCAAAACCTCCGCCTAACGCCAGGCCATTAATGGCAGCGACCGATGCACAAGGCAGCGCTTCAAGCTCCATCAGTGTCCGGTTGATGCCCATGTTGAACGCGATCAACTCCTCATCACTTTTCTGGAATGCCGCGCCAAACATCTTAATGTCGGCACCGACGATAAACGTGTCCTTAGCGCTACTGATCAGAACGCCGCCAAGTGTTGGTTGTGCTTTGATCGCAGCAATCGCTTGTGGCAGTTCATTCAGTGCTTGCTGATCAAAGACATTGATAGCACTACCTTCAAGATCAAATTGCAGCTCGACAACATTGTCATCGAGCTGGTGAACCTTGAAAGATTTTCCTTGATAGATCATCACATCACCCATCGACTGAGCCGGAAATTTCCGGAATTGATAAACGGAGGTTTACAGTTTATGTAAATCGAAACAGCAGCCATTGTCGCCGAAAGCGGCTTTTTCCAACAATGACACTTAACCGCTACATTACTGACAAAAACAACCAAACTAATAAAAACCCCTTATTTAAAAGAAGCCTGTAAAACTTAAGACGAGAACAAAAAAGATCTTTTCACTACAAAATAAAGCAAAGGACTACTCCATCAAAGCACGCCGTCATAGCACGCCGTCATAGCACGCTACGACGGTAATCACCCGGCGTCATACCGGTCCATTTCTTAAACGAGCGAAAGAACGCACTGGTCTCATCAAACCCCATTAGCAGGGCGATATCGTTGTTACTCAAATCAGGATAACTAAGGTAACTGGTAGCCGCTTCACGCCGGCATTCATCTTTGATTTTCTGGAATGAGGTTTGTTCCTGCTGCAGCCGACGGCGCAGCGTAGTAACCGACATATTGAGGCTGAACGCGACCGATTCAGCGCTGGGCATCTCACGGCTAAAGTCACGCCCAAGAATGGCCTGTACTTGCGATTTCAAGCTGTTATTTCCATCGACCATCACCAGCAATTGGTACGGCGCGGTCTTTAAAAAACCCACCAAAGACTCTTCGGATTGCACAATCGGTAGCTCCAACTGGCTTGCAGCAAGCCTGAACTGATTAGCCGCTTGTCCGAATCGCACCGGCGCCTGAAACAACACCTCATAGTCGGCAGCATCGCTGGGCTTTGCAAAAGCAAAATCAACACCGGTCAACTCCACCCTCCGCCCCGCTAACCAACATAAGAAATGGTGCCAAGCTGATAACCCAGTTCTTATCACGGTCGATGGACAAGCACTGATCAGGTGGTTGAAGTCAGCCTGTGCTACCGTTCCGACCGGTCCCATGCTGATACAGTATTGCCGCCCACGCTGCTCCAATATCGGCTTAACCTTTGATCCGCGTGAAATTTCATGAAATTCAGAACTGCGCTGTACTGCTTGAGCCAACGTCTGGCAATGAATGATACACAGACACATCATCCTAAAAGTGCCGTTGGGCACCCGCCCACCGCTGGGCATACCGAAATATTCATCGCGCACATTGAGCATCGCCTGCTGATACAGCTTGCTATACTTTTTGGCCGCTATGCTGGTGCCTTGCAGTTGCTCGGGCTCTATCTCAGCGGCTTCAAACAGCGGCTTCAGCTCTACTCCTTGGCCTTCTAGCAGTTTAACCAGAGACAAGACATAGCTGGTTGGTACCGTAGCGCCGGAAATATGCATCTCAGGACTCCTCTGCGGACTTCAACTCGGCGTCAGCCCGGTGCAACACACTCAGCACCTGATCGCCATCCTGCGGCTGTACACAAAGCACGTCGCAATCGATCTGTGACAAAATCGCCTCCGCAGTATTGCCTCCCAATAGCACCGCACTGACACCCCGCCGGGCAACGGAGCCCAGCACCAGCAACGCTATATCACGAACTTTAACCTGTGCCGGAATCAACGTTTCGGCGGGGCCCTCATCAATAATCACCGCATCGGGCACGATGGCCAGCTGTTGGCAGAGAAGTTCTGCTTGCTGCTGATAATGTTCAGCAACCTGACCGGAAGACTGCCTAGAAGGCGTGCTAGATTGCATCGGTGTCGGATAGGCACTGATTAACTCCAGTGGACTCTCCGAGATCCGCGCGATCTGATCGGCAATGCCGACAATCTGTTGATTCAACTGCCGGTGAGCTAGGTCACCCGGAGCCACATCAATCGAAGTGAGTATCGGTCGACCCAGCCAGGACTTCGCCTGTTTAACAATTAACACAGGACAAGGGGCGTAGCGCAACAGCTTCCAGTCACGCGGCGTCAACAGTAACCCCGCAAGTCCACGCGGCCTGTCCGGGGCTTTAATCAACAAGCCGCATTGAAGCTCTGTCGCGACTTGTAGCAGCTCTTGCAACGGATCGCGCAATTTCCGTTGATAGACCTGAACCGCAATACCCGCCTTGAGCAGCTCCTGCTCCGCCTGTTTGGCAAAGCCTTGGGCTTCTTTATCGAGATAACGACTGGCAGCAATCAACACCACCTCGGCATCTAACCTATGCGCTATCAATTTTGCTCGGGTGATAACAGGCTGAGGATCGGAACTGCCTTTGATAGCAACCAAAATACGGTGGTTAAGTGGCATCGATACTTTCTCCTGTCGCTTTTTTCACTTCGGCAGATGGCAGCTCAGGGTTTTCCTGTTGATGACTGTCCTGCTCGTGGCCGTCCTGCTCATGACCATCCGGTTGAATACGTTCTTGCGGCGATTGTTTGAGTAGCAAACAAGCCAGCGCAGGGATCAAAATCAACGCTCCGAGCATGTTCAGGACAAACATAAAGGTCAGTAGAATCCCCATATCAGCCTGAAATTTGATCGGCGATAACATCCAGGTGCCGACACCGATAGCCAACGTCAGACCGGTAAAGGCAACCGCACGACCGGTAGTTTTCAGCGTCTCAAGATACGCCTCGGACAACGGTAAGCCTCGGGCCTGATACGACTCAAGCTTGCTGTAGATGTAGATGCCATAATCAACACCGATTCCAACTCCCAACGCGATCACCGGTAGCGTCGCTACTTTGACGCCGATCCCTAGCCAAGCCATCAACGCCTGACACAGTACCGACGTTAATGCTAATGGGGTCAGGATACAGACCAGCGTTCGCCACGACCGGAAGGTGATGAAACACAACAGCGCCACCACCGCATACACCAGTGCCAGCATTTGATACTGCGCCTGACCGATCACCTGATTAGTTGCCGCTTCTATCCCTGAGTTACCGGCAGCCAGCAGGAAGCGGATCGGCTGCTTGGCCTCACCGCCTACCGCCTCGGCGTTTGCCTGTTCGGCTACCAACTGATCAGCAAAGCCCTGCGCCTCAGCCACAACACGCTGCAAGGTTTCGGCTTTATGATCGTTAAGGAACACGATCACCGGTGTCAGGCTGCAATCACCGTTGACCATTCCCTGAGGGGCAAAATTGAGCGAGTTGTTGAGCAGATATTGGTTGCGGCTTAGCACTTGCCACTTGAGGCTACCTTCGCTCATGCCCGACAGCGTCAACTTAGCGACATCGGCCATCGATACGGCAGATTGCACTCCATCGACATTGGCCATTTGCCACTGGAAGCGATCGATCAGATCAAGAGTCTCGTAACTGGCACACTGCCCTGATTCGGTCGTCACCATCACCACAAAGATATCGCTACTGGTGCTGTAGTTGCTGGTCATGAAGGCGTTATCAAGGTTATAACGCGAGTCTTGTCGCAGTTCCGGCGTGCCCGGATCAAGATCACCGATACGAAGATCAGCCGATTGCCAAATCCCTCCGGCGAACAGTAACAGCGCTACCGCAACCGCCATTAACGCCCGACGCGGCCGGGTAAATTGCTGCAACCAGCCCCATAAACGATAACTAGTCTGCTGGCGTCCAAGATGCTGTAACGCTCTCGGGCTGATCGGCAAATAAGACATCAGTACTGGCAACAGTACCAGGTTGGTGAAGACGATCACCGCCACACCAATGGCTGCCGCCACCGCCAGCTCCTGAATCACCGCGATATCGATCACCATCAACGTCACGAAGCCAATACCATCACTGAAGAGCGCCGTCAGACCGGGAATGTAGAGCGCCCGGAATGAACGCCGCGCAGCGGTCAGCGGATCGGCACCGCGAACGGCTTCAAGCGTCATGCCGTTGACCACCTGCACCCCGTGACTGACCGCGATGGCAAACACCAAAAAGGGCACCAGCATCGAATAAGGATCGATGCCATACCCCAACGAGTGCAGAATCCCCAATTGCCAGATAACCGCCAGTACAGAGCAACCCAGCGTTACCAGCGCGCTGCGTAAACAACGGGTATAGAGATATAAAAGAAAAGCGGTGATCAGCAGCGCCATAACAAAAAACATCGCTACCTGACCGGCACCGTCGATCAAATCACCGACCACCTTGGCGAAGCCGGTGATATGGATGCGAATCTTTTCATTCTGATACTTGTCACGAACCAAACTCTCGAGCTGTGCCGAGAACTGCTGGTAGTTGAGGTGCTCGCCGGTCTCCGGGTGTACATCAAACAGCGGCGCGTAGATTATCGACGAGCGAAAGTTATTGGACACCAACCGTCCAACCTGCCCCGAACGGAGCACGTTAAGGCGCAACTGCTCCAGCGACTCGGGTGAACTATCGTAGCTATCGGGAATAACCGGACCACCGACGTAACCCTCTTCGGTTACCTCTTTCCAGCGCACGTTAGGCGACCACAACGACTTCAGTGCCGAGCGATCAACACCCGGAATAAAGAACACCTCATCGGTCAGCTGCTTTAGTGTTTGCTGGTACTCGGCATCAAAAATATCACCTTCGGTGACCTCAACGGCGATCCTGACCACATTGCCCAGACCCGCAAGGTCATCGCGGTGCTCCATAAAATTTTGAATATACGGATGATCCGTCGGGATCATTTTGGTAAAGCTGGCATCAGGCCGTAAACCCGTCGCCTGCCATAACCACACCAAACTCAGACCGGTAAACAGCAGCAACAACAACGGCCGATTGCGGAACAGGATCCGCTCAATTAACGACTCGGACTGACTAATCAGTGTCGAAGTTTTCGGAAGCGAGGAATTCAAGGATGCTGTCTTTTGCGTAGAACGATTCACAATGCACCCTCTTTCAAACGATCAACACTCAAATGGCTAACCCCTTTCTGTCCTACCAGCACCAACTGGCCAGGCGTCGCCTCGACCAAGGCGGTATAGGATTGTCGATCAGGATGTATCCGAATCAAAATCGCGTCATTTTCCGGATCGGCACTATCAACAGAGTCTGCGTAGTACAGCGCTCCGCCATTTCCGACACCGACCACTGTACCCGCAACCAACGCCTGGCCACCGGTGAATGTCGAGCGGGTGGGTGTTTCAATCGCTTGCCAGTTGGTACCAGCATCTGGAGTCAGGAACAAACGCCCGCGCAGGCCGGTTAGTAAAAATTGTCCTTGGGTAGGCAGTGCGATGGCAGAGAAAAAGGGGCCATCGTAACCGGTCTGCAAACGGTGCCAGGTCGAACCCTGGTCGTCGGAACGGAACGCCAATCCGGCCTCACCCGCAATCATCAGGTGATTGTTTTGAGGGGTGATCACATTGAGATGAAAGCTGTCGGGGTTATCAAGCTGTAGCATGGCTGGCTGCCAAGTGGCGCCACCATCAAATGTTTGCAGCAAAACACCGTAGGCGCCGAGCACCCAGCCGTGCTTCTGATCACTAAAGTGAAGATCGAGCAGAGGCCGGTTTGGCCCTTCATCCAGAGAAAACTGAGCATCGTCGAGCGCCATCTCCAGATCAACCGACTCGGTTAGCTCTGAATCGTCAGTGGCTGACTCTTGTTGCTCACCGGCTGAATCTCGTCGATCGATCGACTGCTGATAATAATCAACAACCAACCGATTTAATTGATAACCGTCGAGTTGCTTCTGCCAGCTTAGGCCGCCATCCTGAGTGTGCAGAATCACGCCATCATGACCCACCGCCCAACCCAGTTTCTCGGTTGCGAACTGGACCGCTGTTAAGGTCGAACTGACCGGCACTTGCGCCTGCTGCCAGTTAACCCCGGCATCGTCGGACGTCAGAATATGGCCGCGTTCACCAACCGCGATCAGTCGGGTACCGACAATGGTGATATCGAGCAACAGGGAGTTTACCGCCAATGCTGAAGCACGCGAAGGTGTGTCCAGACGATCTGCTGCGGACACTTGCGTAACGGCACAGCAGTAGGCAAGCAGCATCAAGGCAAGCAAACGGCCGACGGCTGCGGCAGCACCATTCCCAGGAAATACAGCAGCGCCAGCCCAATGACGAAGGCGATACCGCATCGTAGTGGCTGGGAATGATAGTAATTGAACAGATCGATCTCTCATGCAGCGCCCTTTTTATAGTTATTGGCTAATCGCTGGCAATATTGCTCTTATCTATACTCGGACAACTCAACGATAACAACAACATCGATCATCCGATACTGACAGCCCTGTTAATCGATAACAAACATAGCTTATAGAAAGGGCTTCAAGTGGCTAACAATACGAGATTCTGGCCAGATATCTCAATATCAAAAATGGTTCTGATCACTATCATTTTCGATCACCGCTAATTTATCATCCTGACAAAAACACCCACCACTATGCTTTCATCTTCTCTGAGCAATCGAAACTGCCATAAAAAACAACGTTCGTAGCGACGTTGTTGCGTTTTCGCCTTCGAACAGGGCTTTTGCTGAACCCGCCCGACTAAGTTTTAACTGTATACCCGTTAAAACAATTAACTTTCTCACAGCCAAAAAAAACCGGGCCTGGCCCGGTTTTTTATCTCTGCTATGCAGATCCGCTAGCGAGTACCTGCCCGGCGAATCGCGCCGGTAGTGAACTCTTTGCGGCTGAACACAGTGCCAAACTTGAAGCCCTGCTTCTCTTCGTTGGTCAGACTACCAACTAGATAACGGCCCGATTGCAGGTCATACAGCGCTTCGGCGGCGATCCAGGGGACCTTGGCATCACGGAACTGCAACTCATAAGCTTCAGCAACACGCCACAGCTCACCACGACCGTCGTAATGATCAACAACCGAAACTTGCCAAGTATCTTCGTCAATGTACAAGGTCCGCTTGGCATAGATATGCCGCTCACCTTCTTTCAGAGTCGCTTCCACCACCCAAACACGGTGCAATTCATAGCGCAACAGATCAGAGTTCAGGTGACCCGGTTTGATAATCTCTTCATAAGAGGTATCACGTGAAGACAGCTTGAAGCTGTTATACGGGATATACAGCTCTTTCTTTCCGATCAACGTCCACTCATATCGATCTGGCGCGCCGTTATACATATCCAGGTTATCAGCGGTACGCAAGCCGTCGGCTGCGGTTCCTGGAGCATCATAAGCCACCTGAGGTGCTCGACGAACTCGGCGCTGACCCGCATTGTAGACCCATGCCTGCCGCCCTTTCTCAACCTGGTTGAGCGTCTCATGAATCAGCAATACGTTACCCGTCAACTGAGCCGGAGCCTCAACTTTCTGGGTAAAGTAACTGAGGATATTGTTGTCTTTCTTGGCCGAGAAACCTTCTTTAAGGTACTGCGGCCAAACCAACCGTTCATAGAACCGAACCGGAGTAAAATCGCCGTTACGATGAACCGGAACCTGTACCAAGGTACGCTCTACTGAACCACCACGGAAACGGGTGATATGGTTCCAAACGGCTTCCAAACCGGTCTGTGGGATCGGAAACGGTAGCGTTTCTTCAAAATCTTTGATTCCGTTACCACCGTCAACCAGTGTGGCTTTTTCAGCATTTTTAGTCGCCAGATCATACACGTGCTGCGGGAACGCAGCGGTGCGTCGAGTCGGATAGATATTCATCTTGTAGCTATCAGGGTACTTCGATAACATCGCCATCTGGCCGGGTGTCAACTTATCCTTATACTGATCCATATTGGCTGCAGTAATCGTCATCTCAACAGCATCGGCCGCAAAGGGATCGACGAAACGATCTCCGCTGAACTCATCAGCCATGCCGCCATCCCACGCGGGAATGGTTCCTTCGGCATTGCCAGCCTTCTCAGCACCGACCGGCGTTAATGTGTTGCCCAATTTTGCTGCCTCATCGGCGGGTACTGCGGCGATCGCCGTAGCACTGAACCCGGCCAGTAGAACGGCCATCGGCAGCAGTTTATTATTGTTATTGTGCATATATTCATCCTCATAACACCGGCGCATAGAAAGAGTCGAAAAAGCGCCGGTGTAACTAAACCAGTTGATAATCAGCCCTAAAAAGAAACCCCGAAAGAGAGTGACAGGAAGTCACGGTCCTTAAGAATGTCGTAGTCACCACCGTCGTAGTAGGTATATGACAGATTGGCATTGTAGGTGTTGCGATAATCGGCTCTGACCCCAAGACTGACAGCTTTGCGCCCTTCAACAAAACCGGTATTTACCGGCGAGTAGCCCTCGACGTCGTGTGCCAATGCGATGCTTGGGCTCAGGTTAATTCCAGCAACAGCATCCGGATACGAAAAGATCGCCCGGGCACGGTAGCCGAACGAGTCTTGGGTGGTAAAACCGTCGGTACCGTCCTGACCAAATTCACTGGCACGGCCGTAGCGAATACCGCCTTCGTCGGCATTGTTGAAGCTATGGATGTGATTAAAGGCCAATTCACCGATCAACGTAACCCGACTGGCCGCCATCACCTGATCAACAAACATGATCGCGGTCATCTGCGCCTGGCTAACGTCAAAGCGGTCGTAACCGTTGATGGCAGTGCCTGCCGGCGTGTTACTGCCACCAAAATATGCCGGAAACACCTCAGCGTTCATCGGATTTTGCTCCCCATTAGGTAGCATTTGAGTACCTGCAGTCAGGATCGAACCCACTAGGTCGGCGCCGTTGATCTGTAGTGGCAAGTCCTTCTGATGGCTAACCTCGCCAGATAGAGCAATTTCACCTGCCGTGGTTGCGAAGCTCAAACCCAGTAGCTCAATGTCTTCAAGATATTCACTGAAATAGGTCGGATTTTGTTCAAAGGGCATATTACCCGGTATAAATGGCACACCAGTGTTATCTATCTGTGTTGAACCTGTTGTCATCCCGCTCGCCACCGGCAGGCGACTGTGATAATTCATATAGTAAAAACCGAACTCGGTCGAATTCAGTTCTTCGGCAAAGTAACGCAAGGCGACACCAAACTGGCCTTCATCCTTGGCCTCGACGTCAGTACCGCGTTCCACAAACAATCCCGCAGCAACAGCGTCAGGATCATTAGCAGGGCCAGCCGAACCCAACGTCAGGGTGTTACAGCCCTGAGCGATGTAGTCCACCGTCGAAAAATAGGTTCCGCAACCATCGATAGCGGTCTCTTCCCACTCCAATTGGTAATAGGCTTCGGCACTAAGGTTGTCGGTGACGCCGAGACTACCGAACAACATGTTGACCGGCAGCAAGCCCTCTTTGATCTCGGCGCCCGGGCGACGAAAAGCCGCTACGTCGATCGGGTTAATGGCGTTTATACCACCCTGGATAAAGGTACTTTCACCCCAGCTGACTACCTGCCGTCCAAGTCTTACTGTTGCCGGCATCTCACCGAGATCAAAGTTGGTGTAGACAAAGGCGTCGAGCAGCTCGACTCCGGAGAATTTGGCGTAATCGTTGAACCCATCGTCGTTCAACGGAGTAGCGGTGCTGTAACCGTTAGGACCGTTACCCCAATGCTGCGACTCATCTTTGAGCTCAGTGTCGTACCAGTATTTACCCCGCAGGAACACGCCCATGTTGTTGTACGTCAACGACAGGTCATGGACACCTTTGATGATCTTGGAGAAGGAATCGTTTTTGTTGAAATTGAGGTTGCCGTCGTCGTTTACTGCGTTGCCGGGAGCAGTACCACCATTCAATACGGAAATCAGCGCCGGATCACGTTCATCCATACGCCAGCTGGAACCGATAGAGATGTTGGAATTGAATTGTCCCTCCACCTCGCCTAAAGAAAACTCGAGGGCATGGGCTGGATTCCACATAACTGCGGAAATCAAGGTAACCAAAGGCAGTTTCGCAAAGCGCTGTATCTTTCGCAGCTCTTCTTTACGGGGACCAGCCTTTAGCGCGTGAGTTATTTTTATCGCCATTTAGTGCCACCTTCAATGCTTTGCGCCGGTAATACCGACGCTGTAAAGTCGAAACGAGCGAATTCAACGCTAGCCTCTGAAAATTATTGTTATTTGATCGCCACTGTTGTGCTAACTCAGGTGAAAAGTAACCGGTTGCACCGAAACAACCTTTTTCAAACCGCAACAACGCCAACATAATCAATTTTTAAAGCCGAAGGCTCAATGGCAAAAAAAACCACAAGCGATGACAATAACAACCAACACAGCAAACTTGTCATTTATCAATAAATTAATAAAATCAAAATTAATACTATTAAAACAAGAACTTACACTATAAACTAAAAAAAACATATACATTGGTGATATACAAGAAATAATAGCAAAAACGCCAACTAATGCGTTGTCGGACGGTCAAGCAGCGGTTCTCGCCAGTAGCCCCAACCACGCTTCAGCTCACTGCCAAGTGTTATCGGTTTTTCAGGCTCAGCAGAGAAGTCGATAATGATGGCACCCTCGACGGCCGTATTAACGACAACCGCATTGCTGGCTAGCACTCTGCGTATCACAAACGGGTGCGGATGATTAAAGCGGTTACGCCAACCACTACTGATGACAACCCACTCCGGATCAACCTGATCCAGAAATTCTGCACTGGTTGACGAGCGGCTACCGTGGTGAGACGCCAACAACACATCAGACTTGATTGCAGCGCCGTATTGTTTCACCAGATTACGCTCAACCCCCGCCTCGATATCTCCGGTCAGTAACAATCGCTGTTGACCGTTATCGATTAACAAGACGCAGGAGAGGTTATTCTCGCTCGGTGTGGTTAAATTGTTTGATCGGGATATGAACCTCAAAGACGGATGCAAGAAACGAAATTCAACACCATCCCAACGCCATTGTTGTCCCGCCTGACAGCGCTGATTCGCATCAATGCGTGGACTACCGGTTAGCGTCGTCAATACATCAATTTGCTGTTCAACGACCTGCTGACCACCCGAGTGATCACTATCGGCATGACTGATCACCAGTCGGTCTAACCGACGAATACCCCGAGCGTATAGTAGAGGCACGATGGTAGTCTTAGCTGCACTAAATCCGCTGCGGTAACTGGGCCCGCTATCAAAGAGCATTCGATGGTGCTGGGTTTCGATTAATACTGACAAGCCCTGGCCGACATCGATGACGGTGGCGCGAAACCCGCCGGAACCGGGCCGATTCGCTGAAATTTTAACGACAGGTAGGATTGCGGATAACACGCTTTTATCAGAATCTGCATCCCGGTCTCGGTCCCTGTCGGGCACCATCGACCCGATCAAAGGCAGCCACAGTAACAACGCCAACCAGCGCCCAGAGATCGCTCGTGACAGCAACAACAGCAATGAGCCAACCAGTGCCAACAGAACCGCGGTCATCGTCACTGACGCATTGATAGTCCAAGGTTCAGTTAAAGCCCCTAACCATGCTAACAAACCCCATCCGCGTTCAATCAGTTGGCCGAGCCATTGCAACAACCACAGCCCCAACGAAGGCCAGACAAACAACAACAACACGGCAATCAATATCAGCGGCAGCAACAAGCTAACCAGCGGAATAGCGATCAAATTAATTAACGGCGATAACACCGACCACTGTGCGAAAAGGAGTAGCAGCCAAGGGGTTAGGCCCAACGTTATCGCCAGCTGTGCTCTTACTAAAATTCCGATCTTGGTCAGATACTTAGCTGTGTTTATAGACTTGGCCGTGGTCAGGAAACCTTTTTCCTCAGCCGGACCTACCCGTCCACTGACAACCATGACCAGCACCGCACAGGCACCAAACGACAACCAAAAACCCGCTTGTCTAACCGCCAAAGGCTCTATCAACAATACCGCAGTCGCGGCTAACCACAGGCGCTGTGAGACGCTGATCGAACGCCAACCGATCAGGCTTATCATCACCGCACAAACCATCACCCATGCACGCTGTGTCGGCAAACCAAAACCGGCTAATAATGAATACCCACCGGAACCGGCTATCGCTGCGATGGCCGCACTGATTTGTCGATGGCGATAACTGGCGCTGGGTACCAGCCGCCCAAGCCAATGAACCGCTGCAAAGCAGAATGCAGCAACCATCGCGATATGCAGGCCACTAATCACAAACAGGTGAGCGGTTCCGGTATCGCGTAATACTCGCCACATCGAATCATCGAGTCCGCGTTTATCTCCGATCACCAATGCTCTTATCAACGAACTCGCCACTCGGTGTTGAGACGGGTCTTCAGTTGACCAAGCAGTACCCGATTGGCGAGGCTCAAACGGTGCCCTCCAGACCCGTCGTAATGCGATCTCCAGCAACCGGAAGCGTTGCCGCAGCATCACGCTCTGGTGGGGTATCGGCAGCCCCGGATCCAGACAGAGAGTGATCGGTTCGATCGGCGATCAACCAGCGCCAGTGATCTACCTGGCCATACCAAGAGGTCCTTGACAATCGCCGCCCGGCTCCCTCTCGAACGTAACCGCTGGCATCAATGCCTCGACTCAATAGATAGAGGCTGTAATCAAAGGTGCTGGGATTGAGATAACCGTGTGGCCTTTTAAGCCGTACCGAAAACTGCCAGCGCTGCCCAGGTTGCGGTAACCTCTGACACCGATACTGAGTCAGTCTGATTTTTCTGGGCATCAAAAAAGAGTTCGGAGAGCCTTCTGGTTTAATCAATTGGTCTAATGTGAGATCAAACCGACACTGCCCGCCCCGCTGTGATGATAACCCTGTAACCGTACCCAAGGCTTGTAGATCAACACCTTGCCAGCGGTCAGGTAACCGATGGGCTAACAACCAGTAGCCAGACGCCAACCCCCATAACAAGCCAAAAATCACAGGAATTAACACTCGAAGCCGAACCGAAAAAGAGCATCCGACTAGCAAGACAAGCAGCAGAAAAAACCACTGGGACGGAGGTAGTTGTGGCCAAAAGGCCACGCTGGCCAACGCCAGACAAAAACGGATCATCCTTGATCTCCGGTTGGCTTGTCAGGTGATTGAGCGCATAATCTTGTACAGTTTAGTCCATCAGTTGTCAGCGGATTCTGCCTGAATGCCACGTCGTTTTATCAAACGTTATATGCCCGATGAAAAAAAGATCAGAGAACACCCGTCATTAGGGTATCTGGGCACGGCGCTGCATAACCCCAACCTCTGGCACTTAAACCATCGTTCGGTATCGCGGGCGTTTCTGGTTGGTATCTTTTGCGCGTTCCTGCCCATACCGATGCAGATGCTGGTCGCAGCACTGTGTGCGATCATGATACACAGCAACTTGCCCATTTCTGTCGGACTGGTATGGATCACCAACCCGCTGACGATGCCGCCGATCTTCTATTTCGCTTATACCGTCGGTAACTGGCTATTGGGCAGCCCATCGTCGGATCTGGAATTCACGCTAACGATGGAGTGGATAACCAGCGAGCTATCGCGGATCTGGTGGCCACTGTTGTTTGGATCACTGGTCTGCGGAGTCTTCTTTTCGATACTGAGTTATTTTAGTATTCGTTGGTTGTGGGCCTGGCAGGTTGGAAAAAGCTGGCGTCTACGGAGCAAGAAAAGACGCAAGTTAGACGATTAACCGGTCTCCCCCCCCCCTATTGATTACTTATCTAAAACGCCAGCAATAGGCGTCTAAGTTTGATGCGTTAACCAAACAGAAAAGATCTCTACTCAGCTCCCGGCAGCCAGCTCAGCGGCTTGCTGATATAGCCCTGATAACCATCGACCGAGTACTCCGCCAGCAACTCAAGCTGCTCTTCATCTTCTACCCGTAAAACCACCAGTTCGATCTCAACCTCATGCGCCAGGCGAACCAGTGAGCGGATAAAACCGTTGTCGCCGGCAGCACTATTGAGCACCAGCGAACGATCGACTTTAAGGTATGCAGGCCCCAGTTCAGCCATCGGCTGAAACTTCTCCAGGTGCTGACTGATCCGGTCAAATCCGAAGCGAATATTGAGCCTACGCATGATTGAACACAACATATCCAGCTCGGCATGTTGCGATGCCAGCGCAGTCTCAGGGAGTTCGAAGTGTAACTGCTGGTGTAAGCTCGGCTGTTGTAAGAAAAACTGTTCCAGCCAGTTGATGAAGCCGACGTCGCCGATCGCTGTTTCTGACAGGTTCACTACCACCGGTACCGGCTGGCTATCGACGTAAGGTGCCACCGATTCGATCACATGACGATCGAACTGTGCACCCAGCGCGTACTGATCGACGAACGGCATAAACTGTCCGGCCGGATAACGGATCGATTGATGTTCAATCAGACTGAACAGCTCTGAGCTAACCCGACTGCCGTCGGCTGCCAGCACCGGTTGCAGCTCAAACGAGACCTGATTGGCATCGATCGCACCGAGTATCAGCTCACGCCAGCGATTACGTCCCAGCGCAGGCTGTTCCCGATCACCCCTGAGCAGCTTAACCGAGCAGGTGTTGTCGAGACGAGCTTCCTGCAACGAAGAGTCGGTCCGCGCCAACAATTCTCCGGTCGCCGTACCCTCATTACGCATCGCCGCACCAATGGCGTAGAAACTGTCATCGGCAAGCTGGCATAACGGCTGCAACTGCTGCTCTAGTTGAGAACCGAGCAGTTGCAGCAGATCGTTAACTTGATCGCTATCAAAACCGGGCAGCAACAACGCAAATTCATTGTCGGACATGCGCGCCGCGACTACCGGTAAACTGCCGGAACGCGGGGCGCTCAATAATTCGGCGACGTTACAGACCAGCTGATCACGGATCGCATAACCCTGCTGTTGGGCAATAGTCTTGAGATGGTAGAGCCGTACAAAAACCAAGCCACCCTCACCTGGCTCAGCCATCCACTGCTCCATTTCGGCTTCGAAAAAGATCCGGTTACCCAGTCGGGTCAGTTCATCCTGAAAAGCCGCTTGGCGTAACTTCTCGGTCTCATCAGCCTGATGCTGAAACAAGTTTTGTAGCCGCAACGACATACTGTTGAAACTGCGAACCAGACTCTGCAGCTCTTTGAGTTCAGGTTCGGGCAACGGCTGACCAAACTTTTGCTCGGAGATCGCATTGACCTGGGTCTCAATTGCCCTTAATGGACCAAACAGACGTCGCATAAAGTACAGCAGTAGCACCATAACCACCGCCGCTACCGCGCTGAACCACAGCATGATCTGGCTGCTGAGCTTCCACAGCTGTTCATTGGCGTAGGCGGTATCCGCCACCACCTTCAACTCGCCCAGCTGTAGCCAGCCGCTGGTCAACATATTACTTTGGCTGACCGGTTCAAACAGTTGCAGTTCGATAAACCAGGCGGGGACACCGACAATATGGTCCGACTGTTGACGCTGAAGAAGCGAACCATCAGCCAGCAATCGCAGTTCAATCTGCTGGTATGAACCACCGTCAAACACCGCATTAATGGTGGTTTCAGCCGCAACCGGTTCGTTGTTTTTGAGATAAGGAATCAATGACAACCCCAGCGAGTTAAGCGTATTACCCACGTCGACCGACATCTGTTTGGCCAGATAAGCACGGGTATGATTGAACTGAACCACGTAAACAGTCGTCAGCAACAGGCTGAACAACAGCAGCGTCATCAGAATGATTTTGTGTCGAAATTGCATACGCAGTCCCTATTCCAGATTCAGGGTCGGTTGACGAAGTTTTTGCACACGGTAACGGCTGCGCAGATCGTTCCAGCGCTTAAGGCGGTTTGAACCGCCTGCCAGAACACCTTGATCTCGCGCTTTGTTGAGCCACAGGTTACGGCCGTTGAAGCTGTAGATTGGTGTTAGGTCCATACGCTGGTCAGCCGGTTTAATTTCACCGTCGATATTATCCAGCACCAATGGCACGCTGGTGGGGCTGGGGTAATAGGTCACCACCATATGAAACTGGTTGTAGGTCAGCGATTTGACGTAGGCGATACGGAGTTTATCGTCGTCGATGCCGAGCGCGGTCAGGGTCAGGTATTTGGCGATACTAAAATCTTCACAATCACCACCGTTAGCGCCCAGAAACTCGATCGGCGTGGCCCAATAATCAGTCTCAGACCAGAGTTTTTCATCATCGATCCAGTGTAAGCGATTGAAGAAGCGATTGACCTTCTCCAGTGTTTCCAGCTCGGTTGCGGCAGGGCCCTGCAACTGCAGTTGATGCCAGGCTCGTACCCGCTTACCGGCTCGCTCGCCATAATGACTTTCGACCTTGGCAAACAACGCTTGCCACTCCAACTCCTCCAGTGCAAAAGCAAACCACGAGGCCAGCAATGCCAGCATGCTCAATAACAGCGGCAGCGTTTTAACACGCCGCAGGCGACGGCCAAAGCGGTCTGTTAAGCAACCGCTGCACTGATTGCCGGGTTGAGTTTTACATCGAAAGAGTGCCATTACAGCTCAGAGCCAGACTAGCTCTGCGGAACCTGAATCTGCAGTGTATTAAGCAACTCTCCGGTGGCATTGAGAATGCGGTATTCAGCAATTTGTTTATCGCGTATAGCCTGTAGCAGGTCTGCCTCAGCTTCAAAGCGCTCGTTCTCTGTATCGAGCAGATCCATCAATGATCGCCGTCCCAGGCCGAACTGCTTCCGGTAAGCCACCAATGTTTCTTTGCTGGCTGTCGTGTGACGTGCCAAAAAACCCTCCTGACGACTCAGTGCCTGATGGGCATTCCAAGACAACTCTAAGCCTTCGCTGACCTGGTCACTGGCATTACGCAGAATATCGGCAGCTTCACCACGCTGACTGGCGGCTTCTTTGATTTGATACTTATCCTTGCCGCCGGCAAAGAGGTTGTAATTCATCCGGATCATCGCGGTGGTGTCGTTGTTGTGGCCTTCTACACCATCCAGATCATCATTCCAGCTCGACCCCAGCTCAAAATAAACCTGCGGTGAATAATTGCCCTTTAGCTGATCAATTTTATAACCCGCAGCATCCAGATCGAGTCGTGCACCGACCAACCGCGGATGCGACTCCAGCGCTTGCTGCTCAGCCTCTGCCAGGGAGGCTGGCAACTGGCTCAACAACAGCTCGGGCTGTTGAAGGTTCTGCGGCAGCGTCCCGACCAAACGTTTGAACTTTGACTGGCTGTCTAATAGATTATTTTCGGTGACAATCACATTACTTTCGGCACGCGCCAAGCGGCCATCAACCTGCGACAGATCAGAGGTAGAGCCGATCCCCTGTTCGGTACGTTTACTAATCTTGTCATAGATAAGCTGATGCGATTGCAAATTCTGCTGCGCCAGATCGCGAGCCCGTTCGGCAAACAAAACTTCCAGATAGACATCCGCAACACGCAGTGCCAGGTCTTCGGCCGTTGCTTGTAATACGTAACGATGCGCCTCAAATTCAGCCGAAGTCCGGTCGACATCATTACGGGTGCGGAAACCATCAAACAGCAGTTGCCGTAATGTCAGCTGCAGTTCACCACGATTCAGCTCTTTTTCGTGATCGTCGTCGACACTACGGGTTGACGGACTGTCGGTCTCTTCATAGCCGTAGCCACCATCGAGGTCAACACTCGGCAGGTAGCCGCCTTTGGCCACCTCTACCGCTGCTCCCCGAGCTTGGTACTGGTGCATAACAATACTCAGGTCAGGATTATGCCGGAGGCTGTCCAACATCGCCTCCGGCAGTGTCTGGGCTAACGTGACATTACTACTTAGTGCCGTGGCACTCAAAATGGCAGCGCAGATCAGCTGTTTTTTCATCATTCATCCTTAGAAACTTGAGTTATCAGGGCTATCGTTCAGTGAGTGCCCGTTGTTTGGCCCGGAGTATCGGCTTGAGCAGATAATCGAGAACCGATTTCTGCCCGGTAACGATATCGATCGTCGCCGTCATTCCTGGAATAATCGGTAGCTGGGTACCGGTGGCACCCAACCCCGTCTGATCGGTGCGTACCCGCACCAAATAATAAAGGTCACCTTTCTCATCTTCGATACTATCGGCACTGATATGCTCAACTTTACCTTTGAGACCGCCGTAGATGGCAAAATCGTACGCGGTAAACCGTACCACCGCTTCAAGCCCCGGCCGCAGAAAGGCAATATCTTTGGGGAGGATCTTTGCTTCGACCGACAGATGATCCTCGGTGGGTACAATTTCGACCAGATCCATACCCGGCTGGATCACCCCGCCGACGGTGTTGACCGCTATCCGCTTAACCGTACCCTGCACCGGAGACAGTACCGTGGTGCGATCAACCCGGTCGCGTAAGTTAACGCGGGTCTCGGACAGCCGAGCCAACTTGGCCTGCACCTCGCCGAGTTTTTCCTGAGTTTCGGCACGATGTTTAAAGGCCGCTTCGCGCCGTTTATCGATAGCTTCT
Source organism: Motiliproteus sp. (assembly GCA_036961355.1). Classification (GTDB taxonomy): domain Bacteria; phylum Pseudomonadota; class Gammaproteobacteria; order Pseudomonadales; family Balneatricaceae; genus Motiliproteus. The sequence goes on from JBALVL010000021.1 coordinate 44,137, forward strand.
AGAAAAGCGGCCTCAACCTTAGGCAGTTGCAAGCGCGAACTTTCCAGCTCTTGCTCTACCTGATTCAATTGCCGCTCGAGCTGCAACAGCTCAACCCGCGAGACCACACCCTGATCCGCCAGAGGTTTGGTCAGGTTGTACTCTTCCTGACCCAATCGATAACCGGTCTCCAGGTGTTCGATATTTGAGCTGAGTTCCTTTTTTTCATGCAGCCGTTGGTTGATCTGACGGTCGATGATACTAAGTCGGTTACTCACCGTCTGTAGTCGTTGGGATAACCGGGTTCGCTCACGGAGACGCAACGCTTTCAGAGCCCCACTATCGTCTGCCCGAGTCGAGCCGAACTCGATCTCTTTCGGCTCAATCTGCACCCCTTTCTTCCAGTTGTTCGCCGCATAAAATCCGGGCTGGATACGAATACTCTGCAACTCAGCCTGATGTCGGGCCAGCCGCGCTTTCAAGAACATCTGTTCCTGTTCCTGCTCGCGAAAATCGGACAAAAAACGGGTATCGTCGATCCGTATCAACGGCTGGCCTTTGCTAACCAGGTCACCCGCGGCTATAAAGATCTCATCAAGAATACCGCCCTCAAGATTCTGGATAACCTGAATCTGCTGCGAGGGAATTACCCGGCCATCACCGCGGGTCACCTGATCGATTTTTGATAGCGCCGCCCACAGTAACGATGCACAAACCAGCAACGCAATGATATACAGTAGCCATTGGCTGTACTTTGGTGTTTTCAGCAACATCGCATTGCTGATGTCATCAACATACTCCAGCTCGTCAGCCTGCAAAGCCGACGCCTGCCTTACGGCCGTGGCCGCAGAAGCGTTCGACACCGGCTTCATTGCCCCGCCTCCGACATCCGTACCCGGCCATCCTTGAGCGCCTCCAACACCTTCGCTTTGGGACCATCGGCGACAATACGGCCACCTTCGAGCACGATCACCCGATCGACCAAATCAAGCATCGACATCTTATGGGTCACCAACAGTAAACTTTTATCTGCGGCGACGCTGGCGATCTGAGTCTTAACCTGCTGTTCGGTGAAGTTGTCCATGTGGCTAGTTGGCTCGTCTAGCACCAATATCGGCGGATTGAATAGTAATGCCCGAGCCAGCGCTATCGCTTGCCGCTGTCCACCCGACAAGTAGATACCGCGCTCTCCCACCTGCTTATCCATCCCTTCGGGATCGACATCGGTAAACTGGCTAACACCTGCCAGACGGGCCGCCCGCAAGATCCGTTCATCTTCAACATGCGGCACACCCAGGGTGATATTGTCGCGAATCGAGCCGTAAAATAGATTGATATCTTGCGGCACACAACCCATTTTCTGGCGCAGGTCGGCCGGACTGACCTGATTGATATCAACACCGTCAAGACGGATCGAACCCTGACCGGGGGTGTAGAGCCCTAGCAATAGCTTCTCTATGGTTGTTTTACCGGCACCGATACGGCCGATAATGGCGACCTTCTCTTTCGGTTTAAGGGTAAACGATAGGCTGTTAAAGACCGCTTTTTGCGACTGTGGATAACTAAACCCCACTTGGTCAAACTCGATTCGACCGTCGATATGCGAGCGTTGCAGGTAACGTTCGGTATTTTCGGCCGGCAACTTCATAATCTCATCAAGATGTTTAAGCGCCGATACCGCCTGATTGTAACGGGTCGATAGCAGCGAGATCTGATTGAACGGCACCAGCGCCCGCCCTGTCAGCATCACTGCCGCGATCATGCCGCCCATACTCAGGCCGCCGTCGATAATCAGGTAGACCCCAGCCACCACGATCGCCACCGTCGACAACTGCTGTAACAAACCGCTAAGACTACTGACCCGGGTGCCGTAACTGCGTAGCCGCATGTTCCAGTTGGCAATATTGCCTACAAGTTCTTCCCATCGCTGCTGATACTGGCTCTCGGCAGAATGAAGTTTGAGGGTTTCGATTCCACCCAGCGACTCGATGAGGTGGGCATTTTTCTGGCTGGCGTAACGGCTACTCTCCTCAACATCGTGGCGCATCTTGCGCTGGATATACCATCCGTATGCCAGCATGATCACCACCGCGACCAGCGGGATAAACGCCAACGGACCGGCGACCAGCCAGATCACAGTCAAAAACAGCAACGAAAACGGAATATCGATCAACGCTGCCATGGTGGCACTGGTTATGAAGTCGCGAACGGAATCGAATTCCTGGATATTTCGGGCAAACGCGCCAATCGACGCCGGGCGAGCATCCATCCGGACCGACAGCAGCTTCTCGAACAGTTTCGAGGACAACAGGATATCCGACTTTTTGGCAGCGATTTCGATCAGATGGGCGCGTAACTGCTTCATCACAAAATCAAACAGCAACACCACCGACATCCCGATCGCCAGGACCCACAATGTGTGTAGCGCCAGGTTCGGCACTACCCGATCGTAAACGTTCATCACAAACAACGGCGAGGCAATGGCGAACAGATTAATAAAAAAGGCCGCGATCAGCACATCACGATAGATCGGTAACGACTCGCGCAGCGGTCCCCAGAACCAATGGTTGTAACGCGTTTTAAGCGAGCTTGGTGAGCGGGCATCAAAGCGGTAACGCTTACGCAGGTAAAACAGGTAGCCGCTACTGAGTTCGATCAGTTGCTCGAACGCTATCTCTTGATAACCTTCTGGAGTCTCCGGCCAAGCGATCGTCGCCAACCCCTGCTGTCGATCCAGTTCAAGCAACACGCAGGCCCGACCATTTTTCAACGTCACCACACAGGGCAGTAGCAAGTCGTTGACCTTGTCCAACGGCTGCTCGACCAGTTTGGCGGAGAGACCGCCGCGTGCCGCCGCGCGCGGGAACAGTGCCGGGGTTAGCCGGCCATTGGGTAGCGGCAGTCCGGCACTGAGCGATTCGGCTGAAAAGGGTTTGCCATAATACTTGGTCAAAAAAACCAGGCATTCCAACAACGGCGAATGTTGATTCGCGATCGTGGGTTCAACGTCGGGGGCAGATCCGCCCGGCATCGACTCGTTGGACTGGAACTCAACAGATACAGCTTCTGGCATATAAGATCAGCATCTCAGCAGATAACAAACAGGCAGACAGGTAAGCCTGCCTTGGCATTGTACCGATATCAATCGGTCAATAAGGCATTATCTTCCAATAACTTGGAAATCAATTGTGCATCAGAGCTACCGTCAGCACCGATATTGATCTGAAATTGCTCTAGGCTGGTATCCTTGAACGTTATGGTCTGACTGGCAGTGGCCTGATCTGCGCCTTCAGGCTTAATTAGTAACTGCGCCTCGCCTTCGGCGTTCTCGCCAAAATCAAGATACTGATCCAAAGTCGCAACACTGGCGTCTTCGCCCTGTAGCAGATCGCCCAGATGCAACACATCCTCGCTGGCATCAAAACCGATCAGGGTATCTTCGCCGTTATCACCTTGTTGCCACACAAACAGCTCGGCTTGGCCATCAACACCGGTGATCTCATCATCGCCCACCGTCGCCAGCTGGATCTGTAACTCGTCGCCGATGATCAGATGGCTGAGGTCGCTATCACCGTCCAGGTCACTGACCTGATAACCAAAGCTTTCTGCATCAAAGCCGGTGGAATCACCGTCAACGATCATCTGATTAACGACAAACCCCTGATTTTGCTCGGTGTGGGTCAAAATTACATACTGGTAAGACTCACCACTTTCGGTCTCCAATCTGTAAGTATCGATATCGCCATTTTGAGAAGGCTCCAGATCACTCAAGTTGCCCGATTCAATAAAAACGCCATCGCTATCATAAACAGCCCATAACGGATCGACGCCTCCTTGCTGCGCATTAGCCTGAGCCACAGAGAAGGTAAGCAGACCCCGTTCGCTGCCTAAATCAAATAACAAGAGATCATCCTGATCGATGGTTGGAGCGTTCTGACCACCACCATTCCGCTTGACCCCGATACCCGATTTAGCACCATTAGCAATTGCAACAAGCGCACTTTCTGTCGCCGCTGGCTGGCCGTTTGCCAAGTTAGCTGTAATGTTAAAATCATCATTCTGGGTAAAGCCATGCAGGCTGATGTCGTAATCGTTGTCGGCATAGTTATCGCTATCGATAACTATCGTTTCAGCGTCGACATAGCGATAACCGCCATCGCTATCAACGGTTAGCTTTCCGTTCAGTCCGTGTTCTTGACCGAATACCAGTGTTTCGGCACCATCAAAATTCTGAGTCTGTCCCTGATATGTGACACTGGTTAAACTGCGACCGCCATCAGAATTACTATCGTTGTCCAGCAGGTTACCGCTGGCGACTTGCTGACCGCCAACCTCGGTTAGCTGCGCAGTATCGATCTGTGCTTCGGGGGCGGTATCGAGTACGTCGATCTCTACCCGAGTCCAGCCGCTAGCATCACTGCCGTCGCTGGCCCGATAGTAGAAGCTATCGATTACTTGGTCGTCGACACCACCGTCTCTGTCTTTGTCGTGGTCAACGATTGGAGCGGTATAGCTGAAACTGCCGTCGGCGTTAACCGTCACAGTTCCTCCCAACTCCGTTGTCAGCTCATTACTACCATCGACAATCACTGCCCCGCTACCCGCAGCATCAGTAGCAACACCGATCACACTCAGTGCAAGCCCAGCGTCGCCGTCGTTATCCAACAGGCTGTTCTGAGCACTAATTGAGGATGCCAGCACCTGGCCTTCAATAACCTGGTAGGAATCTAGATCAGCGTTAACCTTGGGTAGATCAGCGTCGATAATGGTGGTCTCGACGCTGCCGGCGTCGCTCTTGACGGCGATCGCCTCGAAATTACTATCGCTGATAGCCCCAAGAGTGACGGTGAAAACCTCATCGGCTTCATTCAATCCGTCGGCGAGTGTCGCCAGCGTAAAGCTTGCGCTGTTACTGCCAGCTGGGATCGTGACCTCGGTGACGCCGGTAAAGTCACTGCCGTCGGCTGCGGTGCCGCTGTAACTCAGCTGGACCGTGATCGGGGTGGTGACATCGGTCGCCAACTGATTAACGCTAACGGTGTAGTTACTGGTGGTCTCGCCTTCAACCACGCTACCCGGACCGGTGATCGACAGTAACGCGGTATCTTCGGTGCCCGGATCACCGTCGGAGCCTGTGCCATCGGTAATGGTGGTCTCAACGCTGTTGGCATCGCCATCGGCGGCGATCGCTTCAAAGTTGCCGCCACTGATGGTGCCCAGCGTGACGGTGAACGACTCGCTGCCTTCGAGCAACGCATCGTCTAAGGTGTCGATGCTGAACGTGGCGCTGTTGCTGCCAGCCGGGATCGTCACCTCGGTGACGCCGGTAAAGTCACTGCCGTCGGCTGCGGTACCGCTGTAACTCAGCTGTACGGTGATCGGGGTGGTGACGTCGGTCGCCAGTTGATTAACGCTGACGGTGTAGGTGCCGGTGGTCTCGCCTTCAACCACGGTACCCGGACCGCTGATCGACAGTAACGCGGTATCTTCGGTGCCCGGATCACCGTCGGAGCCTGTGCCATCGGTAATGGTGGTCTCAACGCTGTTGGCATCGCCATCGGCGGCGATCGCTTCAAAGTTGCCGCCACTGATGGTGCCCAGCGTGACGGTGAACGACTCGCTGCCTTCGAGCAACGCATCGTCTAAGGTGTCGATGCTGAACGTGGCGCTGTTGCTGCCAGCTGGGATCGTGACCTCGGTGACGCCGGTAAAGTCACTGCCGTCGGCTGCGGTGCCGCTGTAGCTCAGCTGGACCGTGATCGGGGTGGTGACGTCGGTCGCCAGTTGATTAACGCTGACGGTGTAGCTGTCGGTGGTCTCGCCTTCAACCACGGTACCCGGACCGGTGATCGACAGTAGCGCGGTATCTTCGGTGCCCGGATCACCGTCGGAACCTGTGCCATCGGTAATGGTGGTCTCAACGCTGTTGGCATCGCCATCGGCGGCGATCGCTTCAAAGTTGCCGCCACTGATGGTGCCCAGCGTGACGGTGAACGACTCGCTGCCTTCGAGCAACGCATCGTCTAAGGTGTCGATGCTGAACGTGGCGCTGTTGCTGCCAGCTGGGATCGTGACCTCGGTGACGCCGGTAAAGTCACTGCCGTCGGCTGCGGTGCCGCTGTAACTCAGCTGGACCGTGATCGGGGTGGTGACATCGGTCGCCAACTGATTAACGCTAACGGTGTAGTTACTGGTGGTCTCGCCTTCAACCACGCTACCCGGACCGGTGATCGACAGTAACGCGGTATCTTCGGTGCCCGGATCACCGTCGGAGCCTGTGCCATCGGTAATGGTGGTCTCAACGCTGTTGGCATCGCCATCGGCGGCGATCGCTTCAAAGTTGCCGCCACTGATGGTGCCCAGCGTGACGGTGAACGACTCGCTGCCTTCGAGCAACGCATCGTCTAAGGTGTCGATGCTGAACGTGGCGCTGTTGCTGCCAGCTGGGATCGTGACCTCGGTGACGCCGGTAAAGTCACTGCCGTCGGCTGCGGTGCCGCTGTAGCTCAGCTGGACCGTGATCGGGGTGGTGACGTCGGTCGCCAGTTGATTAACGCTGACGGTGTAGCTGTCGGTGGTCTCGCCTTCAACCACGGTACCCGGACCGGTGATCGACAGTAGCGCGGTATCTTCGGTGCCCGGATCACCGTCGGAACCTGTGCCATCGGTAATGGTGGTCTCAACGCTGTTGGCATCGCCATCGGCGGCGATCGCTTCAAAGTTGCCGCCACTGATGGTGCCCAGCGTGACGGTGAACGACTCGCTGCCTTCGAGCAACGCATCGTCTAAGGTGTCGATGCTGAACGTGGCGCTGTTGCTGCCAGCCGGGATCGTCACCTCGGTGACGCCGGTATAGTCACTGCCGTCGGCTGCGGTACCGCTGTAACTCAGCTGGACCGTGATCGGGGTGGTGACATCGGTCGCCTGTTGATTAACGCTGACGGTGTAGCTGTCGGTGGTCTCGCCTTCAACCACGGTACCCGGACCGCTGATCGACAGTAGTGCATTAGCAGGTTGCAAGGCACCATCACTTAGCGCACTGACAACCTCAATTTCTCCAGTACCTTGCTGCGTACCTACATCAACAACAGCAACGCGTTGCAAAGCACCAAAGGTGGCTTGAGTATCGTAACCGGCTTCTACCAACAATTGCTCACCCACGCGAGCCAACTCGACGAAACCGTTGTTGCCACTGCCACCTGCGCCTGCACCCGCGGGTGCAAACTCTTCGGTGGGGTCGACTCCTGCTGCAATTGCGGCTTGCAGCGCTTCGATATCGGTATCCAGGTCGGTTTCAGCGACCGGCGTAACGATGACCTCATCACCACTATTGGGTTCAGGAATACAGACGACACAATCCGGACCAACCGTTATCTGCCCACCAGCTTGCGCCAGCATCAAGGCACCATTGGCACCGGTCAGAAAAATCTCGCCACCTTGCAGCAGCGATGGCGGAATCGCCAGATCAGCTTGTGGTGATGATACTCCCTGTTCCGGTACAAACTCTCGATTAAGGACTACCACGTCACCTTTCGAGCCTAGAATAGAAATCATCGTTGCCTTCTCCTGTTACTACATTCCTTTTCATTTCTCTAAAAGCGAGAAATGCGACGGCTTCATGCCAATAGCTGGATTATCTCAGCAATATGACATATTTCAATATTTTTTACTGATTATTCATCAATTCATGAGCCCCAAGCAGAAACAAACGAACACTTAATAACAAAACTTTCAAAATTGAAAAAATTATTCCTACCTACGAACTTTAAAATAGAATTATTCACCAACAATAAGCCATAAAACGAGCCTCAACATTCTATATGAAAAATACAAAATACTAAGATTTTCATATATATATATATATATATATATATATAGAACAACCAGACCGCCAGACATGCTGTTTAACCCATCCAAAACAGTCGGAACAGTGAATCCATGGAAAAGGGATAGAAAGCTATCGAACTCAGCAATATCTAGACAACAGCAACCCATCGTCCTAACAAAAGCCAAGAACTGATTAACAAAAAGATAAAATAACGATTCGCCAGCAGGTCGCTGAACTCCAGAAATAGAACGCCAATAGCCCACTGCAGCAAAGATGCCGTCGTAGGTCGTGCGGTAAGTAGCGCAGTAGCCGTCAGACGGCTAGCAGTTGACCATCATCGAGTTTCAGCACTCTGTCCATCTGCCCTGCCAACTCCGAGTCATGGGTTACCACAACAAAAGCGATATTGAGCGAACGATTCAACTCCAGCATCAGCGCTTGAATCGCTTCAGCGGTAGTGCGATCAAGATTGCCGGTCGGCTCATCCATCAACACCGTAGCGGGCTCGGTCACAAGCGCACGGGCAATCGCTACCCGTTGGCGCTCACCACCACTAAGCTGAGCCGGTTTGTGGTCGGCGCGAGGACCTAACCCCACCCGTTCCAAAATGGCACGCGCTCGCGGTTCCACCTCAGCAATGGGCGTTTTTCCGATCAACAGTGGCATCGCGACGTTTTCCAACGCGCTAAATTCCGACAACAGATGATGAAACTGGTAGACGAACCCCAGCGCTTGGTTGCGCAATGCAGCACGTTTATTTTCATTCAGCTGAGCTAACGGCTGGTTAAGTAGCCGAACTTCACCTTGGGACGGATCGTCAAGCCCGCTCATGATATTAAGCAAGGTACTCTTGCCCGATCCGGAGCTGCCGATGATGGCAACCCGCTCGCCAGCAGCGATCTCTAAATGGAGGTCTCTGAGCACCACTAACTCGTTATCGGCCTCGACGTAACTTTTACCGATGCCCCGGCAACTGAGTACCGGGGGGATTTGCTGCAGATCACTCATAGCGCAACGCCTCCGCCGGTTTAGTTTGGGCAGCCCGGTAGGCCGGATAGATCGTCGCCAACAGGCTAATCACCAGCGAGCTCAGGCAGATCATAATAACATCGTCCCAACGCAACTCAGAGGGCAAATAACTGATGAAATACACCTCTGCGCTAAGAATTTTAAAATTAAACAACTGCTCAACCCAAGCCACCAGATCGGTCACCGTCAACGCCATCAACACCCCCAGCGCAGTGCCGACCAGTGTTCCGAAACAGCCGATCACGCCGCCCTGGACGATAAAGGTACGCATGATCATTCCTGACGAGACCCCCATGGTTCGCAAGATAGCGATATCCGAACGTTTGTCGGTAACCACCATGATCAGGGTGGAAACGATATTAAAAGCTGCGACCGCCACGATAATAAACAGTAGCAGGCCGATCATCTTCTTCTCTAGCTGAATCGCTTGGAACAGATTACCGTGACTACGGGTCCAGTCGCTGGCGCGTAACATACCACCCTCAGCGGCGGCAATCCGACGCGCTTCAACCGGGGCATCGAACAGGTTTTCAAGCTTGAGTCGAATCCCTTCAACACCCGAGGGAATTCGTTTGATCTTGGCTGCATCATTAAGGTGGATGTAAGCCATCGAGGCGTCGAGCTCAGCCCCCACTTTAAAAATACCAACTACCGTGAAACGCTTGAGCCGCGGAAACACACCCGCAACCGAAATTGACGCTTCGGGTAAGACCAGGGTTACTTTGTCGCCGATACGCGCGCCCAGAACCCGTGAAATAATGTCGCCCAGAACAATGCCGAATTCGCCCGGCTGTAACGCATCCAGACTGCCTTGCGGCATAAAGTCACCGATAATCGACACCCGCTGTTCGTACTCCGGCTCAATACCGTAGATCAGCGTACCTTGCACTTTACCGCGATGGGTCAACATACCCTGCGCTTGAATATAAGGGGCGGCACCCACGATTTTAGGCTGCTGCGAAACCCGTTCGATCAGTGCAGGCCAGTCCTCAATCGTTTCACGATAATTGGAGATGGTGGCATGCGGTACCATACCCAGAATGCGCTGGCGTAATTCACGGTCGAAACCGTTCATCACCGAGAGCACCAGAATTAGCACGGCGACGCCCAGCGTCAGCCCAAGGGTCGACACCAGTGAGATAAAAGAGATGAAATGATTGCGGCGTTTGGCGCCGGTATAGCGCCAGCCAACATATAACGATAGTGGTCTAAACATGGGCACGCATTAAACCACAACCACCCAAGGCCAGATACCCCAGCCAGCACAAACTCTGGCTCTATATTCAGGCGGTGCTATCGGCTGTTATTGACCGACATAATGAGATGATTTTTCTGATATATTGGCGCTAATAGTCATTGAAAACAGGTCAAACAGAGCGTCAATATTATGCCTCAGAATTCTCGTGATGAACGCCGACAGGCTTTCCGAATTTCCGACAAAGCCCTGGTTGAAATTGTGCCTCTCGACCCGCAAACCGCACCCGATCAGTTCGCCAGCAAATTGCCCCGCTCAGACGGTTTTTTACTGCTGAGCGAACTGCAGCAGATAGAGCAACAGTTGCAGCACCAACTGTTTAAGCTGACCGATAGCAGCCCTACGCTCGCCTCGGCACTGCAACTGCTCAATAAAAAAATCGAACGACTGGCATTGCACGCCAGTGACTCGCCAACGCAAAACGAACCCCAACCGATCACATTGAGCACCGGCGGTCTATCACTGCTGCGCGCTGAACAGATTCCACCTCAAACCTACTGCGCGGTACGCTTACGGTTGCTTCCAGGTGGCTTCGTCATTCAAACCCTGGCGCAGGTGATTTATAGCCAGCAGCAAGATGCCGATAACGTTCGAATTGGGCTGGCTTTCATCAACCCCGACGAGGCGGGTCAAGATCTGATCGCCGGGCACATCCTGCAGCAGCAAGCACTCAACCGCCGACTTGAGCGCGAGCAACAGTTAGAACAAAGCCCTACGACTGACAACACCCGACGACCTTAGTCATGGATGCTCCGAGCTACCCACATGCCGAGCTGGTCAGCTGTTTTAACCGACTGACACAAGCGCTAAGCGAACTCGCCCGACAGCTTCACGCCTCCACACTGCCGCTATGGCTACCGCTCACCGACCAGGAACAAACCGACAATATTGATCCCCGCAACAAGGCGATCGAACTCTATTGTGACCTCTGGTATCGCGATGACGGCGACGGTCGTCGCACCCGTAGTTGTCATGGATTAATTGCTGCCGACGATCAACTGCTAGCCGCTGCCGTTAGCGCCAACCAGGCCAAAACCGCATTCAGGCAAGCTATCGCTGATCTCAAGCGAGATCTGGCAAACAGCGTCAACAACAAACAAGCCCCCACGGTGTTATCGGGCATATTGGCGCACATTAACGCCCCTACCAACAGCCTGCGCCAGTCACTGGGGCACAAAGGACTGAGTCGTTTACACCTGAAACAATGTTACCGGTTGATCCCAACCACCGCACAACACCCGGTGCGCGTCGGTCTGAACTGGTACACCAGCGGTCGCAGCATCAAGCGCATCACGCCGAAGCAGGCGCAGCAGATGTTGGTCAAGATGGGACAAGACAAGCCCCACATCCAACTGCAGCTCGACCGCCTTAACCAACTCAGCGCCGATACTCCGCTGGCACAGGTGCAACAACAAGCACCGTTGATGCGAGCCAACCTGAGCTACGACCTCAGTACCGCTTACCAGGCAAGCGATAGCGATGACAGTATAAAAACCCAGAGAAAAACACTGCGACGACAAGCGATGAACCTGTCGCTCCCGCTGCTGTTTCGCTATGATTCGCGACTGCCGTTCCCCGACCACAACCAACCCAGCCTGACCCCGCAAGCCGAACGCCAGCGCCAGATACGCAGTGACTGCCGCATCCAGGCCGAACCTTTTCTACCCAGCCTGCGGCTTCACTTGTATTTTTAACATTCAGAATAAAACATTTATTATCAAATATATAAGCGCACTTCTTAAAGCAAATTGTCACTCGTGAAACATCTGTAATTTATCAATAACAAGCCAAGAACGAGCCACAACATGAACAAAAAAATCGATCAACAAGGCAAACCCGAACCTCGTAACAAGCTGGTTTATTATCCACTCTTAGGTCTGGGATTCTTTTTTCTGATTGGCTGGTTTTACCTGATGCGACAACTGGGTGTGATGGAGTGGATGGCCTCACTCGGACCCGAGACGTACAAGGGCAGTTTTAATATGTTGGCCATTATACTGTGGATGCTCCCAGCATTATTGCTATGGAAATATTATCTGCGCTGGCTCAATCAGCGTCATGAGATCGGTGGCCAATATGACCAGGAACGGCATGATGCGATGTACAACAGCGACAACAAACCGGCTAGCAACGAGCCTGACTCGGAGCAACCACCCGCCGATTCCGAACTCCCCACTAAACCCGATTCAAAGGAACCCCGATGAGTCAGTCAGCAATCGATAACCTCAACCCCACCTTTGTTCGTCGGTTGATCGTCGCTCGACTAATCGCCAGCCAGCCCCGGCCCAGTGTCCCAGAGCTTATTCGCCTGACCGGTTGGCCGCGACGCACCCTGCAAGACATCATCAAAGCCCTTCCCGGCTTAGGTCTTGAGATCGTTTTCGTCGAAGACGGTAAGCGCCATAACGACGGCTACTACCAGTTACGCCACTGGGGACCTTTCGACCCCAACTGGATTGAAAACAACGCCACAGCCCTGCTGCAACAGTTCGATATCACCGTGGATTGATGACTACATCTCCTTTTAGGACCTCGCCTGCAGCGGTCTCTGGGCCCTCAAAACAACGAAACTGCCGCGACTGTCAGCAGTTTCGGCTCAGTGATCAGGGGCCACGCTGCCATTTCCGAGGCGGCCGCCCTGCCGGTGTCTGCACCGTCTTTAAACGACGACCAGCGCGGTAACTGCGTACCCTGAGTTACTGACTCTCAGCACTTAGCCCAGCACTAGCCCCACACCTTATGAACCCCTAATGCTCGATATAACTCTCCCAATACCCTTGCTGAACGCCCTGCTTAGGTCGGTCATCGTAATTACCGCTACACTGACGGAAACCCCTACCATCCAAGTACCCGATGGACACTCGCCACGCTGAACGATCCGATCCAAAAAACGCGCTCTATCTAGTACTGGATCAGGGAGGCGACGGTAGCCGCGCAACGGTCTACGATAGACATGGCCAACTAATCAGCCTTACCCGGCAATCAGTCAGCACCCAGCGACCCCGCCCACATTATGTCGAGCAAGATCCTTCCGAGCTTGTCAAAAGCCTGCGTACCTGCATTAATCGAGTAATCAAAACGCTTTCATACCAACAACTGCAGCGATTGTGCTGCTGGGGGCTGGTCTGTCAACGCAGCAGCCTGATCGGCTGGGATCGCAGTAACGGTCAGCCTTTAACACCGGTGATCAGCTGGCAAGACACCCGCGCTGAGTGGCCGGACCGATGGCATCGCTCACAGTTAGAAACGATTCGCCAACGCAGTGGTCTCTACCCTTCGCTTCATCACGGTGCCACCAAGATGCGCTGGTGTGTCGATCATATTGAGACTGTTGCTCAGGCGGTCGCGGATCAACGCCTGGTTCTGACACCTCTTGCCAGTTATTTGGCCATCGCACTGACATCAAGCGCCGCTGGTGATCACCCCCTTCCATCCTTACCATCCCGACAGGCCCTACAATTCAACAATCTTTACATCGATGAAAGCTCAGCCCAACGCACCTTGCTGTGGAATAGCCAACAACGGCAATGGGATGACGAGTTACGGGACATATTTGGCATTGATCAACAATGGTTGCCACCTCTTCAGCCCTGCCTAGCGGACTGGGGAACGCTACATATCAAGCCGCAACTGTCTCTGCCGGGGCGTTTTGTCGGTGGTGATCAGGGATGCGCCCATCTTGGCAGCGGCGCATCACAACCCGGCACTGTTAAAGTGAATCTGGGCACCGGTGGTTTCATTTCGCTAGCCACCCAGCACTCGACTCAACCTCCTGAGGGGCTGTTGCTAAGTTTGGTTAGCAGCGATCATTCACGGCAGCAGTGGATGTTGGAAGGCACTATCAACGGCGTAGGTTCCGCGCTGGCATGGTTACGACAATTCGAGACCACCCTTAACCAACACTGCACCAGCACAACCCACCACCAGCAAACATCGCTGCACCAAGCCCCCGGGATGTTCATCAACAGCGTGTCGGGACTCGGATCTCCGTTTTGGCGCAACGATATTGAACCGTATTTCATCGGCAGTCACAGCGCCGAACAACGCTACAGCGCAGTTATAGAAAGTATTCTGTTCTTGATACAGATCCATATCGAACGCTTAGAGCAGGCGGGTTATCCAATCCAGCAACTTGAGCTATCGGGAGGGGTTTCGCAGACACCAGGACTGGCACAACATCTAGCCACCTTGACCGGAAAAGCGGTGCAGCAACAGCTGCACTCAGAAATGACTGCGTCCGGGTTGGCATATCTACTGGCGGGTCAACCGTCGCAATGGCCAACTACTGATATCAGCCACTACCAGCCGGCAAGCAACCCACTATTACAGCAGCGCTATATTGACTGGTGCCAACTGCTCCAGCAGCAACTTGGCGCAGGCCAATCAGCGACAGGTTAGTGCGGAACCAACTTTAAGGTCGCGGTATCGGCCAACGGTTGCCGCAGGCCAAGGTAGGGCTGCAGCTCTTCAATCACCCGCTGAGCCGTGATCCGGTAGGTGGTTAGCTTTCCGCCGTAGACCGAGACCAGACCACGCCCTTCCGACCAGTAGTTCTGTAGTCGGGTATCACGGGCGCGGTGGAACACGCCACCATCGCCATGGGGCAACACCCGCAAACCGGCAAACTTCGCTTTGATCTGCACCTGCAGATCGGGGAAATAGCGCCGTACGTTTTCACGCAGGTAATCGACCTCCTCCACGCTGGGCTGACAAAGAGCCGGATCACCCTTGAACGCAACCTCGGTAGTTCCCACCAGTGTGTCTTGACCCCAGGGCATCACAAAGATGCCACGCTGATCCGTCGCTTCCAGATAGTAAACCGCGCTGCCCAAAGAACCTTCAATAACAATATGCGACCCCTGAACCAGCTCGCTTTGCAGCGGTTCAGGTGCACCAAAGATACGTTGATGCAACTGTGTCACCCAGGGACCGCATGCATTGACGATCGCTGTCGCCTCAATTCTGTGCCGCTTGATACCATGGTTCAGATCGACCCGCCAACCATACTCACAGGGTTGCGCGTGCGAAAGCTCCCACCCCTTACTGACATCAGCACCCAACTGCCGGGCAGAATATGCCACCGCCCGGGTTAGCAGACGATCGTCGGTTTGAGCATCCCAGTAGCGGTACACCGCTTCCAACTCATCTCGCTCGAACCCCTCGCCCAGTAGATTCGACAACTCAGGATCGTCACCGTCAAAACGATCAAAATCACAACTAATCGCGGCGTGATCTAATTCTCGTCCCAGCCAGCGATAAATCTGCAAGCCGCTGTATAACGCCACATCGCCACGATGGTTTTGTAACGGCCCGGAACGGTATACCGGCAGCAAGAACGGCACCGCCTTGACCAAATCAGGAGCGATCTCAAGCAACAACTGGCGCTCTTTTAATGCTTTGCGGATTAACGAGAACTGACCTGATTCGAGGTAACGTAACCCCCCGTGAATTAACTTGCTGGAACGGCTTGAGGTACCGCTGCCCCAGTCGTTACGTTCGATCAGCAACACACGATAACCCGCCGCGGCTGCTGCCTGGGCAATGCCGCACCCCTGAATACCGCCACCCACCACCAATACGTCATAACCCACGTTCGCTTCAAGTTGTTGGTTTTCGAGAGGAGGCATCAGATCGACCTCGCGGTGGTAAGTGCTTCGACCAATGGCTGCCGACTTTGTCGTGCTGTCAGCATCCCACCGATATCGTCGGTCTCTATCCAGCAAAAACCGCGTTCTGCCCAACGGTATACCGCATCAAGCCCCGTGATTTTGTAAATAACAACGGGCGGCAGGTCTTCTGGGAAGAGGGCATTATCTGGAATTCTGCGGTGATTGATAAACAACCAGTCCGGCTGCAGTCGCCTAACCGAAAGATGGCGCAACTGATACCATCGCGTCAGGACAGGTGCCAGACGATCCCAACCTTGCTCGCGAGCCATCTGAAGCAATTTGATAGAGAAGCTGATCAATACTAATTGCCGGCGCACTGACGAGCACCGGTCTATCTCTTCAATCACCCGCGCTACTGCTTGTTGGGGCGACAACACTTGAGTCATGCTGCGCTTGAGTTCTAAAAAGAGCGTCACCTGCGGTTCGGTTTCTAACCATTGCAGCAATCGATCCAGTCTTAACAACGGCTGATCACTGAAACGCGAGCCAAACTGTTCCGGAGCCCAGGCATAGAGTCGATCCAACTCGGTGCTACTCAAACAGTTTATCCGGCCATCGACACCGCACAGACGGTTCAGATCGCGGTCGTGAAAGACATAAGGGATACCGTCTGCACTGAGCTGGACATCGGCTTCAAGGTAGCAAGCACCGGCTGCCACCGCCTGGATAAAACCCAACAGCGTGTTTTCCGGATAACAATCGGGATAACCGCGATGACCGATCAATTCAAACGGGCTCATCTGCATCTCTTTCAGGGTACAGTCTGCAGAGTGTAGCCAGAGCCCGACAAGTTTGCCGTTAAGATACTGAATTAGAGCCAATAATAAGCGAAGGCGTAAGACACCAGCGAAACAGGGAGATGGCATAAACCAGCGGTCATTACAGAGCGTCTAACAACCCCAGATCGACCAACTCTGCACAGCCATCAAACTGCTCACTTAGCTGCTGGCGCAACCACTGTTCAGCCTGGCGCGGCCCACTCAACCCCATACTAGGGAGCAGATCCGACCAAGGATGTGATTGCAGAAAACGCCGAACCAGCAGCGTTTGTAATGTTACCGGTAGACTGTTTGTAACAAGCTCATTGATGACAGGATCATCCCCAACAGGCGCAGAGCGAGTTTGTACGTTTTGAGATGGTCTGTTCGAAAGCCGCCACAAAATCCAGCGACAAAGCGCCGCTTCGACCTGCTGGAGTTGCCTTTGACCGAACGCGAAACTGTACAGATCCAACCAATCCTGCTGACTGACTTGCGCTCCAAGCGGCACTTGTCGTAACAACGCCGTGATCAATTCGGGTTCGAGCTCTCGGTTGCCACTTTGTAGCTGTTGCGGCAGATCATCGGCAAAGCGCCGGGTTATCAGCTCGACCAATACCTGTCCGGCTTCACTGCAGCCAAGACCATACACCAACGACACACAGCCACTACTGGCATCTGCCTTAATGCCCAATCGCAACGGTTGCAGCCGCTGTCCCGACCAAAATGGCAGCAGATCAGCGGTGGCGCCAAAACTGGTCGCCACGATATCGACCGCCGAATCGCGCTGGGCCTGATCTATCAGTCGCTGGATAAGCTCGGCACCAAAACCTTGCCGGCGTAACGGCTCGGGTACGGCAACCCGTACAATACGCCAATAGTTAAGCCTTGCCGCCTGACGCCACCCTGCCTGCGCTGTTAGCACTTGAGGCAGAAGGTGGCCGCGCGGACGGCGCTGTCCTAACCACACAGAACGGGCCATCTCGGCATCAAAACCGCCTTCGTGCGCCACCCATAACACCCCAACCAAAGACTCTTGTTGCTGCTCTTGTTGTTGCATAGATTGATGCACGGGCTGCTGCACTCGTTGATGTAACAGCCAGACTCGCATCGCAGGGTTGTCGAGCAGATCACGCAGATCGCTGGGTTTGGTGCGGTAATGCGCCTGTACCAGCAACGCAAACAGTTGCTTTAGCTGACGCGGGTTATCGATCAGTTGTTGCGGTGACCAGCAGCGAAAGTGCAAAGCAGACCGGTCGATGGCAATGGTAGATTTTGCTGCCTGTCGCTGTGTTTTTTTCCCGATATCAGAATCAGATGCTACGCCTGGCTCAGCACCCAGCCGTTCACCATCGGGTAATTCTGAATCCAGCAATTGAGCATCGAACAGTTCAGCATCGAGTAACAGGGCATCAAACACCCAACGCTCTAGCGGGTCACCGGCACGCCAGCGAATCGGGCTTCGTAGCTCACACTGAGACCAATTCGGAGTTAGACGTTCCAGTGTCTGGCGAAAACGAAGTTGGAAACCACGTCCGCTCCCCTCATAACCATGGGTCGTGGTCGCAAACGCGATGCGGGAGTGATGACGCAGCAGCCGTTCGAGCATCGGTGCCGGTATCGCTGCTGCTTCATCAACCAGCAGCAAACCACAGTTCCGCGAACGATCGGTATTTGTACTGGTAGCGGGAACCGTTTCATCGCTGGTCGATGGGCATTGCTGTAGCAGCAGGTCCAGCGCAACAAACTCCAATAGGCTTTCACCCAGCTCGACCCGGTTGCCCCGGCGTTGGCTCTGTGGCAACAGCACTGCAAGTCGCTCAAACAACGGTTCAACCGCAGAAATGGAAGGTGCGGTTACCCGAATCAGTATCCGTCGTTGCTGCATCAATCGCGCCGCGGCAATCCCCAACGCAGCACTCTTACCCCGTCCCCGATCAGCACTGATCACCAGCGGCCGCCGCCGATGCCCCTCAACCACTCGCAGTAACTTGGCCACCGCCAGAGCCTGATCCTCAGTCAGACAATCAGGATCGCTAAGGGGCATTACCGAAGGTGTGCTTACAATAGGAGCACTGACAGGAGCGCGACTTGGTAGGTGTGCTTCAGGCTCAACGGGCGCGGTTGACGACCCTCGATCAAGAGTGAATTCACTATCATTCTGGCCGTATGACTCGGTTACCCGTAGTGTATTTTCGGCCCGACTGAGCTGTTGTCCGAACCAACGCTCAAACACACTCTGCGTCCCTTTCGGTGTGGGTGCCAGCAGTAGAACAAACAAACCACCGCCCGCCAGGGTGCCACTTGAAGCACCTAGCGCATCGGGATCGATACCCTCAGTGCCATCGAAGACTACCCAGCCAAACTGCAGCCCCAAGATCTGACGGCACTGCTTCGCTGCGACCAAATGGCTCGGTATGACATTAGCGTTGGCAGCAACAGAGTTGACAACATCTGAAGTTGAATCAGTAGACTGGCACGCTCCACCTTCAGAATTGACCCATAAACCCGGCTGCTCTGTTAGTGCTGCGGGTAAACACTGTAATGCCGAATTAATCCAATCAGGGCTGCCGGTCAGCACCAGCAACCTTCGATGATAATTAACGATCGCTTGCTGATGAAGCGTCATCAGGTGCAGGGATAAACTATCGTGGGATGAAGCAACAAACGGCACACAATTCTCCGTATACGAATCTAGACAAAAAAGCAGGCGTTATCTTAGCCTGCTTCAGCCACAGCAGGGAGGTTTATGCCGCAGACATTTGTCACGATAACCGATTACTTCAATAGCAAACTGCAATCGGTCACTGTATTTCATTACCGTAATCGATCACTGTATTAGATAACTTAAATCGACCGAGGCACTGACCTCAATGGTGCCTGCGGCAACCACCGGTGCGGCGGCGCTCTCATCGCTCATCCTCAACATCGCCGTACGGGCAACAGGATAAGGGCGAGATGAACGCGGGCCCACATTAATACGATGCAGTGATCCCAGCTTTACACCCGCAGCATTAGCGGCAATCGACGCCCGCTGACCAGCCAGTTTGGTTGCATCAGCCAGCGCCTGCTGATGGACCGTCTCATCGTCTTGTAAACCAAACTTGAGTTGGCCGACCTGATTAGCCCCCGCTTCCACACCCGCCTGAATAAAACCTGCCACTTTGTCTAGTTGAGCAGTCTCAATCAGTAACTGGCTACGAGCTTGGTAGCTAATGATCTGCGGACGCCAATTTTGATCCGCATTGCGCGGCCGTGGTTGCCACTGAGGTTGCACACTCAGTGGACCGCTGGAAAGTTCCTCCGGCAAAACGCCAGCCGCTTTCAACGAAGACAACAACTGCTGCATCAAACGGTTATTCTCATCCAATGCCGTTTGCGCCTGTGCCGCGCTGTTCTGCACTCCGATATTAAAACTGGCAAGATCAGCCGCCACCGACAATTCCACTTCAGCACTTACGCTCAATGTTGAAAGCTCTGCATAAGAGTGTTGTGGTGTCGCCGCTGCTGCCGTCCCGGCATTCATCAGCGCAGTACATACACAGAGTACGTTAAATAATTTCATCGTATCAGATCCTTTTATCGCGTCTTGAGGTGAGCTCTGATCACGCCATAATCAAGCGAAACCAGCGATGATGTCTCTGAATAGTACAAGGATAGTGACCGATAGACAGCACCCAACACCGTCGCTACCGGCCAATCAGGATTAATCGCTAACGACTGACAACATCGGCCCTCAATTAGCAAGCAGATTCAACGGTTAAATCGACAAATAAAAGTGTTCACTTCGCCTGTAAAACTATTGACAGCCGTTTTTTATCAACACGGCAGCCATAATTGCTAAATCCCTCTAATGCACTATTTATTAATTAGATGATTTTTCTCACAAACAACACAGGCCATTGTTTTATATGGATATTTATTTGTGTGCGTTTTTTGGACAATCTGCTACCGAGGCCCGTCCCACGGGACATCAAGGTAGTTACCAAAATACTGTGCACAGAATTATCCACAGATTTTGTGGATAGCTTTCCGCAGCCGTTGCAGTATAAGGCTGTCCGTCTTTTCGAGGGAGTTTGGTCACAGAAAGATGAGCTGAAATCTGGAAATAATGCGGCTAAGACCACCGCCGATAACCTTGACGAAACACAGTAACGGTGTTGTAGATACGAAAAAGCCGCCGTGACTTTCATCACGGCGGCTTATCATCTGTCCTTGCTGCAACTCATCGTGACATCCATTCACGATCAAGTCCTTTTGTTTCCTTGTTACAGTACAAATAGTATCTCTTGAAAGAGGAATTAATTCTGTAGGAAAAAATCCTAAATGACGTGCTTTTTATTGAAAGCCCATACAAAAAAGTGACTGCTCATCCACCACAGACTTCAATAAATTTCCTGCTTTTCCTGCGTATTTCTGCTGTGAACGCAATCTGTCGACCACTCTGATGGATAATGACGCTGACTTGCTATTGCCTGCTCGTTTGATTGCCATACAATAGCGCCCCCTGCTTTCGTTGTACTGCCGCGTCTACCTTGGCCGTTCGTTTACTGCAACGTTCTATAACAACCAGCCCTAAATAACACGAGGCTAATATGCATCGCTCGAATCCACGTTCCGTTCACTCAAATCTACACTCGTCAATACAACAGTGCCGTACCCTGCTGACATTGATCGCTCTCACCACGACGATGTTTCTGTCGACAATGAGTCAGGCTCAGGTATTCACCTTTACCGCCATTCCTGATCAGGATGAAACGCTGTTACAAACCCGCTTTGGCAAAATCGCCGACTACCTATCCGAGCAATTAGCTGTCGAAGTACGCTACATTCCCGTCAAGTCCTACGCCGCTGCCATTACCGCCTTTCGAAACAATCAGGTTCAGCTGGCATGGTTTGGCGGCCTATCGGGTGTACAAGCCAGAAAACGGGTGGAAGGAAGCCAAGCGATCGCACAGGGTTATGAAGACCAGTTCTTTCAAACCTATTTCATTGCCCACCACAGCACCGGATTGAAAGCCACCGAACGACTGGATGCGGCAATCAAAGGTAAAAGCTTCACCTTCGGCTCCAAAGGGTCGACCTCGGGCCGGTTGATGCCAGAATTTCACCTTCGGCAGCAGTTCGAGGCGGCACCCGAGCAGATCTTCTCACGGGTCGGTTTCAGCGGTGATCACAGCCGCACTATCGCGCTGGTTCAGTCCGGCTCATATCAGATCGGAGCCGTTAATTTCAAAGTATGGCAACGCGAGCTTGCCAACGGAAAGATCGACACCAGCAAAGTCGATGTGATCTGGAAAACGCCCAGCTACCCCGACTATCAATGGTCAATTCGCGGCGATGTGAACCAGACTTGGGGCGAAGGATTCAACAAGAAGGTTACCGAAGCCCTATTGGCGATGGATGACCCGCAACTGCTCAACGCGTTTCCCCGCAGTAGCTTCGTCAAAGCCAGCAACGCCGATTTTGAACCGGTTGCCGACGTTGCCCGCTCTATCGGCCTGATCGATTAAACGGTTCTACCGTTTAAACAGTCCAATCGATCAAGTAGCTGACTCAGTGAACGATGGAACTATTTTAGTACGAACTCGTAGAACGAACCCGTAGAGCGAATCCGATGAGCGACCATGAACCTCTGTTCCGACTGGATGACCAGTCGCTGGGTTACGGCAATCACACCGTACTCAACGGCGTCAGTCTGTCGATTCGTCCCGGGGAGAAGGTCGCACTGATCGGTGAAAGCGGTTCGGGCAAATCAACCCTGCTCAAACGTTTCTATGCTCAACAGGCAGATCAGTGCGCCTGGCTGCCTCAACAACTGGGATTGGTCGCAATACTTAGCGTGTTTCATAACATCTATATGGGGCGACTACAGCAGCACAGCGCGCTCTACAACCTGCTCAACCTTATCAGCCCGCGAGCCGAACCTCGCCAGCAAATTGAAGAGCTGAGTCGGCAACTAGGACTCGACAGCAAACTGTTCAGTTCGGTCGACCGGCTTTCCGGCGGTCAACAACAGCGCACCGCATTGGGTCGCGCACTCTATCGGGATTGTCCGATTTTCATCGGTGATGAACCGGTTTCTTCGGTCGATGAGTATCAAGCCGAATCCCTGCTACAACTGATCAATCAACGCCATCGTACTGTTGTGGTGGCACTGCACGATCGAACACTGGCGCTAAAACACTACCAGCGCATTATCGGCCTTAAACAGGGAAAGGTGGTGCTCGATGCCACCAGCAATAGCCTGTCAGTCGACCAGCTGGCATCTATCTACCGGTGACAACAGCACCTACCCCCGTGACGCAGCAGCCTAAAGAGGTCGCCACAGCCACCCGGCTTTGGCGCACCAGCGTCGGCTTTATCTTGGTCGCCCTGCTCTGCCTGCTGTTCTCCGATATCGAGATCCACAGTGCCGATCCCTGGCTGGAGCTGGGCCGGATTGGTCTGGGCCTGGTAACTCCCGACGTTTGGAACATCGAACGACTGGCCGAAGCCCTGCTTAACACCCTCGCTTTTGCGCTGTTGGGTATCGCTATCGCTATCCCGTTCGGTGCCATCTTCGCGTTGTCATTTCGGTGGCGTCTGGTTCGTCACTTTTGCGCCTTCATTCGCTCGATTCACGAACTGTTCTGGGCGCTGTTATTGATGCAATTTTTAGGGCTGTCGACGCTAACCGGCATACTGGCGATCGCCATCCCTTATAGCGGTATCTTTGCCAAGGTCTACGCTGAGATTCTCGAAGAGAGTGATCAACAGCCGCGCCAGTTGCTACCACCGACGACCGACTGGCTCAGTGGTTTACTGTATGCCCGGCTGCCCCAAGCTTACGTACACCTAAAAAGTTATACCCAATATCGGCTCGAATGCAGCATTCGCTCCAGCGCGGTACTCGGATTTATCGGTCTACCGACCTTAGGTTTTCATCTTGAAACCGCTTTTAATCAAGGGCTCTACTCACAAGCAGCCGGCTTGTTATATATGTTCTTCGGGTTAATTTTTTGCCTGCGTTATCTGTTCGCCCGTGGCTGGCCATTACCGCTTTATCTGATCGCAGCTGCCATCTGGTTGCCCTGGCAACAGCAGTTCGATTGGTCGTTGATGGCAAGCTTTATTCGTGAAGAGCTGGTACCGGCTCCGTTTCGCCAGCAATCCTGGCTCGAGCCAGAGAGCTGGATCGCGTTTACCGACTGGGTCTGGCGACTACTCAGCGGCCAAGCATTCAACGGTGTCATTAACACCCTGCTTCTGAGCCTTATCGCGTTGGTGGCTACCGGCATCATTACCTTGATACTGTTCCCGCTGGTGTCGCGCCATTTTCTGCCACGCTCCGGTCGCAGCATCGGCGCACTGTTACTGATAGTTCTGCGATCAGTACCCGAACTAATCTTTGCCTTCGTGGCGCTATTAATTCTCGGGCCCTCGATGCTACCCGCATTGATCGCCTTAGCCCTCCACAACGGTGCTATCATCGCTCACCTGATCGGCCGATACAGCGACAGCTTGCTGCTACGCGACGATGCCAGCCGTGGATTGAATCGCTATCTGTTTGAAATATTGCCGCAAGTGTACCGCCAGTTCCTAGTGTTTTTGTTCTATCGCTGGGAAGTGATTTTGCGAGAAACTGCGATCCTCGGTATCCTTGGCATCCATACATTGGGATTTTTTATCGATTCCGCGTTCGAAGAGCTACGGTTTGATCGAGCCTTGGTATTAATTTTAGTCACCGCTGCGCTGAATATCGCCGTTGACAGTTTTGCTCGCTGGTTGCGACTTCGGCTTCAGCTTTCGGGCATGCCGCGGCAGTACTAGCAGTAATTCAATCCTAAGTGCCACTGATCTACCTAACGCGTCTCTTGCCACGGCAGACCACACTATGGCAGCACCCATCCACCTTCTATCATGCGAATTCCTATGAGCGCTGAACAACTCCTTTGCGTGCCCCAGGGCGACTTCACCCTTCAGCGTTACCCTTATGATGAGCGTGATACATTGCGGGCCTGGGATGCCGCCGATGAGTACCTGCTGAACCATCTGGCCGAACAGTTCGGCGAGAAATTGCCTGTGCCGATGATTCTCAATGACAACTTCGGCGCGTTATCCGTGGCGCTGGGCAGTGTATCGGCACCCGTCGAGTCAAACGGCCAGCCAAACACCGCCGCGGCCTACTTCAATTCAGATTCCTTCATCGCCCACCAAGCACTCGTGCATAACCTCAAGCTTAACCAACTGAACCCCGATAACATCTGTCGCCAAACCCCCTTTGAGCACCCCGTTCAGCCGATCCAACTGTTGGTCATAAAGATCCCCAAGACGTTGGCATTACTCGAAGACCAGCTGCACCGTATTCGTGAGCATCTGGCACCCAACTGCACCATCGTCGCGGCAGCGATGGCCAAACATATCCACCGCTCCACGCTGGAGCTGTTTGAGCGTATTGTGGGTCCGACCACAACGTCGCTGGCCAAGAAGAAAGCACGACTCGTCTTTGCCAAGCTCGACCCGGCTCTGCAGCTGGCCCCCTCGCCTTACCCCAGCCAGTATCAACTGGAAAACAGCCGCTTTACCATCAACAACCACGCCGGTGTGTTCTCCCGCGAGAAGCTCGATATTGGCACCCGCTTGTTTCTACAGCACCTGCCCGAATCAGACCATGGCCACAAACCGCAACAGATCATCGATCTGGGGTGCGGTAATGGCGCGGTCGGATTGATGGCGGCGGAGTGTAATCCCAATGCCGAGGTGATATTTGTTGATGAGTCCTACCGGGCACTGGAATCGGCCCGACAGAACTTCACCGACGGCTTTGGACAACAGCGTCAAGGCCGCTACATCGCGGATAACTGCCTCGATAGTTTTGTCAGTGATAGCGCGGATCTGATCCTCAATAACCCGCCATTTCATCAACAGCAGGCTGTCGGTGATCATATCGCCCGGCAGATGTTCAGCGATGCCAAGCGGGTACTTCGCCGTCATGGCCAGCTCTGGGTGATCGGCAACCGGCATCTGGGATACCACGTGCAGTTAAAGAAGTTATTCGGCAATTGTGAGCTGGTGGCCAGCAATGCCAAATTTGTGGTGCTCAAAGCGGTCAAGGTATAAGCCCGTCTTCGTCAAGAATCCGGGTTAACAGAGCGACAGTCGCCCGGGTTCAGCCAAGCCTGCCAAGAACACAACACAGCAAGAAGATTAGAATTGTGCGTCGAGGGCGGGATAATCCCGTTCAGAGATGGTGCCGATAATCGTCTGCATATGCTCTCGTGTGTACTCGGTCGACCGCTGTAGTGCCTCAATCAGCGGCACCGTCGCGGTCTCCCTTCGAACCTGTTGCAACAGCACCTTCGCCTGCGGGTAGTTTCGTTGTAGCAACCGTAACCACTGTTTCAAACGACCTTCGGCATAGCGGGGAGCCATGGCAACCAGCTGGCAGTAATAGTCCTCAACCCAGGGGATCAGCTCGGCCCAGGTCAACGCCGTTACCGTCTCACCACGCTGCAGCTGCTGAATTTGCCGCGCCAGATCGGGTCGGGCAATCAGCCCACGTCCCAGCATCACTCGGTCACATCCGCTGACACTGCGACAACGCAGATAATCCTCCACCGTCCAGATCTCACCGTTGGCGACCACCGGGATCGGTACCGCCTGACGAATGGTATCGATCCAATGCCAATGGGCCGGTGGTCGGTAACCTTCAACTTTGGTGCGGGCGTGCACACAGAGTTCAGACGCCCCGGCTTCGGCGATCGCCATGGCGTTGTCTAACGCCAACGATTTATCGTCGTAACCCAGCCGCATCTTTGCGGTAACCGGAATATGCGACGGCACCGCCTGCCGCACAGCGGCGACGATGCGGCCGACCAAATCGGGCTCTTTCAGCAGAATAGAGCCCCCACGGCTGCGGATAACCGTCTTCGCCGGGCAGCCGAAATTCAGGTCGATGCCCGGTGAACCCAACTCCGCCAGTTTTTCCGCACAACCGGCCAGCATCTCGGGGTCGGAACCAAGCAATTGCACATAGACAGGAACCCCGCTGGGGGTAGTCCCCCCGCAGTCGAGCTCGGGAGCCAAGCGCAGATAAACCCGCCGTGGCAAGACTTGATCGGAGACCCGGATAAATTCGGTCACCGTCCGGTCGATGCCGCCAATCCGGCTGATCACGTCGCGCATCACCGGATCAACCAACCCCTCCATCGGAGCAAGATAGATAGCCATGATAAAAACAGACACTCAAAAATTAACGGCGCAGATTAGCACAACGGAGCTGTTCACCCTATCTGTAGGGCCGATATTGAAGTCACAAACATTTATTGATTAGGACCGGTTTATTGGAAGAAGCATCCAATCGGCCTACCTAGCTACAAATCGAAAAGGAGTGTGCCGGGTTGTGTAAAGTGATGGTGTGATGACTCCTTCTATAAACAATGCCCACTCAACCCAAAAACAGGCAAAATTGCGGATTACTTTTAGGGATCGCTCTACGGCTTTAAACAGTATCGATCGATAACTTTTTAGCACATTTATCAATTATAAATGGGCCGTGTGAATAACCGTTCTCCACTGCAACCCCCGTCCCTCCTATGTCGGTGCTAAACAGGGGCTGTCAAGATGATTATTCACATTTTATTTTCGCTATGGTGATCGCCGTGGCAATGACCCAATAAACAGATATGAAACTAATCACCCAGCTATTGACACCAGTAAGATACTGATAAATATAGAATAAAAATAACTGATCATTTTTTAACCAAATTGTAACAATAACCGTATTGATAAGGCTTAGAAGGCTAAACAACTGCTTAACTCACAGAGTTATCCACAGAAGTTGTGGGCAGATTGCTGAGCGCCCCACCAGTAGCGAAAATACAGATATCACTGATATACCGACACACTGTTCCAGAGCCTTTTTTTGCTTTATTGCGATCAAATTATTCACCACCGCATTGCTTAAATTCAACACTTGTTAGCCGGCAGCGTCGTTGACGAAAAAAAAACGGTTTTTCTTTAGACAAAAGCCCTGTTTGGACTCATTCCGATTGAATGATTTTGCGTAAGTCCTATAATGCACAGCTTGCGCTGATGAGGGTCAAAAGGAGAGGAGCGATTAAGCTTCCGTTTTGATCAGCCGACGAGTCTTCTACCGCCGGTTCAATCGATCAGCCGCAGTGTTACGTAGCCGCAAAGACCTAAATACAGCAACGCCTGGAGATACTGATGTCAGAGGCCCGTCCTACGATCGATCTTGCCAAATACGGCATCCAAGACACACAAGAGATTGTTTACAACCCGTCCTACGAGCAGTTGTTTGAAGAAGAGACCAAGCCTTCGCTGTCAGGCTACGAAAAAGGGGTTGTTACCGAGCTGGGCGCTGTATCGGTAGATACCGGTATCTTTACCGGTCGTTCTCCCAAAGATAAATACATTGTTAAAGACGATACCAGCCGCGATACGGTCTGGTGGTCAGACCAAGGCAAAAACGACAACAAAGCGATCTCTCAGGAAACCTGGGTTGAGCTGCAAAAGCTGGTTACCAAGCAACTTTCCGGTAAGCGCCTTTTTGTCGTCGACACCTACTGCGGTGCCAACGCCGATACCCGCCTGTGTGTCCGCTTTATTACCGAAGTGGCCTGGCAGGCCCATTTTGTAAAGAACATGTTTATCCGCCCCTCTGACGAAGAACTGGCCTCTTACGAGCCTGACTTTATCGTTATGAACGGCGCCAAGACCACCAATCCTAATTGGAAAGAGCAAGGTCTTAACTCGGAGAACTTCGTCGCTTTCAACCTGACCGAAAAGATGCAGCTGATTGGCGGCACTTGGTACGGCGGTGAGATGAAGAAAGGGATGTTCTCGATGATGAACTACCTGCTGCCGTTGCAAGGCATCGCCTCGATGCACTGCTCAGCCAACGTTGGTAAAGATGGCGACACCGCTGTGTTCTTCGGTCTGTCCGGTACTGGCAAGACAACCCTATCGACCGATCCAAAGCGTGAGCTGATCGGCGATGACGAGCACGGTTGGGACGACAACGGCATATTCAACTTCGAAGGTGGCTGCTACGCCAAGACCATCAACCTGAGTAAAGAGAACGAGCCAGACATCTACGGCGCAATCCGTCGCGATGCCCTGCTGGAAAACGTTACTGTTCTGACCGATGGCACGATCGATTTTGATGACGGTTCTAAGACCGAAAACACTCGCGTCTCTTACCCGATTCACCACATCGATAACATCGTCAAACCTGTATCCAAAGCGGGTCACGCCACCAAGGTTATCTTCCTAACCGCGGATGCCTTCGGTGTATTACCACCGGTATCCAAACTGACACCCGAACAGACACGCTACTACTTCCTGTCCGGTTTCACCTCGAAACTTGCCGGTACCGAGCGTGGTATTACCGAGCCAACACCAACGTTCTCATCATGCTTCGGCGCAGCGTTCCTAAGCCTGCACCCAACTACGTACGCTAAGGTTCTGACCGAGCGAATGAACGCGTCTGGCGCTCAGGCATACCTGGTTAATACCGGCTGGAACGGCACCGGCAAGCGGATCTCTATCAAAGACACCCGCGCCATCATCGATGCCATTCTTGACGGTTCGATCGAGAACAGCGAGATGAAGCAACTGCCTTACTTCGACCTGTCTGTTCCTCAGCAGCTGCACGATTGTGATAACGGTATCCTTAACCCGCAAGACACCTACTCCGATGCATCGGTCTGGGAATCTAAGGCTAGGAACCTGGCTGCGATGTTCGTGGATAACTTCGAACGGTTCACCGACACCCCAGAAGGTGAAGCACTGGTAAACGCAGGCCCTAAGTTGTAACACCTGCTCACTGTTAAAAAACCCGGCTCAGGCCGGGTTTTTTTTGCTCTAAAAATGGCACTACCTCCACTAAAACACAGCCAATAACCACCTTATTGCTTCAACGTTAGCCCTAAGTCGCCTTAGCGACACCGATAGCACTGGTTATACTCAGCGCAAAAAACAGGGACGCTCACCATGACTAAATTACCCATCTCATCACCCTCTGTGCCTGGAGATATGCAAGCGGACTCTGTGCCTCTTGTTTCGGCCACAACCAACCAAGGCATCTGCACACTCACGCTAATGCGGGCGCAGGCGTATAACGCACTGTCCGATGAGTTAATCGCCGAACTGAGCGACTGTCTTGACAGTATCGCGCGCGACGATCAGATACGTGTCGTTGTTCTTCGAGGGGACGGTCGTGGATTCTGCGCTGGCCATGATCTAAAACAGATGATGCAAGATGATGATGCCCAACGACAGCAACAGACTTTCGACAACTGTTCTGTACTGATGCAGAAGATCAATAACCTGCCACAGCCGGTAATCGCTCAGGTTCAGGGGATTGCCACCGCAGCCGGGTGTCAGTTGGTTGCCAGTTGTGACCTAGCAGTTGCCGAACAAAGCGCCCGTTTTGCCACACCAGGAGTCAATATTGGGCTGTTTTGCTCAACACCTATGGTAGCGCTGACGCGTACTATTTCGAAAAAGCACGCCATGGAGATGCTACTACTCGGTGAGATGATTAGTGCAGAGCGTGCATACCAGATAGGCCTGATCAACCGTGTCGTTGCTACAGATCAACTGGAGTCTGCGGTACAGGCGATGGCCCAAAATATCGCTGCCAAATCCAGTTACTGCGTCAGTACCGGTAAGCAGGCATTTTATTCGCAGCTCAACCAACCGCTTGATGCCGCCTATGCAAACTGCTCTAAAGTGATGGGCTGCAACATTCAACATGCGGATGCGAAAGAGGGAATCGATGCATTTTTGAACAAACGTGCCCCCCGGTGGCACGATCAATAGCTGCGCATAACCATCCTGCGCAACAGCCACGGCACTATTTAATAGTCTTGAATTAACAGTGCCGCAACACAGCCACCCGCTGGAATCCGATCTCATGAGCCAGTTCTGATGCCTGGCTCAGACTTTCAAACACACATGTTTGCCCTTGTCGGGTTAGTGGCAGTAACACATCATCCTCATCTCGCAACAGCATCAACCAGCCTTGCTGCATAGGTTCAAAAATCACCGCTTTCAGTGCTCCAATTTGTCGACCGACATAAACCTCTTTAAACTCCACGCCAATACCTCACGTAGAGGGAGATCATTACGATTACGGCAACGCTATACGCCGCAAATCACACCCTCATAATCAACTGCTTGTTATGTGATAGTTACCGCTTTACTAGCCCGACTAAGCATAGCAGCGGCCTATCTGATTGCAGCAGCCTGGCGATGCCACCGGCATGATGTATAAAAAAGTTTCATCTTAGGAGATCACTTATGAACCTGGATTTAGCCAACCTTTCTCCCAGCGAAGTCTATTTCAGTATGATTCAAACACTGGTGCCACGGCCTATCGCCTGGGTGTTATCCGAGAATGCCCAAGGACGATACAACCTTGCGCCCTTCTCCTATTTTACGGCTGTCTCCAGTAGCCCGCCGCTGCTGCTGATATCCGTAGGCAAAAAGCCCGACGGTAGCCATAAGGACACCCGAGCCAACATCGAGCAACGCAAGCACTTTGTGATCCATATCCCCAGCCGTGAACAACTCGAAGCGATGAACCAGAGCTCGGCCAACCTGCCAGCCGAAATATCGGAAGTCGATGAATTAGATCTGGAAACTACCGAATTTGAAGGGTTCAGCCTACCCCGGCTCAAGCAAGCACGGGTCGCTTTTGGTTGCGAGTGTTATGAAATCCACAATATCGGTGACACTCCACAATCGATGATTCTGGGCCGGGTTACCCATCTCTACATCGACGACAGCGTTATAGAGCTAGATGCCAAAGGACGGTTCAACGTTGATGCAGTCAAACTTGATCCCGTCGCGCGGCTTGGTGCTTCACAATATATGGCGTGTGGAGAGATACTTAATATAAAGCGTCCGCAATGAGATCGAAAATGTGTTAACAGACCCGTTCTACACGTGAAAAAAAGGGCGCCAACGATTTTGAAGGCGTACTGGCTGAAAAAAATTCAGCCCGCCCTTTTCGTTAGCTACGCAGAAATTGATCAACTGCTGAGATCCGACCCTACTATCATTCGAGAACGCGTGTGTAACGGGCCGGTGCGATCGGTCTCATCTTTATCAATTGATCCGTTTTTTTCCGATCGGCAGACGTAAGCCAAAAGCCCCGCAATGCGGGGCTAAAGAGGGTAACTCAAGGCGATCTATTTGCAGTACAACACCTGAAGGGGACGTGTCGTACTGCAAATTTAATCTGTCAGCACACGCAAATAATCAGAGTCGATGTCCTGATCGATATACGCCATGCCCAACTTAGTCAGATACTCCATCCGATCCGCACGGACAGGATCAAGCTCGGGGAATACTAAGTCGAAACGGCTGTATAACGTCTCTAGATACTCAAAAACACCATCACTATTGGCCATCAACAACGCCGCAGCTCCAACATCGGGCTTAACCTTCTGCCGAAGCGTCTCGGGAAGATCCAGAGCCAGCACAACAGGCTGCTCGTTACCTTCAAAGCGAACACTACGGTCACGAACACAACGCTCTGCCCAATAGAAAGCTAACTCTCGACTCTGGGTCAGGAACACCGGCTCCTTCGTCTGTTGGAAAGCCTTGTCACCGATGGTAGCCATAGTGTCACGCGCCACCTGTTGCAACGCCTGATCGCCGGAGCCATTAAGCCCCTGCTCCATGATCGAATCCACTAACACCGACGACGTACCGTGATACCAGGTCTCACCGCTAGCGAACCCGGCCTCACTTAACAGAGATGACGCATCCTGCAGATACGTGGGAACTTGAGTCATAAGAGCACCTCACCAATTCAGGTCAAACAAGTTAATTAACTGGCCGGAGAATACAGTAACCCCGCCACACTATCGTTACCAACTTCGTATTTACATCAAGTGAACGGCTAATAGCGCGACCATTAGTCGTTGGCCTGAAACTTTATATCCTTGAAATCTTAAAACCTTAAAACCTTAAAACCTTAAAACCTTAAAACCTTAAAACCTTAAAAC
>JBALVL010000022.1:0-74596 GCA_036961355.1 Motiliproteus sp.
AACCGCTGACCTCAACACTGCCAGTGTTGCGCTCTCCCAGCTGAGCTAAGGCCCCAATTCTTCAGCCAAGACGGCTGAAAAAGAAGTGGCGTCCCATAGGGGGTTCGAACCCCTGTTACCGCCGTGAAAGGGCGGTGTCCTGGACCACTAGACGAATGGGACGCTGCATACGTTTTGAGAATTACGCCCTGTAAAGAACAGAACGTTGGTGGAGCCTAGCGGGATCGAACCGCTGACCTCAACACTGCCAGTGTTGCGCTCTCCCAGCTGAGCTAAGGCCCCCTCCTTAAAACGTGGGCGTATTCTATAGGCACACTAGCAACCGGATCAATAGCTGTGACAAAAAACAGCAGTAATAAAGCGAATCTAACATCCAGAAGAAGGCAACTGGGACGTACAGCGAGTCTCAAACGCAGACATCGTTGACATGGGATCAGTTAGCAGCGCTGCTAACCTACTACACAGGGGTTCCGTGCCCAAGCCAGAATGATCGACAGCGACACAGCCAAGCTAAAAATCACGGAATGATGGGTGTTTCTAATTATGCGTAAAAAGCTAAAGAGTCAGGCAAACTCATGAGTCACATTCTAACGAGCGAACCAGATCACGAAAGGCTTCGCGATTATGCGCGTTTAGATCCATCAACGTTCGATGCGCTTCTAGAATACGCAGCCGAACCTCATCTTCTGATTCATATTTCTCTTCAAGCTCGGTCAACAGACCGTCGGCCCCTACTGGCTCGCTTAGCAAGACAAACACTTTCTCGAAGCCCATGCTCAATAACACACGGGTTATGTCGTCATTGGTAGAAAGGATAGTGGGACGTTGCTGATGACGCTGTTTGAGTTTTACTGAAATTTTGGCCAACAGCCCTAGTGAGGTACTGTCGATCCCCTCAGTCTCGGTCAGGTCGATCAAAATAGTTTTGAAATCATCATTCTCCAGCGTATTAGCCAGAAACAGATCCAAGGTAGAACAGAGTGTCAGTCGGACGTCGCCGATAAACTTGAGCAGGTAGTTGCCGGAACGCTCGGCAAATAAAATTTTTCCACTGGACATGTGACTATGCGATCACCTGATACTACTAGCTAATTATGACAACCGTCTGGAAACACTGAGCGCAGCGATATCATCCGGCGCTTCATCAAGCTGATCCACGCCTAACTTTCGCGCCAGATCACCCAAGTCATCATAGCCCTGCGTGGCCACATCCAGCAAGCGTTTTTCCTTGGCTTTCAGGTCCGGATCGCCCATCACTTCAAGAATGCCGTCCGAAAACAATGTCAGACAAAATTCATCCTCCAGTTCAACGATTCGACCATCAAACTGAGCATCGTCAAACAACCCCACCGGCATGCCGCTGCCACCAAGATACTCGGCTTTATCACCCTGTTTAAGAATAGGCATCGGAAAATGGCCACCAACGCCGTATTGCAGTGTGTTTTCGACCCGATCAAGCAAACCGATAATAATGGTCATGTGTTTGCCTAGCCCCGTTTCCAGCAACTCCTTATTGACCCTCTCCAACACATCAGTGGGCGATAAAATATGAAAACTGGAACCCCGATTATAGTTGCGCAACAACCGATTGGTCATATTTTTCAACAACACGGTTACAAATGCTGACGAAGCTCCATGGCCTGAGATATCGGCCAGATAAAACATCGATAATGATTCTGAAATACGAAAATAATCAACGAAATCACCGCTAAGAAAAAGCGACGGCTTAATCTTATAATCAAAATGATAACCATTAATATCGGTATCTTTAGGCGGTAGCATC
This sequence comes from Motiliproteus sp., assembly GCA_036961355.1. Classification (GTDB taxonomy): domain Bacteria; phylum Pseudomonadota; class Gammaproteobacteria; order Pseudomonadales; family Balneatricaceae; genus Motiliproteus. The sequence goes on from JBALVL010000022.1 coordinate 1,784, forward strand.
TTCAACTGAACGTGACGACCAGCTTGCTGATCCTCTTTAAGCAGAGCTAGGCTCTGCTCAAGTTCATCGCGAAAATACTGGCTCTGCGACAACAGTTCGGCACGTTCAAGCTGCCGCTGCATCGATTCTACAAAGGCAACAGGATCAGTCAGCGGCAGTTGAAACAGGTCACAGCCCCCTTGCCGCAGCACCTTAACCGTCGCAGCATCAATATCCTGCTGCAACGTTAACGCGATCACCGGGCTAGGGTGCATCTGTTTGCACAGCGCAGAGAAACCATCAGAGCCACACCACTGACCGCTTTCATCGAGCAGCAGCAGTAACAGATGCGGCTTACGCTGCTCAATCAACTCAGCCAAACGCTCGGGTGAATCGGTCACGGCCAGCTCGAGTGAATGATCACCAATCAGCTCAATCAGATGCTGTTGAAATTCACCTATATAATCATCTGCAGCCAGAATACAATAACGTCCGGAGTCCATCTAAAGCCTCTATATCAACAACCCATCTCAATTAAAAACAACTTCGGGCGATGCTCTCTACACCATATTCTGCTCACGTTTAAGCACTATGTCGGAGAGAACGGTAATTGTAACCGTACTAACAACGCAGCCTATCAAAAGTCATCGTCATCGCCAAAACCGTCATCACCGAAGCCATCGTCACCAAAATCATCCATGATCATGCCATCGTTGACCAAAAACTCTCGCCGCTGCATGTAAGCGTCGCGAATGAAGCTGTAACGATCACCACTAATCAGCCCCTCGGCATCTATCAGAGCAGCCCGCCTATCGATCGTCCAAACACCAAACATCGCCCAATAGTTGCGATTGTCATCGGCTAGTGAGGTCGGGTGTAACATCGCATTAGGGTAGACCGACAAACCATCACGCACATTACTCGGCCCCCAGAACGGTAGCACCAGATAAGGTCCGGCAGGCACGCCCCAATACCCCAGTACCTGACCAAACTCTTCGTACTGTTTGGGCACACCCAACGGGGTGGCGACATCGATCAAACCACCAATGCCAAAAAATGTATTGGCGACAATCCGGCTAAAATCCTGCGCGGAATTGTGCATCTTGAGCTGCAGCAGATTCCCGGCCAGCGAAACCACATCATCAAGATTGCCAAAAAAATTGTGTATCCCGCTCTGCACCAGATCGGGCATCACGGAAACATAGCCGCGCGTGACTGGCAACAGTAAGTTGCGGTCCATAAAATCATTAAACGAGTACATTTTACGATTGAACCCTTCCCAGGGATCAACCTCAGAACTGGCGGCCTGCGCGGTCATTGCCAAACCCGAACCCACACTCAATAGCAACCAGGCGAGCAGTGCCTGTAACGATCGATTCAACAACACAATAGCCCTTTCACTAAACCCAACAGTCAACTACTAGCAGAACCTACATCCTACAACAAACAAAGCAGACACAAAAAAGGGCTCCCGAAGGAACCCTTTAAAAGCATTAAGCTATGCGATTAGCAATAACTTAGAATGCCAGAGTGTACTGAAGAACCAACTGGTCTTTCTTGTTGGCGATACGCTCTGCATCGCTGTCGAAGTCGAAGTATTCAACTGCAACGGCTGCCTTGGCACCCAGTGCGTAAGAAACACCCAGACCGATCTTGCTCTGGTCCTGATCGGCTTCAGCTTCAGTCTTGTCGGTAGCGGCTTCGTAGTTAGCCATCAGCTTAACTTTACCCATGGCGTAAGTCGCGCCAACACCATACATCTCTTCGTCGGTAGACTTGTCATCATTATCGACAGCAGTGTACGTTGCAGCAAGGTACAGGTTCTCAACACCCGTGAACTTAACACCTACTGATGCTAGGCTCTCATCTGAATCGCTAGTGTTTGAGCTTTCATCCATAATACCAGCAGAAACACCGAAGCCAGCACCGCTCCAGTTGAAACCAACTACGGTCAAATCGATATCTTTATCGCTTTCAGTCGCTGTATCAGCCGCACCGTCAGCAACCAGTGCTACATAAACTTCTGCGCCGCCAAACATAGGCGTGATGTAAGCAGCGGTGTTCTGAACACGGTCAGGAACCAGCGCGTAAGCATCGCCAGATTTGCCCAGAACAGCATAGCCTTCAGTAGCGTTCAGAGGGTTGTTCTGGCTACCGAATACAACATTACCGAAGCCGCCCTTCAGGTAAACGTTAGACTTACGCATGTTCATAGCTGAATCAGTAGACGACGCGTTGTCTCCTTTGAATTCCCATTCAAACTGGAAACCGGTGGTCAGACCTTCGATGTCGTTGTCAACAGTGCCTTTAACGCCCAGACGGGTTTTGGCCATGTTGTTCTTGAATGATGAATCGTCTTGAAAGATACCACGGTACTGAGCAACACCGTACAGAGTTGCGTCAGCTTGAGCGATCATTGGAGCAGTCAGTGCGCCGGCAACAGCCAGAGCGATCAGAGACTTCTTCATTTGTTTCCCCTTCAGTTTACTTAAAGTAAGTGACCAAAAACGTTTCAGCCACTTTTCTAAACTCATTTAGTTTCTTTATGATCGATTCCCTGCCCATTCCCCAATGAACATTCCTGTTTGCACAGGCGAGAGCCGATCCGTATTCCAAGCATTTGCAACTCTACCCCAGCAATTTAGAAAAATGTAGGGGCTAAATCAAAAAAAACGGTTTTTTTGTTAATTTTCTTGATCAATGTTGGTTGATTTGTAGCCAAGCTTGTTAAAAATCAAAAAACTTGTGTTTATCACCACTACTATGCTCTCTACGTTACAGTTAATTAATACTCGTCAAAAACACTATTATATATAGAGTGGGGACGTGTAACAAAACCCCTCCAAAATGCTTTCAACTTTACCTCTATGAGTTGTATCGCCTATGTGGTATTTATCAGCATGGACTGATAAATACCAATACTTCGTCATGGAATAAAACGCCGCCAATGGTGCCAGAAAAACTGACAAGTCGAAGCTCGACTAAAGTCGACACTGGGCCAATTGCTGTTTCAACCGTTTTTCCGACACCGTCATCTGAGTACCCAACTGCTGGGCAAATAGCGAGACGCGGTACTCTTCCAACATCCAGCGATAGCGGGTTAATTCACCTGTTTCAGCTCCGGCCTGTGCAATCTGCTTGTGTAACGCCTCAAACTCTTGCCATAACTGCTGTAGTTGCTCGCTATGTAATCGCTGTTTATTCAAATCTTGTTGGAATTTATCCAACCTCAATGCCACTGCTTTCAAATAAACCGATAATCGCGGCCAATACTCCTTAGGGGTTTCCCTTACAAAACCAATATATAACAGGTGCTGTAGTTGGGCTTTAATATCATTTAATACCGGCGCCCAGCTTAATTGAATATTACCGGTCAGTTTCTTTCCAATCGCCTGATACTCAATTAACAGGTCTTGCAGGTTATCCGCCAAACGCTCGGCAGTCGGCCACAGTTCCGCTTTGTGTCGCTGCAACAGGCCATCAAAATCGTCGCTATTACGGGGCAACGCATCGTCACCGATATAGAGTTGCGCCAACAAGCCCTGTTGGAAGTCCTGCAACAACTGCTGCTTGGTTCCCAACTTGCCGAATAACAAGCAACTATGTTCGAGTTGCGGTAGCTTGCGACAGAGTTCATTTAACGGCCGTGCCAACTGCATCTGCAGCAACCGGATCACCCCCAGTCGATGCGCTTGCTGGGCTAACGCTAAGGTCGGAAACAAGCGTACCGACAGCGTTGCGGTATCGCTGCGGTCAACCTTGGCAGCAGGAGCCGACCGTCCGCCTTTTTTTGACTTGCTCTTTTTCGATCGTTTATGAGTGCCGGCAACTGGTTGATCTACTGCCGACGCATCTTCTGCGCAGAGCGCCGGAAACGCGGGCACTTTCATTCCCGCCTGATCAAGCTCAACCTGCAACGGCAGCTCACCAAAATCCCAACGTTCGATACCGCTGCGCTGCCACTCTGACTGCACCTGTTCTGTCGGAGTCTCAACCTCTGCGCGATCTGCAAACACCTCAGCCAGTGCAGTCCAATCGCGGCTCTGCGATAACAGTTGGCCATCAGCATCAAGCAAACGGATATTAAAACGGTAGTGGTCATCTAGCGCCTCTTCATCCCAGTCTCCGTTATCGATCATGACACCCAACTGTCGCTTTAAGGAATAGGCCAGCGCTTCGGTGAGGTTCGAATCATCCGCCAACGCATCGACTAAAAACGCATCAACACGATCGGGTACCGGTACACATTGTTTACGCAGCGACTTGGGCAGCCCTCGCACCAGAGCGATACACTTATCGCGCAGCATGCCCGGTACCAACCACTGTAACCGACCAATCGGTAAGCGATTTAGTGCGCCAACTGGCACATCAACAGACACGCCATCATCCACCGCGCCTGGCGAAAAGTTGTAGTGCAGCCTAAACCGCAAGCCACCGTGTTCCAATACATCCGGGTATTGCTGCTGATTAACCGATGTCGCTCCGTGACGCATCAGCGCTTCACGGGTCAGAAACAGCACCTGAGCATCACTTTTCTCGACCTTTTTTCGCCATTTCTCAAACGACGCGCCATTTACCACGTGATCACCGCCGTGTTTGATTAATTGTTCGCGGTAAAATTCGAACAACTGCTCTTCATCGATCAGAATGTCGCGCCGGCGGGAGCGATCCTCCAGTGCAGCGACCTCCTCTAACAACTGACGGTTATGGTCAAAGAACGGCGCTTTGGTAGTGAAATCCCCCTCAACCAGCGCCGAACGGATAAATATCTGCTGCGCGGTCTCGGGATCGATAGCCCCAAAGTTAACCTTGCGGCGCGGGACGACAACCAGCCCGTACAGCGTCACTTTTTCAAAGGCGGTGACCTGGGCGGCTTTCTTTTCCCAATGCGGTTCGCTATGGCTTCGTTTAATCAGGTGCTCGGCCAGTGGTTCGATCCAACCCGGTTCGATCCGCGCCACCAACCGGGCAAACAGTTGCGAGGTTTCTGTCAGCTCTGCCGCCATCAACCACTTAGCCTTGCCCTTACTTAGGTTTGAACCGGGAAACACCCGGAACTTACGATTTCGGGCGCCCAAGTATTCTCGATCCTCTTGTTTAAAACCGACGTGGCTGAGCAACCCGGCCAACAACGCGCGGTGCAGCGTCTCATAGTCGGCAGGGGTACTGTTTAGCTCCAGCTTCAGGGTTTTGCAGGCCAGCAGCAACTGCCGGTGCAGGTCACGCCATTCACGCATCCGCATAAAGGACAGGAAGTGTTTCTGACAATAGCGCCGAAGCTGGCCCTGACTGAGCTCCTGACGCTGCGCTTCGTAGCTATTCCACAGATTCAACAAACTAACGAAGTCCGACTCTTTATCCTGATGCGTTTTGTGCACCTCATCGGACTGCTGCTTTTTATCGGCGGGGCGCTCGCGCGGATCCTGAATACCCAGCACTGAAGCGATCACCAGCACCTCGCTCAAACAACCTTGCTTAGCCGCTTCCAGCACCATCCGACCGATACGCGGATCGACCGGCAGGCGACTCAACTGTTTGCCGGTCGCGTTGATCTTATCGTGGCGAATCGCACCCAACTCTTCTAACAGTTTGACGCCATCACGAATTTGCCGCGACTCGGGTGGATCGATGAACGGAAACTGCTCTATCGCGCCGAGTTGCAACGACTCCATCTGTAAAATAACCGCCGCCAGATTGGTGCGCAGAATCTCGGCATCGGTAAAGGAGGGTCGACTGTTAAAGTCGTCCTCATCAAAGAGGCGAATACAGATACCGTCGGAAACACGCCCGCAGCGGCCTTTACGCTGGTTAGCGCTGGCTTGCGAGATCGGTTCAATCGGCAAGCGTTGAACTTTCGAGCGAACACTGTAACGACTGACCCGCGCCACCCCGCTATCGATGACATACCGAATACCGGGCACCGTCAGTGAGGTTTCGGCGACGTTGGTGGCAAGACAGATTCGTCGCTGACCAGAAATACCCTCAGTTTGCTGTACTTTGAAGATCGGCGCGTCATCCGGCAGATCATATTGGTACTCGTACCCTTCTTCCTCGGAATCTTCGAGGCTATCCACCGAAACTAATTCGTACTCCCACTGCTGGTCTTTGCTATAGCCGAGATGAGTGATGGTGGGTGACGATAATGCGGTCATAAGAATCCAAATACGCTGTGAATGCAGTTACGAGCTACCGATGAAACAAAACGCCGCTATTGTATGACGAAGCAGGTCCATTGCGTAATCTCTGGCGGGATTTCTCTATCGTTTTGTGAGCAACAACCCGCCCCCTCTTATTAAACTATCGGCATACCAAGACAACCGATACAGACCACAGTAGAACGCACCTACTTAAAACAACAAAAAGATATTATTGATATTTATCATTATTACAACCAGAGAGATATTCATCTGCTATATTTCCGGCTTACCGTACAAAAGCGGTTTTCTAATACCAGATTGCCAGACCCATCGTTGAGGGAGCAAAGATGAAAGTAGTACAAATATTCATCCGTAAAGCCTTAAGTGTCCCGCTAACACTATTAATAATGGCAACGCCGGTTATTGCTCAAGATAGTGGCATCCCCAGCGTCGAAGTCCTAGAAGGACTATACCCCGGCAAAGCTTACTCGCCGTATGCCGATCGTCACTTTCCCAACAATATCTATTGGGGTGACACCCACGTCCATACCGGCCTGTCGCTGGATGCAGGGCTGTTTGGTAACACACTGGGTCATGACGAAGCCTACCGCTTAGCTCGTGGCGAGCAGATTAAGACATCAACCGGCCAACCGTTAAAGTTGGGGCGGCCGCTGGACTGGATCGTTATCACAGACCATTCCGATATGATGGGCATCGCCTCTGATATTCAGAAAGGCACTCCAAATATTCTGGCGGAACCCAAGGGAAAAGAGTGGCACGAAGGCTTCAAAAAGGGCGGAAAAGCTGCCGGCGAAGCCGCCTTTGATCTGATTCAAAACTTCGCTCAGATGACGGTGCCGGAGAAGTTGGTAGCCGACTATTCCCCCGGTTCCAAGGTCTACGACCAGCTGTGGGATGATATTATTGCTTCTGCCGAAAAATATAACGAACCGGGCCGTTTCACCGCACTGATCGGCTACGAGTGGACCTCGGTTCCCAAAGGCTTCAACCTGCACCGCAACGTCATCCTGCGTGATAACGGTGACCGGGCGGCGCAAGTCATTCCGCTGACCACCCAGCCGCCGATGGGCACCACCGACCCGCTCGACCTGTATAAGTGGTTGGCGGATTATGAAGACAAGACCGGCGGCAAAGCATTTGCGATCTCGCATAACGGCAACCTGTCTAACGGCTGGATGTTCCCGACCGATGACACTTATGCCGGCGGCAAGGTCGATAAAAACTATGTCGAACAGCGCGCCAAATGGGAGCCTCTGTACGAAGTCACCCAGATTAAAGGCGACGGCGAAGCCCACCCTTACCTGTCTCCGCGCGACGAATTTGCCGATTATGAAAACTGGGACGTCGGTAATCTCGATATCTCAGAACTGAAAAAACCCGAGATGCTGCAGGGCGAATACGCCCGTGAGGCGTTGAAAAACGGCATGATGCTGGAAAACCAACTCGGCACCAACCCTTATAAGTTCGGCATGATCGGCGCCACCGACACCCATACCTCGCTGGCCACCGCCGAAGAGGAAAACTTTTTTGGAAAATCGGTTAGCGTTGAACCGTCAAAAGATCGGGTAAATCATCCCTTTGTTAAATCAAAGCTCGGTGAAATCAGCGGCGACATGCTGGTCGCTTCCGGCTATCAAGGGGTCTGGGCAACCGAGAACACCCGTAAAGCGATCTTCGATGCCATGCAGCGCAAGGAAACTTACGCCACTACGGGACCACGAATTCCGGTGCGCTTCTTTGGCGGCTGGGAGTTCAACGACAACGACCTGCGCAGTCGTGCTCCGGCCTTCCGCGGTTACGAGAAAGGCGTGCCGATGGGTGGTGATCTGACCAAAGCACCGAAAGATAAAGCCCCGACCTTTATGGTTTACGCCCTGCGTGATCCCTACGGTGCCAACCTCGATCGGATTCAGATCATCAAAGGCAAACTGGATAAAGACGGCAAGACCCATGAGAAAGTCTACGATGTGGTCTGGTCCGATAACCGTAAACCCGATGCAGAAGGCAAGTTACCGGCAGTCGGTAACACCGTCGATCTGGAGGCCGCCAACTGGGTCAACACTATTGGTGCTTCTGAACTGGCTAAGGTCTGGACCGACCCTGACTTCGATCCGAATGAAAAGGCGTTCTACTATGCCCGTGTGCTTGAAATTCCAACACCACGCTGGCTGGTATACGACAAAGTACGCTTGGGTGCTGAACTCCCTGAAGGGGCTAAGCTGACCGGTCAGGAGCGTGCTTACACTTCGCCAATCTGGTATACCCCTTAACGGCTGCTGTCATTTCAAAATCGTTCTGAATCAGACACAGCGACGTGTCATTAAAATCAACGGTTATGCCGTTGATTTTTTTTATCGAACAGGTAGCAAGAACTTGAAATTAACAATTCATCAATGGTCGTTTGGAGCTTTGCATGGCGTCCAGCATTAAATCGTTATGGCGTGAACCGTTAATCCACTTTCTGGCCATCGGTGCAGCCCTGTTTTTCCTGTATGAACTAAACCAACAACAAATCTCGGAATCACCCACACAGATCAACGTAAACAGCAGCCAAATCGAGCAGTTGATCGCTAATTTCAATCGCAGCTGGATGCGGCCACCCAGCCAACGCGAACTCGACTCTCTGATTGACAACCATATCCGCGAAGAGATCTTTTACCGTGAAGCGATGGCAGTGGGGCTGGATCGGGATGACCCGATTGTACGACGCCGGATGCGGCAAAAACTCGAGTTCAGCCTCGAATCGCTGTCCGATAGCGAGCCGACCGACGACGAGTTAATCGCGTTTATGCAGCAGCATCAACAACGCTTCCGCACCGAACCCAAACTGACATTCCAGCAGGTATATATCGACCCGCGAAAACATCAGCAACCGAATGTGCACGCCCTATCGCTCCGAGAGCAGCTAAACCAGGGAGCCACACCCGAGCAGCTAAGTGACTCAACGCTGATGCCCACTCGCTACCAGCAGGCCAGCAAGAGCGACATAGCCCGTGTCTTTGGCGAGCGCCTGTCCGAGACCATTCTGACGTTAGAGACCCAGATCTGGAGCCAGCCGGTTAGCTCACCTTTCGGCGCTCATCTAATCAAAATCAGCCAACACCAACCGGGGCAGCTGCCGGAACTCAACCAGATTCGCGATATCGTCACCCGCGAGTTATTAGCGCTAAAACGCGATCAGCAGCTCGATAGCGCCTACCAACGCATGCGCCAAGACTACCGCATCAGCATCGAGCCGCTAGCGCAGCACCCTGCGGCTCAAGCACAATCACAGCCTCCAGCCAACGGCCTAGCGACCAACATCGGCAGGAACCCACAATGATGCCGCGCAGGTTTCTGGCTGGGCTGCTGTTACTGATCAGCTATTTCGGCAGCATAGGGCTGGCCATCGGCCACGAACTCCAGCCCAGCACATTAGAGATCAAACAACTAACGACGGATCGTTTTGAGATCGCCTGGCGCGCGCCTATCTACTACGGCAAGCCACACCCGGCCCGGCTGCAGCTGCCCGAACGCTGGAAAACCCTGTCAGGACCAACAACCCGGCAGCTGCCGGATTCTGCCCTGCATCAACGGCTGGTGTTGATTCCGGGGGGTATTCGCGATGGCGAGACTATTATCTTCGACGGTCTGCAGACCACCATCACCGATGTCTTTGTGCGGACCTTTTGGCTAGACGGCAGCCAGAGCAACACCCTGGCTCGCCCCTCACAACCCTGGGTTAACATCACCTCTCAGCCGTCAATGTGGCAAGTTCTGCAAGACTACACACTGCTCGGCGGTGAGCATATTTTATCCGGCTTTGACCACCTCACCTTTGTGCTGGCTCTGCTGTTGATCGTCTCCGGTACTCGCAGACTACTTATCACAGTGACCGCCTTCACACTGGCCCACAGCATTACGCTGGCAGCGGCAACGTTGGGCCTAGTGTGGATGCCGGGTCCGCCTGTCGAGGCGACCATCGCTCTGTCGATCCTATTTCTGGCAGCCGAGATGATCAAAGTTGAACGTGGGCAGGCCAGCTTAACCGCACAATATCCCTGGGTTGTGGCTTTTGTCTTCGGGCTGCTACACGGTTTGGGCTTTGCCGGTGCCCTGAGCGATGTCGGTCTGCCACAAAACGAGGTGCTACTGGCACTGCTGATGTTTAATGTTGGCGTCGAGCTGGGGCAGCTGCTGTTCGTCGCGGCCATGTTAATCATACTGGTGCTACTGGCAAAAATTCGCAGACAATGGCCTTTATGGCTACGCCGCCTGCCCGCCTACGGTATCGGTAGCATCGCATCGTTCTGGTTAATCGAGCGCATCGCCGGGTTTTAGCACCCAGATTTATCTACTGGTCCCTTTGGCCAACAATAAGAACGCAGCCGGCACCGACTAGGGACCGGTTTTCTTACGTTTCCGTCTGATAATCATATTGGGATGATTGTGGTCGGCAACCTTGCTGGCCAAAATCACCCGTCGTCCAGCACCGCCACCACCGCGCTTGAAAATCTTATTTTGTTCGGCTGGGCTCAGTCGGGCATACAACGGCAGTATCTCTGCGCCTCCCAACTGGTTCGCCGCTACTGCTTTACGCAGTTGCTCGGCGCCTTCTCGGATCTCACGTTCGCCGCTGACAAACACCAGTACATCACCGCGTTTGTGTCCTTTACCACCCCGCTCAAGCTGTTCAATTTCCTGCATCGCCGCCAGGATTCGTTGTGGCAGATCCAGCGAGTCACTGTCGCTATCGGAGGAGGAAGACAACGGATGCAGCTGCTGCATCTCGGCAGGACGGTACAGCACCTCCACTGGAAAGGTTCGACCGGAGACTTCCAGCACCGGTGCGTTATTAAAGTGTTCCGAGAAACGCTGCACATCGATCGTGGCCGAGGTAATAATCACTTTCAGATCGGGACGTTTAGGCAGCAAACGTTTGAGATAACCAAGCAAAAAATCGATATTAAGGCTGCGTTCGTGCGCCTCGTCGATGATCAGGGTGTCATATTTCGCTAACAGCCGATCATGCTGTGCTTCTGCCAGCAGGATACCGTCGGTCATCAGTTTGACGCGCGTGGTATCGCTAACCGTTGTGTCAAAACGTACCTGGTAGCCGACCAGCTGCGATCCGTATTCGCCCAGTTCTTCGGCGATTCGACCTGCTACCGCTCTCGCCGCCAAGCGCCGTGGCTGGGTGTGACCGATCAAACCGGAACTTCCCCTGCCCAGTTCAAGACAAAACTTGGGTAACTGGGTGGTCTTACCCGAGCCGGTTTCACCGGCCAGTATCAGCACCTGATTATCGCGAATCAGTTCCAGAATCTGCTCACGCTTCTGGCAGATCGGCAGCGCATTATCATACTGGGGCACCACCGGCCGCTGCCGCCCGGCAAACTGCTGCTGCGAACGCTGTAGCAACCGGGTGAATTTGACCTGCAACCGGTCATACGGCTTGTCGGCTTTGGCATTGCGCTGCATCGCCTGCAGTAGCTGAAGCAGCTCACCACGGTCGGCCTCCATACTCTGGTCGATCTCGTCGGTCAGCTGCTTGAAAAGGTCTTTTACTATAGGGGTCGTCACCAGATCCTACTTCATCGATTGTTTACTGGATTGATCGTTTCGTTGTTAGCTTGATTAGCACCACGGCTAGATCAGGCGGCCATTATACGTTCTTTCCCTGTCACGACTAGCAACACTAAGCCGGCCCGGATATGCCGATAACAAAATGGCCTAAACCGTCGCCGCCTGGGCTGCTATAATCGCCGTTGTTTTGTAACAATCCACGGCTAGTCCGCTAACCGTGATCAACTCTGAGCGCTTAGATCGGCCAATAACACCGGCCTATACAGTGACCTAATACAGACACCCTATTACAGACGACATGCCGCGATGATCCCCAGACTTGCCGAAGCTAACCCCGTACAAGCCCGCTACCTGAAGTTTATCGACACGCTGAAACAACAAGGTTTTCGCGGCGATCTCAACCCTGATTATGCCAACCGCGTGGTACTCGCGACCGACAACAGCATCTACCAGCTGCTGCCGCAAGGGGTACTCTACCCGCGCAATAGCGCTGATCTAAGGATGATCACCAAACTGGCTAACCGGCCAGAATTTAACGAGATTATTCTCGGGCCACGCGGCGGCGGGACCGGCACCAATGGCCAGTCGCTGACCGACGGCCTGGTCGTCGACCTGTCCAAACACATGAACCTGATTCTGGAGATAAATCCCGAGCAACGCTGGGTCAGGGTGCAGACCGGGGTGGTCAAAGACCAGCTTAACGCGGCGCTGAAGCCACACGGCCTGTTCTTCGCACCGGAGCTATCAACCAGCAACCGAGCGACCATCGGCGGCATGATCAACACCGACGCCAGCGGCCAGGGCTCGTGCCTCTATGGTAAGACCCGCGACCATGTTCTGGAGCTCGATTCGGTTCTACTCGACGGCAGCTCGTGGCACTCACACGCGATCAACGACACGACTCTGGCCGAAGTCCAGCAGCGCGACGACCGAGTTGGCGAGTTACATAGGCTGGCTGATACCATCCAGCACGACAACGCTGCGTTGATCGAATCACGTTTCCCCAAACTCAACCGCTGCCTGACCGGTTACGATCTGGCCCATCTAAGGGATGCGCAAGGGCAGTTCAACCTCAACTCACTGCTGTGCGGCAGCGAGGGTACGCTGGCTTTTATCGCCGAGGCCAAACTCAACCTGCTGCCGATCCCCAAGTTCTCAGCACTGATCAACCTGCAATACCACAGCTTCAACGATGCCCTGCGCGATGCCCAGCAGTTGATGCAAGCGGCACCAACGTCGATCGAAACCATCGATTCCAAAGTGCTTAATTTGGCGATGAACGACATCGTCTGGGACAGCGTCAGCGACTACTTCCCCGAAGACCCCAAGCAGCCGATTCAGGGGATCAATCTGGTCGAGTACACCGCCGACGACGAGGCGGAACTTAAACGCAAAGTTCAACAACTGACAGACCGCCTCGATGCGCTCTATCAACAGCACAGCGACGATACGACCAGCAGTGGCGAGAACGAAAGCGACCAGGTCCGACCTAGCTTCCGCTACACCGTGGTGAACGGTCAGAGCGAGATCAACAAGATCTGGGCGATGCGCAAAAAATCGGTCGGCCTGCTCGGTAACGCTGAAGGCGACGCCCGACCTATTCCGTTTGTCGAAGACACCGCCGTACCACCGCACAACCTGGCTGATTACATCGCCGAGTTCCGCGCGCTGCTCGACGGTATCGGCCTGCAATACGGCATGTTCGGTCATGTCGATGCTGGGGTGCTGCATGTCCGTCCGGCCATCGACATGAAAGACCCAGAACAAGAGACACTGATCCGCACCGTCACCGATCAGGTTGTGGCGCTAACCACCAAATACAAAGGGTTGTTGTGGGGCGAGCACGGCAAGGGGCTACGCTCGGAGTACGCGCCAGAGCTATTCGGTCCGGAACTGTACCGCTGCATGCAACAGCTCAAAGCGGCGTTTGATCCGCGCAACCAGCTTAATCCAGGCAAGATCTGCACCCCCCTCGAGAGCGGCGCCCAACTCTACGCCATCGACGGCGTTGCCACCCGCGGCCAGCACGACCGCCAGATCCCGGTAGCGGTGCGCGAGCAGTTCGACAGCGCGATGAACTGCAATGGTAACGGCGCCTGTTACAACTACGACCCTAACGATGCCATGTGTCCCTCGTGGAAAGGCACTCGCCAACGGATACACTCGCCCAAAGGCCGCGCTTCGTTGGTCCGCGAATGGTTACGTTTACTCGGTAAGAACGGCAGCAACGCCACCACCGAAAGCCGCAAGCTTAAGTTAGCCCCAGCCTGGCACAACTTTCCCGCAAAAATCCGTAACAGCTGGAAGAAGAGGCAAGGCGAGTACGATTTCTCGCACGAAGTTTATGATGCGATGCGCGGCTGCCTTGCGTGTAAATCCTGCGTCTCGCAGTGCCCGATCAAGGTCAACGTACCCGAATTCCGATCACAGTTTCTGGAGTTATACCACGGTCGTTACCTGCGCCCACTCAAAGACAGCATGGTCGGCACGCTGGAGTTTGTGATCCCGTGGCTAGCTCGCTGGCCGGCACCCTATAACTGGGCGATGACCAACACCACCCTTAAAAAGCTGATGGGCAAGCAGGTCGGTATGGTCGATAGCCCCACCATCTGCACGCATTCGCTCAAACAGGGGCTGGCCGAACGACAGATTTCCTGGGCCAATGACGATGCGTTGGCATTACTGTCAGATGAGCGCCGCCAAAAAGCGGTCATCCTAGTACAAGACGCGTTCACCAGCTACTTCGAGACGCCGCTGGTGCTCGACAGCTGCGACCTGCTGCGACGCCTCGGTTTTGAAGTCTTTGTCGCGCCGTTTAGCCCCAACGGCAAACCGCTACACGTCCACGGTATGATGAAACAGTTTGAACGCACCGCTCGTGCCAGCGCCGAACGGCTGCAAAAACTGGCACAGTACGGCATACCCCTGGTTGGCATCGACCCCTCTATGACGCTGAGCTACCGCCAGGAATACGTCAAGACACTGTCTGAGATGGAGTTACCGCAGGTACAGCTACTGCAGGAATGGCTCAGCGAAAAGTTGGATACACTTGAGCAACTCGATCTAAAGCTGAAGCCACAGCAATTTCAACTGATGGCTCACTGTACCGAACGCACCAACGCTCCGGCTGCCATCGGCCAATGGCAGCAGATCTTTGCTGCGCTTGGGCTTGAACTGGAGCATCAGAATCTGGGCTGCTGCGGCATGGCAGGCACCTACGGCCACGAAACAGGTAACCGCGAGACCTCGGTACAGATCTACAATCAGAGCTGGGGTGTACAGGTGGAAAAGACCCGGAGCGAGCCAGAAACAACACTACTGGCTACCGGCTACTCCTGCCGGAGTCAGGTTAAACGTCTTGACCAGGTACAGATTCCGCATCCGCTACAGGGGTTGCTGGAGGCGATTCGCAACGGAGAAGCCGGTTAACGCTAAATAAAACAGCAACAGGTAGGTAAGGTAGCGCAGGGATTGCTCTACCCGATTCGAATAAGATCCAATAGAACCCGCAGACAAATCTGAGTGACAGAGATGTATTTAAACCTGTTCGCGGGTTGCTAACCCCACTCGCTCAACTCAACGTCTAGGTCATGCCAAACCGGGTCAAACTGCCCCCTGATCGGCGGGTATTTTCCCAACGCGGTCCAGTGGAACTCGGTACGGTGAAAATCGCTGCCCACCGACATTTTTAACTTGTGCTGACGTGCAATACGGGTCAAATCGATCACCCGGTTAGGGTTCTCACCGCCATAACTGACCTCCATTGCACCACCACCGGCGGCGGCAAACTCTGCCAACAGCACCTGCAAGCGGCTCCAGTTCAGACCGTATTTGAGCGGATGCGCCAGCACAGCGATCCCTCCGGAGGCGTTAATCCAGCCGATCACGGTCTCTAGCGACGGCCACTGACTACGGATATCCCCCGGCCGTCCCGACCCCAGATACCGTTTAAACGCCTCGGGTTCAGACTCTACATAACCCAACTCAACCATCGCTTTGGCAAAATGCGGCCGCCCCAGCACATCACTGCTGGCATACTGCCGCGCCTTCTCGATCACGCCATCCATGCCGCGTTGCTGTAACTGCTCATTGATAAGTTGCGAACGTTCGAGACGAGCTTCGGTCTGCTGCGCTATCGCAGCTTGCATGGTCGGATGCTGCTCATCAAACCCCAGCCCCACCACATGAATACCGCTGTCGTTCCAGCTACTCGATAACTCAATACCCGTAATCAGGTTCAGCCCGTGCTGCGCAGCAGCCAGGCGTGCTTCTGCCAGACCACCACAGGTATCATGGTCGGTGATCGCAAGGTACTCCAACCCGTTGGTAACAGCCATCTCAACCAGTGCTGCAGGGGATAGACCACCATCAGAGGCGGTAGTGTGGCAATGAAGATCGATAGCAGGAAGCATGATTGGCCTAAAACTGACAAAAATAACGGAAGCGGTCGAGGATACTGCTTTTTGCAGGTAGCCGATAGGCGCACTGCAAGGAACCCTTTATACTGACTGGGCTCAAAACGTTAACAACACGCTTGTTAACGGATTATCGCGGATGGATGCCCGCAACTAATAAATGCGACTACCGCACCGGCAAGCAAATCAGCGCTGCCCTCTCATACCATTACGGGATCTGTACCATGAAGCTGTTGTTCGATTTTCTTCCTATCGCCATTTTTTTTGGTGTCTACAAATACACCGGTGACATCATTATCGCCACCGCAGTATTGATCCCGGCGACCATCGTGCAGATGCTGGTAACTTGGCTGCGCACCCATAAAATCGAGAAAATGCAGTTGGTCACACTCGCACTGGTCGTTGTTCTCGGTGGTGCCACCGTGCTGCTGCAGGACAAAACGTTCATTCAATGGAAACCCACCGTAGTCAACTGGTTGTTCGCTGTAGCATTTCTGGGCAGTCAATTTATCGGAGCAAAAACACTGGTGCAGCGGATGATGGAGAGCGCCGTCGAGCTTCCTGCGCCGATCTGGGTACGGTTAAACTTGGCTTGGGTGGTGTTCTTTATCATCATGGGTGGGCTCAACCTGTTTGTTGCGTTCACCATGAGCGAAGAGACTTGGGTGAATTTTAAACTGTTCGGCATGCTCGGTCTGACGCTGGTATTTATCATTCTGCAGGGAATCTACCTGAGTAAACATATGCCAGAATCCACACCCGATGAGGATGACGGAATCAAAGAGAATAGCAGTGAGTCCTCGACCTCCGCGCCGGATAAATAATTCGTTCTAGCCACGCTATCCATTACTCTTGAATTCAACTAATAACACGAGAATGACTATGTATTACGCCATCATCAGCGAAGACAAACCCGGCACTCTGGATCTGCGGCTAGCAGCCCGTCCCGACCATGTAGCACGATTGATCGCTCTCAAAGATGCCGGTCGTTTGCTGGTTGCAGGCCCACATCCTGCCATCGACAGCGAAGATCCGGGCCCTGCCGGCTTTACCGGATCGCTGGTGATCGCCGAGTTTGACTCACTCGAGATAGCCCAAAGCTGGGCCGATGCCGACCCTTATATCGATGCGGGTGTCTACGCCAACGTGATGGTTAAACCGTACAAGAAAGTACTGCCTTAAACCGCTTTCAAAAACACGATATCCAGAACCGATAACGGGGAGCTTAGCTCCCCGTTATCGGTTCTGGTTGATTAATTCAGCGACGCTCAGCAGCGTGCATCGCACGCCGGCGATTACTTATCGTACAGATTTTCAAAGCAATAGTTGGTCGCCGCAACATAGCCGGGCACGCTGCCGCAGTCAAAACGCTTACCGCTAAACTTATAGCCGATCACCCGGCCCTGCTTGGCCTGTTTCATCAGTGCATCGGTGATCTGAATCTCTCCGCCCTTACCCGGCTTGGTGTTGGCGATTAGCTCAAAAATATCCGGCGTCAGCAGATAACGGCCGATGATCGCCAGATTACTGGGAGCTTCGGATTGTGGCGGTTTTTCGACCATCGAACTGATTCGATAAACGCCAGGCGCTTCTTCTTTCCCGGCGATAACACCGTACTTATCCACCTGATCCATCGGTACCTCTTCGATCGCCACGATAGAGCACTGGTACTGTTGATACAACGCAACCATTTGTGACAGAACGCTATCGCCGTCAGGGTTGACGCACAAGTCATCGGGTAACAGCACCGCAAAAGGTTCGTCGCCAACCACCGGTTCCGCACAACCGATCGCATGACCCAACCCTTTTGCTTGTAACTGCCGGATTGAGCTGATCTGACAGCGATCCATTAACTGGTTCACCCCGTCCAATAACTCACTCTTGGCACTGCCCTCTATCAGGGCTTCGAGCTCAACATTGCGATCAAAATGGTTCTCGATCGCCTGCTTGTGACGGCCGTTAACAAAACAGATGCGTGTTAGTCCGGCGCCGTCTGCTTCCTCGACACCGTACTGAATCAGCGGTTTATCCACCACCGGCAGCATCTCTTTGGGGATCGCTTTGGTGGCAGGTAGAAATCGGGAGCCCAAACCGGCAACCGGAAAGACACAGGTACGTACTGTCTGACTCATGCTAAATCCTGATGGTAAAAAATATCATTAAAACCAAATAAACAATGATGCCGATGTTGCGGCTTAACGCGAGTTAACAAACCGCAACGACCGATCTACATGAGTGCTAGAAACCCACCCAGACAGATTCTCGGGCTCTCTAACGGGTACTAAAACGGCTCGATCGACCGATGCCGATATATTCAAAGCCTTGCGATTTCATGTAGGCCGGATCGTAGATATTGCGACCATCAAGAATCAACTTACTCGGCATCAGCTCCGCAATGCGATTAAAATCCGGGCTCCAAAACTCCTTCCATTCGGTCACGATCAATAGCGCCTCACTACCTTCCAATGCGCTATAGGGGTCGTCACAACACACTAGATCATCACGTTCACCGAAACGCTGGGTGATTCGGGCCATCGCCTTTGGATCGTATAAACGAACCGTCACCCCTTGCGCCCACAGCGCCTGCATCAGCTCGAGGCTGGGGGCGTTATCAATACGATCGGTGCCCGGCTTAAAGGCGGCCCCCCAGAGCGCAACCGTCTTGCCACTCAGATCGGCTTGCCAGTGCTGCCACAACTTACGAAACAGCAGCTCTTTTTGCTGCTGATTGGTTTTCAGCACGGTACTGAGAAGAAACGAATCCTCAACACAGCTCTCGACCGTCTCAGCCAGCTGCATCACGTCCTCGGAAAAGCTGAGCCCACCAAAACCGCAACCGGGGTAGATATAGTCGTAACCGATCCGCGGGTCGGAGCCGACCCCTTTACGTACCTGTTCGATATCAACGTGCAACTGATCGGCAAGATTGGCCATCTCATTGATAAAACTGAGTTTGGTCGCCAGCATGCCGTTGATGGCGTACTTAGTGAACTCCGCTTCGCGAGTCGACATCATCAACCACTGTTCGTTGCTGCGATTAAACGGCCGCAGCAACTCGCGAGTCTGCTGCAAACCGGCGCCGTTATCCGACCCTAACAAGATTCGGTTCGGGCGCAAGAAACCTTGAATCGCCGCGCCCTCTTGCAGAAAACTGGGCATCGACAAACAAGCTACTGACCGTTCCTGCGTAACCGAATCCAGCCCGGCATCAATGCGAACCTGCCGCATCAACTGCTGTAATTGCTCGGTGGTTCCGACCGGGAAAGTGCTCTGATTAATAACCACAATCGGCATCGTGGCACTCAGCGCCAACTGCTGCAGTAACTGCTTGGCATAGGTCAGCGCATCCGTGTCCAAAGCCAGGCAGTGGACCTCCCCGTGTGCAAAAGCCTGCTCTGGCTTATCCGCCAAGATTAAGCGGCCACTGGCTACCTGCAGTCGCAGCCGGGATTTGAGTCCGGGTTCATCAAAATCCAGCACCAGGCGGCGCAGTTGCGCCAGCGACTCACCGGCTGCGGGTAATACCACAACTTCGTTACCGGCATCAGCCAACGCCCAGGCCGTCACCAACCCGGTTAAACTGCAGCCGTAAACCGAAACTCGCATTTAGCGCTCCTTGCCTTGTGTTCTGGTGTTAACCGGCGTTTGCCGACCGATCTTTGCAATATGATCGAGTAGCCCGTCAGTCGACGACTCATTAAAACGTTGACCGCTATCATTTAGTGCAGCACTGGTCTGGTGAGCGATCTGCTTGCCTAATTCAACCCCCCACTGATCGAACGGGTTGATCTCCCACACCACCGACTGAACAAAGACTTTGTGCTCGTACAAAGCCAATAACTGCCCTAACGAATAAGGGGTCAGCTGCTGCATGAGTAGTGTTGTTGATGGCTGGTTGCCGGGGTAGCGCTGATCGTTGCGGCTCATGGCCGCTCGTTCCTGCTCACTGAGCGCCTGATCTCCCAGCATCAATACACGCGATTGCGCCAGACAGTTGGCCAACGTCAACTGCTGCTGCGTCTGTAATTGCTCGCCCGTGCCTTCGGCAGTGGTACTCAGGTCGCGCAACACCGGAGCGATAAAATCACAACTGACCGGCTGGGTGCCTTGGTGTAATAACTGATAAAACGCGTGCTGGGCGTTGGAGCCCACCTCGCCCCAGATGATCGGGCAGGTATCGTAATCGACGCGCTGTCCTGCGCGGTTAACCGATTTACCGTTACTTTCCATCTCCAGCTGGGTCAAATAAGCAGGAAAGTATTTCAAACGGCCATCGTAAGGCAGTACAGCATGGCCGCGACTGTGCAAAAAGTTGTGATTCCAGACGCCAACCAACCCCAATAATAACGGCATGTTCAGCGCCGCCGGAGCAGTGCGAAAATGCTGATCCATCGCCGCAGCCCCGGCCAGAAAACGTCTAAAACCCGCCATGCCGATCAACAGCGCGATCGGCAACCCGATCACCGACCAAACCGAATAGCGGCCCCCGACCCAATCCCAGAACAGTAATTGATTAGTCTCGGCGATGCCCCATTGGCTCATCTTTTGAGGATTCGCCGAACAGCCAATGAAGTGCTGGTTGAGCAGCACCTGTGGGTTTTCAATCTTCTGCGCCAACCAGCGTTTGGCAGTATCGGCGTTGGCCAGCGTGTCGATGGTCGTGAAGGATTTGGACGAGAGAATAAACAGCGTGGTTTCCTGGTTCAGGTGTTTTAACAGCTCCGCCAGTTGCGAACCATCGATCGACGAGACAAAGTGCAACTGCAAACCCTGGGCTTCATCAACCCGAAACTCCTCCAGCGCATGGCACGCCATCAATGGTCCGAGATCAGAACCACCTACCCCCAGATTGACCACATCGGTAATCGGCTTGCCACTGAAGCCCCGCCATTGATGGCAGTGAATTCGCTTGACTAGGGTCGCCATCTTATCGAGGTTGCGTTGCACCTCAGCGGCAATCGACGTCGAATCAGCAGCACCAGAAACGTCTCGGAGAGCCGTGTGCAGCGCGGCACGTCCTTCGGAACTGTTTATCTCCGCCCCGCCAAACAGATCATCGATCCAGCGTCCGAGGTCTTGCTGTTCGGCTAACGCCAGCAACTGTTGCAAGGTTTGATCGGTAAGCCGCTGCTTAGAGATATCGAGCAGTAGGCCATCATTCTCGACCGAGAATCGCTGATAACGGTCCGGTTGCCGGTCAAACAACTGCGGCAGTGATAGCTGCGGCAGCTCACTGCGGCAATGTTGCTCAAGGGCGATCCAGGCTGGGCTTTGGCTGACTGACATAGTTCTCCTATCACGACCACCAGTCCGGCAAGTACTGCCGGACCGGTACTCGTGCTGTTCCTGTGATGAATAGTCCTGCGATGAACAGCCCTTGGTTAATCCACTCACCAGGGCATAACTAACGGGGCTACAACCAACTGAACAATAACGACCCTGCTGTTAACCGACCCATACCCGTGCGTTACGGAACATCCGCATCCAGGCGCCGTCTTCATCCCAGCTCTCGGGTGCCCAGGAGTTCTGCACCGCACGGAATACCCGCTCGGGGTGCGGCATCATGATAGTGACCCGGCCGTCGGCGGTGGTCACGCCGCTGATCGCCTCGGGCGAACCGTTGGGGTTAGCCGGATACTGCTGAGTCGGTTGGCCATGGTTATCGACGTAGCGTAAGGCCACGTTGCCGGCGCCTTGCAAACTGCGCAGATGGCCGGTGTTGTTAAACTCAGCTTGGCCTTCACCATGAGCGATGGCGATCGGCATCCGCGAGCCCGCCATTCCCGACAGTAGAATCGAGGCGCTGTCCTGCACTTCAACCATAGCCACCCGCGCCTCAAACTGCTCAGAGTGGTTGCGGACAAAGTGTGGCCACAGTTCAGCACCGGGGATCAGGTCGTGCAGGTTGGACAGCATCTGACAGCCGTTGCAGACACCCAGCGTAAAGCTATCATCGCGCTTGAAGAAGCCTTCGAACTGATCACGGGCGCGGCCGTTGAACAGAATCGACTTGGCCCAGCCTTCGCCGGCACCAAGTACGTCACCGTAAGAGAATCCACCGCAAGCAACCAAGCCTTTAAACTCGTCGAGGCTGCGACGACCCGATAGAATATCGCTCATATGGACATCAACCGCGTCGAAACCTGCCCGATCAAACGCTGCAGCCATCTCTATCTGGCCGTTAACACCTTGTTCACGCAGTACCGCGATCTGCGGGCGCACGCCCGTAATAATCATCGGAGCGGCAACATCCTCGTTGACATCAAAACTGAGCTCGGCGTGCAGACCCGGGTTATCCGTTTCAAGCAGACTATCAAACTCCTGCTTGGCGCAATCGGCATTATCGCGTAACGCCTGCACTTCAAAACTGGTCTGCGCCCACCAGCGCTGTAGCTGAACCCGGCTCTGACTGTAGACCTCTTCATCATCAAAGCAGATGTTGAACTGTTGATCTTCGTTAAGACTGCCGATCACCATCGAACACTCGCCTAAACCTGCAGCATTGAGCTCGACCAGCACCTGCTCGGTATGCTCGCGCTTAACCTGAACCACCGCACCCAGCTCCTCGGCAAACAATGCCGCAGCCAGCTCGGTGGTATCCGTCGCTAGCAGGTCCAGGTCCAGATCGACACCGGTACGACCGGCAAAGGCCATCTCGGCCAATGTGGTAAACAGGCCACCGTCAGAGCGATCGTGGTAGGCCAACAGCAGGCCTTGCTGGTTGAGCTCCTGAATTGCGGCAAAGAAGGTTTTCAGCTGCCCAGCATCGTCGACATCGGCAACCTGCCGACCGACCTGATTGTAAACTTGCGCCAGTGCCGATAACGCCAGGCGGTTCTGACCGTTACCCAGATCAAGCAGAATCAGATCGGTGTCGCCCTGATCGGTCCGCAACTCGGGCGTGAGGGTTTTGCGCGCGTCGAGTACCGGTGCAAAGCCGGTGATCACCAGCGACAATGGCGCAGTGACACTCTTGCTCTGGCTGTTACCGCCGGCATCGTCGTCATTCCAGACGGTACGCATCGACATCGAGTCTTTGCCGACAGGCACCGTGATACCTAGCTCGGGACAGAGTTCCATACCGACCGCTTTGACGGTGTCGTACAGCTTCTCATCTTCGCCGGGGTGACCGGAGGCGCACATCCAGTTGGCCGACAATTTGATATCGTTAATTTGATCGATCCGGGCGCACGCTAGGTTGGTAATCGTTTCACCGATCGCCATCCGACCCGAAGCGGGTGCGTCAACCAGCGCTAACGGCGTGCGTTCGCCCATCGCCATCGCTTCACCGCTATAAGTATCGTAAGCGGCGGTGGTGACGGCGCAATCGGCAACCGGCACTTGCCACGGGCCTACCATCTGGTCACGTGCCACCTGTCCGGTGATCGAGCGGTCGCCGATGGTGATCAGGAAACTCTTGCTGGCTACCGCTGGCAATTTCAGCACCCGTTCGACCGCATCGGCGATGTCTATCTCGCTACTATCGAATTCGGGCACTTGGTAAGCAATCCGCTCGACCGAACGATGCATCTTCGGCGGCTTGCCGAACAGTACACTCATCGGCAGATCGACCGGTTTGTTGTCAAAATGAGTATCGCCAAGGGTCAGGTGGTGCGCTTCGGTCGAGGTACCGACAATCGCATAGGGGCAGCGCTCGCGTTCGCAGATCGCTTCAAACTCGGCCATTTCTGACGGCATCACCGCCAGCACATAACGCTCCTGCGCCTCATTGCACCAGATCTCCAATGGCGACATGCCGGGCTCGTCGTTGTTGATATTACGAAGACCGAAATCACCACCGCGACCGCCATCTTTAACCAGCTCAGGGAAGGCGTTGGACAGACCACCGGCCCCGACATCATGGATAAAGGCGATCGGGTTATTTTCACCGCGCTGCCAGCAACCGTCGATCACCTCCTGACAACGGCGCTCAAGCTCAGGGTTCTCGCGCTGAACCGAAGCAAAATCCAGATCGGCCGAGCTACTGCCCGACGACATCGACGATGCTGCACTTCCGCCCAGGCCGATCAACATCGCCGGACCGCCAAGACAGATTAGCTTGGCGCCAACCTCGATCGGGGCCTTGATCACGTGTTGGTCACGGATGTTACCCATACCACCGGCCAGCATAATCGGCTTGTGGTAACCGCGCATCTCTTCGCCGTTAGCGCCGTTCACTTGCTGTTCGAAGGTACGGAAATAACCATTAAGATTGGGGCGACCGAATTCGTTGTTGAACGCCGCGCCGCCGACAGGACCTTCGATCATGATATCGAGTGCTGAAACGATCCGATCGGGCTTGCCGTACTGCGATTCCCACGGCTGCTCAAAGCCGGGGATATTAAGATCTGAAACAGTGAAACCGGTCAGGCCCGCTTTCGGTTTACCACCGGCTCCGGTAGCACCTTCGTCACGAATCTCACCGCCGGAGCCGGTCGCTGCACCCGAATGCGGTGCAATGGCGGTCGGGTGGTTGTGGGTTTCCACCTTGATCAGGATCTGGATATCTTCCTGAGTGTAACCGTACTGCTTGCTCTGCGGATCGGGGAAGAAACGCCCTGCCTTAGAGCCTTTGATCACCGCGGCGTTATCCGAGTAGGCTGACAAAACGTTGTCGCCGCCCAGCTCATTGGTATTTTTGATCATCGCAAACAGCGATTTATCCTGCGCCTGACCGTCGATATCCCAAGAGGCGTTGAAAATTTTGTGGCGACAGTGTTCAGAGTTAGCCTGGGCAAACATCATCAGTTCGATATCGTTGGGATTACGTCCCAGCTCGATAAAACTGGTTACCAGATAGTCGATCTCATCGTCGGCCAGTGCCAGACCCAGTTCGCCGTTGGCTTTCACCAGCGCTTCGCGACCGCCACCAAGGACATCTACAGGCGACATTGGTTTGGGCTGGGCGTGGCTAAACAGATTAGCCGCCTGATTGAAATCACTCATCGTCTGCTCGACCATCCGATCGTGCAGTACGGCAGCAATCGACTGTTGCTGTGCGTCGGTCAGTGGCTCGCTGGCCGTGACATAATACGCCACGCCGCGCTCCAGTCTTTGGATCACACTCAAGCCACAATTATGTGCAATATCAGTAGCTTTACTCGACCAGGGAGAGATCGTGCCGATCCGAGGAACCACTAAGAACATGGTCCCGGTGAGTTCCTCTACCGCAGCCTTAGGGCCGTACTTGAGAATCGTTTCAAGAATCGTTTGATCCTGATCATTCAACGCTTCGTCAAGCTCGGCAAAGTGCATGTATTCAGCATATACTGAGGCCACTGAGGCCACTTCGGCCTGTAGGGAAAGCACTGTTTTTTGACGACGAAAGGAGGATAGAGCGGGAGCGCCACGCAGTTTGAGCATGTCGATTCAGGCCTCTGAAAGAGCTGTTGTAAGGGTACAGGCAAGCGTTAAATGCCGCCTTGAAAGCGAGGCCAAATGATACTGGAATCACCCCAGTGTTACCACGTAAAAGCCGGGATTTTCAGGGAGTGGTCGAATCACAGCAGCAATGCCGTTTCGACACTCCACAACGATCGCAGTTGTTCACTATGAGTATTCGATGAAACAGGCTTTTTTCCGTAAAATCCCACTACTACTCGGCGTCGGTATCGTCTTGTCGATCGTACCGCTGATCACCGAATTTACGGCCAAATCACAGCTGGAAAAAATTCTGCAGCGAGGTGAGCTGCGCGTCGCCAGCCGCTTTAGCCCCTCCACCTATTTTATCGAAGAGAGCCGCCAGGGCGGCTTCGAGTTTGATCTGACAACGGCTTACGCTAATTACCTAGGCGTCGAACTGAAGATCGAAGCGATGTCCAGCATCGCCGAAATCACCAAGGCGCTACGCCTCAATAATGTCCACTTGGCAGCAGCCGGACTGGCTGCAACCGAGCAACGACGACAGACGTTCGATTTCGGACCCAGTTATCTGGACAGCAAGATTCTGCTGATCTATCGCTCCGGCAGCAACAACCGAAACAACGACGGCACCGTCGAACCCCCGCCTAAATCACTGCAGCAGATAAACGACCCAATTACCGTTGTCGCCAACAGCAACCACGCAGAATACCTGCGCCAACTCGACAACCCTCCACCCTGGCAGGAAGCCGAACCCGGCATCGAAACGCTGGACCTGCTGACTGCTGTTCACGATAATCAGATGCGGTATACGCTGGCCGATGCCGAGGCCTTCGAAGCCAGCCGGACCTTCTTTCCCCGCCTGCGACAGGCTTTCGAACTACCCGAACCACAGCCAGTTGCCTGGATGCTCAAGCGAAGCCCCGATACCAGCCTGCAACAAAGCGTGTCGGCATTTTTCCAGCTAGACAGCACTCAAGACCTGATCCAGGATCTCAAAGAGCACCACTTTGAGCACGACGCTCGACTCAACCTGGTTGACAGCCTCACCTTCCGCCAACACCTCAAGAGCCGGTTACCTCCGCTGCGTGACTGGTTCCAGCAAGCTGCTAAGCAGTACGGTATCGAATGGGAGCTACTTGCCGCCATCGGCTATCAAGAATCACACTGGAATCCCCGGGCAATATCACCTACCGGTGTCAGGGGGGTAATGATGCTGACCCAGACCACTGCTCGATCGATGGGGGTCAAACGGCGAACCGATGCAAAACAGAGCATTTTCGGCGGTGCCAAATACTTCAGCAAACTACTGAGCCGTATTCCGGAGCGCATCACCGGCGAAGACCGCTATTGGTTTGCGCTGGCAGCCTACAACGTCGGGCGTGGCCATCTTGAAGACGGTCGAATATTGAGCCAGCGCGCCGGACAAAGCCCTGACCACTGGAACGATGTTGCCCAACACCTGCCAAAACTAACACAGGCGCGCTGGTACAAAACCGTCAAACACGGCTACGCTCGGGGTTACGAACCGGTACGCTACGTCACCAACATCAGCAATTACTGGTCGATTCTAAAACTTGAAGGGCGTTATCAGGCGATACAGGACACACCCACCGAGTCAGAAATTATGGGACCGCCTGCCCCCAAAACCCCGACTGAACTGCCGGAAACACTCTAAGCTTTATTTTCAAATAAAAACGAATATTCTATCGTTCAACAAAGGATGCCAGCGAAGAAGGTTAACCTTCTAAATTATCCTTTCGCGATAGCTTCTTCAACCGCCTCTTCTCTTCCCTTCGTTGGGAGAAAAATGCACTCAACTGCTCGCTACAACGCTGCGCCAACACCCCGCCACACACCTCCACTCGCCAATTAAACCAGTGACTGCTCAACAACTGGGCCTGACTGGCAACAACGCCCGCCTTCGGCTCATGAGCACCAAAGACCAATCGATCGATACGGGAATGGATCAATGCTCCGCTGCACATGGTGCAGGGCTCAAGCGTGACGTACAGCGTGGCTCCGGGGAGGCGATAGTTTTCCTGGGTCTGCGCGGCTTGGCGCAGCGCAACAACTTCGGCGTGGGCGCTGGGATCGTGACTGCTGATCGGTTGGTTAAAACCTTCACCGATAACACGCCCATCGACCACCACAACAGCGCCAACAGGCACTTCACCCAATGAAGCGCCCTGCCCGGCCAGTTCGATAGCGCGGTTCATCCAACGCTGATCGACGGCTTGCTTATCGGTTTCTGATATCGTCATGAAGGTTCTAAGAGGCCGGTAGCTTTCTAACGTTGCTAACAGCGACGCTCAGCTTGAAGGTAATAAAGAGAAAAATGACCAAATCGCGGGTCGGCTATCAGTTACTCACCTGACGACGGCTGACTGAATCCAGCGTTCGTACCCAGGGTTTATCGCGCAATTTATAAGTTTCCATCAGCTCAGCAGCCGCCTGCTGTGCTGTTTTGATCGAGCCATAATGGCCAACCAATAGAACTTGCCATAACGAATTATTCTGCTTTAACTCAACCACTCGACTATCCGGGATCTGCTGTAATTGCTGCAACGTATCGCGACAAGTATCGGCATTACAGGCCAGTAGCTGCAGCGTGTAATTGGCTGCATGGGTCGCCTGATCGGTCATTTTCACTGTCGATTCTGGACTGGCGTTTGCGATCGAATCGGCCTCAACAGCGCCTTTGAATTCTACCGAGCTGATGTAGCTTTTGCTCCGGTAAACGCCGGTTCGACCATCTTTCCAGGTAGCACAGAGCCAGACTTCACCGTCGGGCTTGCAGGCTGTCACGCTGCTGACTTCTGCAGCTAACATCAACGGCGACAGCAGCATCGTAACGACCAACAAACAGCAGCCAAGCAACTGTTTAATCATAATTAACTTCCAACGAATTGAGCAAAAACCCAGAGTAGAGAATCTGACCGACAGGCGCAACCTCGATGACTCCGATGATCAACGATAGACCCTGACAGCAGCGATATGTTTAAACGCTATCGGCAACACCGCATCACCCAATCCTACTTCCTGATAGATCCGCAGTTCATATGGTTCGACTGATAGCAGCCGCCCTTCAATAAGGTGACCGTTACGGGTCTCGATCCGAATATAATGATCGTTATAGCTCGGCAACCGATCCAACTCAGTCAGCCGGAACGATCGAGCTGGCAGGGCAGTGTGACTATTAACCGTCGCGACCGGCCCTGTCACAGCAGGAGCGGCCTGCTGCGGCTCAACAAAAGGCGTCTGCAATAGCGCTGCTATCGCCTCAACACTGCTTCGCACCTGCTCCTGCGTCGGCTCAACGCCCTCCACAACACCGTCTCCCTCACCACTCAGCTTCCATTGAATCGACACCGGTTTTACCGGCTTTCCATTAACAGCCAACGTCGGGGTAAAAAGCTGCAGCAACTCTTCGGGGGATATCTGTGACAAAGCAGAAAATTTTAACGACTTGGTGACAAACAGGTGCATCCGCACATCACCGGGCGCGCGCCAAAAGTCCCGGTACGCTGCAACCAGTGAATCCGAAAACACCAACCCCAACGCAGCGGCCTGTTCGGCTTCAAGAGCCACATGTCGATCAACAAAATCATCGGCACTTTCCCCGGCGGGCTTAGCGCAAAAATCAACCAAACGCTGATTATAAGAGCGATCACGGTAATGAATCTTGAGCGGACCCAGTGATGGGTTCGCCAACGCCAGTGTCTTCTTATCGAACTCGTTAATACCCAGATCCACTGTTGCCGTAAGCTCGGTCTCAAACATCTGATCCACCGACTGACTGAGCTGCAACTGCAGCAGTTTAGTCGTTTGATCAAAGTGGTAATCACCCGCCAGGTTCAATACGAGTTGGCGATAACCCAACTTCTTTAGTAACTCCAGCTCAGTAACCCCCTGCATGGCAGCCTCACAACCGAGCATCCACTCCTCTGGCTGAACCAGTGCCGCCTGGGCGGCAAACTGTTTAAGCATCGCCCCTGACAGGTCTATAGCAATACCTTGCACTTCGACAGCCAGCTGCTGCGGTAACTTTCCCTTCTCGATATCACGTTTGATCGAGAACAGCTCCATCAAGCCGGGTGCTTTGACCCGAATCGCCGCTATCGATACACCTTCGGTCTGGCCAACAGCATTAATTTTTATATCACGGACTCCGGCCACTCCGTCAAAACCGGTTTCGATGGAGCCGTACTGCAACTGCGCCACCGGCGCTAATTGCTGGCCAAAATTCTCCACTACCGATCGAACCTGAT
The DNA here is from genome assembly GCA_036961355.1 of Motiliproteus sp. Taxonomy (GTDB): domain Bacteria; phylum Pseudomonadota; class Gammaproteobacteria; order Pseudomonadales; family Balneatricaceae; genus Motiliproteus. The sequence goes on from JBALVL010000022.1 coordinate 31,532, forward strand.
ACCAGTAGTAGCCTTTGATTACACCAAAAGCGACCGCCAACACCACTATCAGCAATAACAAAACGCGCAATATTTGTCGCAAAATCAATAATCGAAATAGAGGTCTTTTCATGACAACAACCGGATACTTTTCCTTGTAGGGCACGCAGCCCGAAACCATTTGGCGTTCACTTTAAAACAAACCGTAGAGTCATACCAATTTTGGAGGTGAGAAGACCTCACGCGCGGAGCGCTTTGCTGGTCCAGCTTCAATGCTCGTCTGTGCAGAAGGGGGGGATAGGGAGTTCATCTTGTGGTTTTTGTGCACTCGGTAAAAACCGAAAACAAACAAAATCGCGCAGAGGACTGTGCTCCCACAGAGAATGTATGACTTGAAGGAGCCCAGTCCTCTGGACGATATTTGATACCGGGTAACCAAGACTTTTATGGCTGAATTATTTAGGTGGCTGATGGCCTTGTTGCGCCCCGCCGGGTGCGTCAAGGATATGCTCCCCATATCCTTAACAATCCTAGGCGGCCCCTGCTGCTTGATCGGCTGCGCCGATTGCACTGCGCGTTTCACTGCCATAGGGGCTTGACGGAAACTCGCTCGCTACGCTCTCTCAAACAACCGTCTTCGCTGATCCCTATACCAGCTGCAATGTTCGTCTGTGCAGAAAGGGGGGATGTGGAGTTCATCCTGTGGTTTTTGTGCACTCGGTAAAAACCGAAAATAAAAAATCGCGCAGAGGACTGTGCTCCTACAGCATCAGTCATCATCAAACCGTAGGAGCCAGCCTGCTGGCGATCTTGAATCAACCCCAATCTCTCGTTCGAAGCACCCCCCCTTCGACGCAGGCGAGCATTGCTGCTTGGCGATGGAGTAGAGCTGCGAGTGTTTGAGGTGGCGAAGCCGCCGAGTTTCCGCAGCGACCATCGACAAGTAGCAAGCGCAGTGACAAATTGGCAGGAAGCCAATTTGCACAGCCACAGGCTGCCCGTCAGGGTGAGGCACATGGATGTGCCGAATGAAGCGACGCAGCCGACAAGTCGTGGGGAAAGCATTTTTGGGTTCGTTTTTGATGCTTCAAAAATGAACGCGCCCGGCGGGGCGCAATAGAGCCATCACCCAAGCACCGACAAATCAGAAAAAACCTAATGGATCAAATAGCTGAGTCTGATACTGTCTAGTGATCAACGGTGCTTCTAGCGCCTCAAGGTTAAAGCGCTATGTAATCTCCATAATGCGACAAGGGCCCACTGTTAAAGAGTGTGGACCCTCCACTACGCAGCACCCTTCGGTTGCCGGTCAAATAGGGGTGCTGCGCCCCCACGGCCCACCCCATGACAATGGTTGCCACACAAGGTGGCTAAGTCGCTTCGCTCCAGTTAAATGGATCGAAGTAATTAAGCGGACGCCTTACTTCTCATTCAATTTATTATTTAATTTCTCAAGAGCACGGTGGTACGGCGTATCCTCAACCATCTGTTTCACGACGTGTGATTTCTCAATCATATTTCGACTGCGGGAAATGGGCGCATAGTAATCGGCTGCATTAATCATTGGGTACTTTGCTAAAAGCGACTTTCTTGCTTCCGTATAAGCTCTTTCAATATGCCTTTTCAGATATATTATGTGCTCCCCAATGGCAAAACTTTGATCGTCATCGTACTTGGATGGCACTCCTTGGAACGCACCACCTTCACCAAACGTGCGGTTAAGGAAAATCAAAGCTCCCCGAGGTTTGACTCCCTTTCCATGATCCTTTTTCTCAAAACCTCCATGTATACGGTTAGCCTCATTAAGGTGACATAGCGCGTGTCTGAAGAAATTAATCAAGTCGGTTACATCAGCCACTTGCTTTGCTTTAGCCACGTGTAATTCTGTCGTATTCAATACGTCGTCAACGAAATCAACTCTCTGGTCATATTTCTCGGCTTTAAACATCAAGTCATCTAGGCAAATCATTAGGTCAATAAAAGCGGATCGAACAAGAGGGTGACTATGATTATGAGGCCCGAATATGTCCGTGGACAGAAGGGTTTCTATCCTTTCCAAGCCTTCTTGGATTTCCGATTTATCATATCTATCCATTTCCATTATGCGTATACACCTTCCATCTGTAAGGGCTTGATCATTATGCTATACGTATGCACATGCTCAAAGGGTTCTTCAGAAAAACAACCACACATAATCGGTATTTGATGTGTAAAAAAGCCCCAGCGCCGATCAATGATCGCTGGGGCTTATTGAGCCAATGACGGCAGTCACCGGTAACATAAATCGCAATTATACGTAGTGATGAGTTTTATGGCCTCGGCTGAAACAGCCTGCCCTAAAAGCTTACCCACAAACAAAAAACCCGCCTCTCGGCGGGTTTTTTAATCACTCAACAACAACCAAGTTTATTCCCACTCAATCGTCGCTGGTGGCTTACTAGAAACATCATACGCCACCCGAGAAATCCCCGAGATTTCGTTGATGATTCGACCCGACACGGTCTCCAACAACTCGTACGGTAGATGCGCCCAACGCGCCGTCATAAAGTCGACGGTCTCAACCGCACGCAGCGACACCACATACTCGTAACGACGACCATCGCCGACAACACCCACCGACTTAACCGGCAGGAACACCACAAACGCCTGACTGGTTTTGTGGTACCAGCCCGAACGGTGCAGCTCTTCGATGAAGATCGCATCGGCTTCGCGCAGGATGTCAGCATACTCTTTCTTTACTTCGCCAAGGATACGCACACCCAGACCTGGTCCCGGGAAAGGGTGACGGTAGACCATGTCGTACGGTAGGCCCAGCTCCAGACCGATCTTACGCACTTCGTCTTTGAACAGTTCGCGCAGTGGCTCGACCAGCTCCAGCGCCATGTCGTCCGGCAGACCGCCGACGTTGTGGTGCGATTTGATCATGTGCGCCCCGCCGGTCTTGCCGGCGGCGGACTCGATCACGTCTGGGTAGATAGTGCCTTGTGCCAGCCACTTAACGTTGTCGATCTTGTTTGATTCTGCGTCGAACACTTCAATAAAGGTGTTGCCAATCGCTTTACGCTTGGCTTCTGGGTCAGACACACCCTTGAGTTTGCCCAGGAACAGCTCTTCGGCGTCGACACGGATCACCTTGACGCCCATGTTCTTGGCGAACATGTCCATCACCTGATCACCCTCGTGCTTACGCAGCAGGCCGTTGTCGACAAACACACAGGTCAACTGATCGCCGATCGCTTTGTGCAGCAGCGCCGCGACCACCGATGAATCAACACCGCCAGACAGACCCAACAACACATGGTCGGTACCGACCTGCTTGCGGACGGTCTCGATCGCATCCTTGGCGATATTGCTCGGCGTCCACAGCGCTTCGCATTCACAGATATCACGCACGAAGCGGGTAACAATACGCTCGCCCTGCTTAGTGTGGGTAACTTCGGGGTGGAACTGAACACCGTAGAACTTGCGAATTTCGTCGTAAATACCGGCGATCGGCGCGCTCTCGGTGGCGGCCATCAGGTGGAAGCCTTCGGGCATCTGGACCACTTTGTCACCGTGGCTCATCCACACATCAAGCAGCAGCACGCCGTTATTGGCGACATGATCCTCGATCCCTTCTAATAACGAACTCTTACCTTCAACGCGTACCTGGGCGTAGCCAAATTCGCGCAGATCGGATGCTTCAACCTTGCCGCCCAGCTGCTCGGCCATGGTCTGCATGCCGTAACAGATACCCAGTACCGGCACACCCAGCTCGAACACGACCTGCGGTGCGCGTGGGGTATCTGAACCAGTCACCGACTCAGGGCCACCGGCGAGAATGACGCCCTTGGGGTTAAACTCACGGATTTCGGCTTCGGTCATATCAAAGGCGCGGACTTCGGAATAGACACCACACTCACGCACACGGCGGGCGATCAACTGGGTGTACTGAGAACCGAAATCAAGGATCAGGATGCGCTGTGCATGGATATTTTGTGACACGGTGGTTATCTCCGCTGTGGGCCAGGCGATGGCGAGGCCTTGGTATTACTAAAGTTGTTTCAACTGCCGTTCTCGCCATCCATGGCTACCACGGCATACCGTCCATCCTTGGACATAAAAATAAAATGGGGCTGCATCACCACAGCCCCACTCCTAACTTGTTGGATAAAAGGATCAGCTGACCCGATAGTTCGGCGCTTCCTTGGTGATCGTCACGTCGTGAACGTGGCTCTCTTTCATGCCAGCGCCGGTAATCCGGACAAACTCGGGTTTGGTACGCATCTGCTCAATATCGGCGCTGCCGGTGTAACCCATGCTCGAACGTAGACCGCCCATCAGTTGGTGTACCACTGCAGCCATCGGCCCTTTACAGGCGACCCTGCCTTCGATCCCTTCGGGCACCAGCTTTTCAGCACCGGCATCAGCGTCCTGGAAATAACGGTCGGACGAGCCTTGCGACTGCGCCATGGCACCGATCGAACCCATGCCCCTGTACGCTTTGTATGCACGCCCCTGATACAACTCAATTTCACCCGGCGCTTCGTCGGTACCGGCCAACATGCTGCCGATCATCACCGCGCTAGCACCGGCGGCGATCGCCTTGGCCAGATCACCGGAGAAACGCACCCCACCGTCTGCGATCAACGGCACACCTCGATCTTTCAGCGCCGCAGCAACATTGGCTACTGCCGAGATCTGCGGCACACCAACGCCGGCAACGATACGCGTGGTACAGATCGAGCCCGGACCTATTCCCACCTTAACGCCGTCAGCACCGGCATCGGCCAGCGCAATAGCAGCACCCGCGGTAGCGATATTTCCGCCGATGACCTGTACTTCAGGGAAGTTTTTCTTAGCCCAGCGTACTCGATCAATGACCCCTTTCGAGTGGCCATGAGCCGTATCGATGATGATCACATCGACACCGGCTTTCGCCAACGCGGCAATACGGTCAGGCGTTTCTGGGCCAGTGCCCACTGCGGCACCGACGATCAGACGGCCTTCGCTGTCTTTAGTAGCGTTAGGGTAGGCTTTGGCCTTGTTCATATCCTTAACCGTCATCATCCCTTTGAGATGAAAATCGGCATCGACTACCAGAATCTTCTCGATCCGATGCTGTCGCAGCAAGTTCCGAACCTTGTCAGGGGCCACCCCTTCCTGGACTGTCACCAGACGATCTTTGGGGGTCATGATCGAATCAACAGTGGCGTCAAGATGGCGCTCAAAGCGCATATCACGACTGGTCACGATACCCACCAAGTCATCACCATCGACCACAGGAAAGCCTGAGAAACCATGCTTTTCGGCCAACTTGTGCAGCTCACCAACCGACAAGTCGGGCGAACAGATCACCGGGTCTTTCACCACACCACTTTCGAAACGCTTCACTTTAAGCACTTCGGCAGCCTGCTGTTCGATGGTCATATTCTTGTGGACGATGCCGATACCGCCCTCTTGCGCCATCGCAATCGCTAGGCGTGACTCGGTCACGGTATCCATCGCGGCAGATAGCAGCGGTACATTAAGCTCGATACCTTTGGTCAACCGAGTCTTGAGACTGACGTCTTTTGGCAACACTTCAGAGTAACCGGGGACCAACAACACATCGTCGAAGGTCAGTGCTTCCTGAGCAACTCGTAACATAATAAAAACCTCCAAAAGTGATTTGGCAATAGCCAGAAACAGAAACAACCCCAAAATCCTTAACAAGAGCCGATCTGGATAAGATCCAGAATCTCCCTAGGACAGGGTGTCGCTGAAAAAAAGGACGGATTATATAACGACAAAAAGCCCCGAACAACCGATGTACAGGGCTTTTTAGCTGACTAAATAGTCAGTAAAAGTATTAACGAGGGCTGGAACTACACCACCAGCCCCAGCGCTTTAGTCCATCTCATCGATCCAGGTCGCCTGAATAGCTTCCAAAATCTTCTCACCACAGTGCTTAGGATCATCATCAAAATCCTCCAGCGCCAACACCCATTCCATAAGGTCGGTAAAACGGATCGCGCGCGGGTCTACATCGGGGTGTTTTTCAACCAACTCGATCGCGATATCGAGTGTATCTACCCACTTTAACGCCATAACTCACTCCTCAGACAGCCAATAACTAAACCATCCAGCAACACGGCCAAACTAATTCGGCCGAATACATCCCGACGGCAATATTCAGTGCCCTTCCGACACCTGATTAATGGTGTATTTCGGAATCTCGATAACCAGATCTTCCTCTCCCATCAATGCCTGACAGCTTAGCCGTGAATCAGGCTCCAGCCCCCAAGCTTTATCGAGCATGTCATCTTCCAGCTCGTCCGACTCCTCCAGCGAATCAAAACCTTCGCGGATCACTACATGACAGGTGGTACAGGCGCAGGACTTTTCACAGGCGTGCTCGATCTCGATCCCTTCAGCCAGCGCCGCATCACAGATGCTGACCCCCGGCTCAACCTCAATCACCTTACCATCAGGGCAAAGCTCGTGGTGGGGCAAAAAAATTAACTGTGGCATTTCACTTCCTTTCTACCTCAACACCCCGATCAAGGGCGAGATACGGATTAAAACAATGGGACTGATCCCGAAAACAGAGCAACAGCCTTGCGCTTAGATCTCATTAATCTTATGACCCGCTAGCGCGCGACGGATACCATCGTCCATCCGCCGTGCCGCAAACTCATCACTGGCCGCACTCAGTACCTCGATACCCTTAGCGATCGTTTTATGATCGGTACCGCTACCGATCACTTTGAGTTGCGCGATACCTTGCGCAAGAACCGCGCAATCTTCAGCTGTTAACAAACGCTCACCATCCGCAGCCAGGGCCGCCTCCAGCGCTTCAACCAAACGTTCGGCTTCGACCTGCTGCTCACGTAACGTGCGAGCATCGTGATCCTCTTCAGCATGGCTAAAGGACTCTTTGATCATGCGGGCTATTTCGTCATCCGCTAAGCCGTAAGAAGGCTTAACCTCGACCGCGCTTTCAACGCCGCTGCCCAGCTCCCGCGCAGCTACGCCAAGCAGACCATCCGCATCCACCTGGAAGGTCACCCGCACCTTGGCATTACCTGCTGCCATCGGTGGAATGCCGCGTAGCTCGAATCGCGCCAGCGAGCGGCAATTATCGACCAGTTCACGCTCTCCTTGCAGCACATGAATCACCATCGCAGTTTGACCATCTTTGTAAGTGGTAAACTCCTGTGCACGCGCTACCGGAATCGGCGTATTGCGGTCGATCACCTTTTCGACCAAACCGCCCATCGTCTCCAGCCCCAGGGATAACGGAATCACATCAAGCAGCAACATTTCTGCATCGGGTTTGTTTCCGGCCAGCACATCCGCCTGAATCGCCGCCCCGATAGCAACCACCCGATCCGGGTCGATCTCGCTGTGCGGCACATTTCCAAAAAAACCTTCTACCAGCGTCCGCACATGCGGGACTCGGGTCGAACCACCGACCATCACCACTTCATTGACATCATCGATAGCGACATCGGCATCTTTCAATGCACGGCGACAAGCACGCAAGGTTTGTTTAATTTTCGACTCGACCAACTCATTGAACTGCTCGCGAGTTAATACACCTTGCCAGGACTGACCCGCCAGCGTGATCGACAATTCGGTCTGATTTTGGTCGGTCAACGTTTCTTTAGCTTCTCGCGCCAGATCAAATAGACGACGCTGCTCTTCCCGCGGTAGCTCCGTCAAGCCAAGCTGCAGCATTACCCACTCGGCGATCGCGTGGTCAAAATCATCGCCACCCAGCGCACTATCACCGCCGGTCGCCAATACTTCGAACACACCCCGATTAAGCTGCAGAATCGAAATATCAAAAGTACCGCCGCCCAAATCATAGACAGCGAAAGTCCCCTCTGCAGCATGATCAAGCCCGTAAGCCACAGCCGCTGCGGTCGGCTCACTCAACAGCCTTAGCACATTGATACCGGCTAATTTGGCCGCATCTTTGGTAGCCTGACGCTGCGCGTCATCAAAATACGCGGGGACTGTGATGACCGCCCCGACCAGCTCGTCTCCCAGCGCCTCACGGCCACGCTGTGCTAACACCTTAAGAATATCGGCCGAAATCTGTACCGGGCTTTTATCGCCAGCTGCTGTTTTGAGATAAGGCATTCCGGCATCAACGCCCGACTCAACAAAATCATAAGGCAGCTCAGTGCCTAACCGTTTGACATCATCGAGACCTCTGCCCATCAAACGTTTAACCGAAACGATGGTGTTAAACGGGTCATCCGCAGCTTCAGCTCGAGCATCAAACCCCACCGACGGTTCCGCTTCTGCACTGTAGCGCACCACCGAGGGCAATAAGTGACGCCCCTCAAGGTCCGGCAAGGTATCCGCCTGACCACTACGCACAGTAGCTAACAGTGAATTCGTGGTTCCCAGGTCGATCCCGACCGCCAGCTTATGCTGGTGCGGCTTAGCGCTCTGTCCCGGTTCTGCAATCTGTAATAGCATTAAACGTCCGCCAGTTGATCTTCTAGTAGTTCGATTTCGTGCCGCAGTTTATCGAAAAATTGCAGCTTTCGTAGCATTTCCAGCGCTTGTTGCAATTCATCCCGGTCATCGCTGGCGACCAACGTCGCTAGCAAGCCCTTTAGCTCCGCCTCAGAGATTTGTACCTGTTCGAGCAACGCCTCTAGCTCATCCATCGGAGTGGCTGAGCCAGCAATTTCCTCAAGCTGCTCACGCAGCAGCATCTGCTGCATCAGAAATTTGCCATCGGCGATGGTGATCGAGCTACTGTCCGTATCGATCCCTTTAAGCTTGAGCAGATAAGCAGCACGCTTCAACGGAGACTTCAGCGTCGCCATGGCATCATTTAGGTGAGCCGTGGCCTGCACCGCGCGCAGCTGCTCACGCTCTCCTTGATGGGCAAACCGGTCGGGATGGAGTTCTTTTTGCAACGAGCGGTAGCGCTCAGACAGCAATGCAGTGTCGACGGTAAAGTGCTGAGGGAGGTCAAACAGCAGGAAGTAGTTTTGTTCGATGGCCATGAAAGGATTCAGAAATTAATCCCGGCACCGCAGCGGCTGCCCGGATATTGCTATGGATGCCTCTATAACCGTGATGGCACTCTACCGAATCGAAAAATCACGTTTTCAGAGCCGTGCCAAACCAGGAATAAAGATACACGTGCTTTATCAGCCATTGAACTGATATCCAACGACTGCTCTAGCTTATTCCCACTTATACCTAACGACAGCAGAAGTCGCCATCAGGTAATAGTCGCCAGAGCCCCAGCTCGCGTTAAACGCTAAAGCTCTCACCGCAGCCGCATTCGCTACGCGCATTAGGGTTGTTAAATTTAAACCCTTCGTTGAGCCCTTCTTTGACAAAGTCGAGCTCGGTACCATCGAGATAAACGAGGCTCTTAGGGTCAATCACCACCTGTAAACCATCGATATCAAACACGGTATCTTCCGTGGCAACGTTATCAGCAAACTCAAGAACGTAACCCATCCCGGAACAACCTGTGGTGCGAACGGCCAGGCGAATGCCGACCCCTGCGCCACGATTGCCGATAAAGTTGCTGACATGATGGCGTGCAGCTTCGGTCATGGTAATGGCCATAAAACTCCCTATTCAACATCGGTCAATACCCGACAGTACCGACCTACCTGTAACTATTTTCTGCCAAAGATCAAAAGCGCCCTATATAGACGCCAACCGGTTACGTGTTCTTATTGCGGTAATCAGCTACTGCAGCTTTGATCGCATCTTCGGCCAACACTGAGCAGTGAATTTTCACTGGCGGCAAAGCCAATTCCTGCGAGATTTCGGTATTTTTGAGTTGCGCGGCTTGATCCAACGTCATGCCTTTGACCCATTCGGTCACCAAGGAGCTTGACGCAATCGCTGAGCCACAACCGTACGTTTTAAACTTGGCATCCTCAATCACACCTTCGTCGCTGACTTTGATCTGCAACCGCATCACATCACCACACGCGGGCGCACCGACCATACCGGTCCCAACATGGCTGTCTGAATCGTCCATCTTGCCAACGTTACGGGGGTTTTCGTAGTGATCTAAAACTTCTTCGCTATATGCCATGATTCTCTACCTCTGTAGGTCTATTGCTCGTCGTAAAGAGCAGTCACTTAGTGACTGACCCACTCAACCTTTTCCAGATCCACACCGTCTTTGTACATGTCCCATAACGGTGATAATTCACGCAGCTTGTTCACAGCGGTGCGCACTTTGTCGATTGCAAAATCGACCTCTTCCTCGGTTGAGAAGCGACCGATAGCAAAACGGATCGAGCTATGCGCCATCTCATCGTTCATTCCCAACGCACGAAGCACGTACGAAGGCTCCAAGCTGGCCGAAGTACAAGCCGACCCGGAAGATACCGCCAAATCTTTGAGCGCCATCAGCAAGGATTCACCTTCAACAAAGTTAAAACTGATATTCATATTTCCGGGAACTCGCTGATCAAAGTCGCCGTTACAGAACACCTGCTCCAGATCACTGACGCCATCCCACAAGCGCTTGCGCAATGCCATCAGCTTGCGATTCTCATCGTGCATCTCAGCCTTAGCCAAGGCAAAAGCTTCACCCATACCGACGATCTGATGTGTCGCTAACGTACCCGAACGCATGCCACGCTCATGGCCGCCACCGTGCATCTGCGCTTCCAGACGAACCCGAGGCTTACGACACACATAAAGTGCTCCGATCCCCTTAGGGCCGTAAACCTTATGGGCCGAGAAAGACATCAGATCGACCTTCAATCGTTCCAAGTCTATGTTGAGTTTGCCTGCGCTCTGCGCCGCGTCAACGTGAAACAGCACTTTATTAGCACGAGTGATTTCGCCGATCGCTTCGATGTCATTGATCACACCGATCTCGTTGTTGACCTGCATAATCGACACTAAAATGGTGTCTTCACGCAATGCCTGTTGAACAGACTCTGGCGTCACAACTCCGTTAGGCTGTGGGTCGAGATAAGTCACTTCAAAGCCTTCACGCTCCAACTGGCGACAAGTATCAAGCACCGCCTTATGTTCGATCTTTGAGGTGATGATGTGCTTGCCCTTCTTGCTGTAGAAATGAGCAACACCTTTAATAGCCAGATTGTCTGATTCGGTAGCGCCCGAAGTCCAAACAATTTCACGAGGATCGCAATTCAGCAAGTCCGCGACTTGACGACGAGCAATCTCCACGGCCTCTTCGGCCTTCCAGCCAAACATATGCGAACGCGAGGCAGGGTTACCAAAATTACCCTCAAGCGTCAGACACTGAGCCATTTTTTCAGCGACACGGGGATCCATCGGTGTAGTGGCTGAGTAATCCAAGTAGATCGGCAACTTCATTCTATTCTCCGTTCAATGCAACTGGCGATCAGGCCGTTGCTTCAATCCGTTCAAATTCAAGGTTTTTCAGGTGCACCGTATCCAAGCGCAGGGCAGCTTGCTGGACATCTTTACGTGCAACCAGATCCGCTAGGCTAATCCCGCTCAGAAACTGGTGAATCTGGGCACTGAGGTCGCACCATAAATGGTGCGTCAAACAGGTTTCACCCTCGTGGCAATCACCCTTGCTATTACAGCCGGTAGCATCAACCGATTCATTCACCGCATCGATCACCTGCACCACAAAAATACCGGCCTTATCACGACTCAATTGATAGCCACCACCGGGTCCACGAACACTCTTTACCAGCTCATTACGACGTAATTTAGCAAACAGCTGCTCCAGATATGACAACGAAATTTTCTGTCTCGATGAGATATCAGCAAGACTGATCGGCCCTTGTCCTTCGTGCAGCGCCAAATCCAGCATCGCTGTCACGGCATAGCGCCCTTTGGTTGTTAATCGCATTTTTAATCCCCGTTATTAGTACTACTACGCCGGATTATCCTTTGACTGACTATTTTAGTCAACTATATACCTGACTAAATCAATCAACTAAATACAACCCGCTATCCCGATCAAACTGGATACACTTTACCACAGACGCCAAACCCCTACAGCCGCTCACTTTGAGCAACAATGAAAACCTTCGAGCACTCATACCAACCAACAATTAAGGCTTCTCTGACTGGCTGCCCGTAAGCGGTTGATCCTCTTCAACAGCAGCAAAATCAGCCGCCTTAAGCTCCGGCAGCTGCTGCTCCGGACAGTCCGCGCCCAGCGCCCGCATCGCCTGCCCCATTGTCTCTATTCGTGTATCTACAGCTTCCATATGATCAAGCAACGAGCGTATCGCATGCGCCACCGGATCAGGCAACTCACTGGTGACACCGTATGCATCAAAACCGATCTTATCAGCCACCAACCGGCGCTGCTCCAACTGCTCAGCAGTCAGCGTTTCGGCCGTCTCGCAATCTTCTTCAGCCTGCGCACAGCGCACAATCCGCCCAGGAATACCAACCACAGTAGCCCCCGCAGGCACCTCTTTGGTAATCACCGCATTGGAACCGATCCGGGCATCTTTACCGACCACGAACGGCCCCAGGATTTTAGCGCCAGCACCAACCACCACACCATCCTCAAGCGTTGGATGACGTTTACCTTTATTCCAAGTCGTCCCACCCAAGGTTACGCCGTGATACAAGGTAACATCGTTACCGATTTCAGCGGTCTCACCGATCACTACTCCCATACCATGATCGATAAAAAACCGCCGACCTATCCGTGCGCCAGGATGAATTTCAACCCCGGTCAAGAAACGTGAAAAGGTAGAAATGGTACGCGCCAGCCACTTAAAACCACGCCGCCACAAACCATGACAAAGACGATGCAGCATCAACGCATGCAGACCCGGGTAGTTGGTCAGCACCTCAAAGGCATTTCGCGCTGCTGGGTCCCGATCAAAGACCGAACTAACGTCTTCTCTCAATTGATCAAACATTTTCACCTCCTGACTTACCCGCAACTTTCTGGGTAGCGGTCAAAATCCCACGCAACACACCCACCTCAACCCGATCAGGGTGGCTACGCATATACAAACGCCGCAAACGAGTCATAAGCTGACGCGGATTGTCAGGATCAAGAAAATCGATCTCGGTGAGAGTTTTTTCCATATGCACAAACAATCGCTCCAACTCATCTGCACTGGCCGACTCGATATCCCAGGCAGTGCCCCAATGCTCCGCATCAGCGACTAAGACCTCAGGCTGGGACAAGGCAGACATCCGCAGCTCATAACACAACACCTGCACAGCAGCAGCAAGATTCAGCGAGCTAAAGTCAGGATTCGAGGGAATATGCACATGACGATGACAACGATGCAACTCATCGTTGGTCAACCCCCGGTCTTCACGGCCAAACACCAACGCAACTTGAGGAAGCTCACCCTCAGCGTCCCGCTGAACGGCAATCACTTGCTCGGCCATCTGCCTTGGGTCGACCACCGGCCACGGAATATGACGCCCCCGAGCGCTAGCACCAACAACCAACTGACAACCTTCTAGCGCCTCATCAAGCGTGGAAACGACACGCGCTTGCTGCAACACATCGGCGGCACCTGCAGCCCGAGCCACCGCTGTATCACTGGGAAATTCCTTGGGATCAACCAGTACCAGCTGACTTACTGCCATATTTTTCATGGCACGCGCCACCCCGCCAATATTGCCGGGATGGGAAGTATTAACCAGCACGATTCGAATCGAAGCGAGCATGAAAGCATTCTCTGTAAATTATAGGCGCACGAATTCTACCAGATATCCGAGCAGGGCCGTAAGCTATAGCGCGATATTCAGCCAGACCCGCGCACCTCTTCCGATTCACTGTCGAGGCATAAAACACTTAGGCGCAAAGCCCCCTTCTTTGGTATACTGCGCGACTATTTTAGCCTTACAGAAAAAGCCATCATGCAACCCACACTAAATATCGCCCTGCGGGCCGCCCGTATAGCCGGCGAACAAGTCGCTCGCGCCGTCGATCGGCTCGATATCATCAAATCAGAAAACGAGGATGTTGCGGAATTCATCGCTGAAACCGCCGCTGCTGCCGAGCGTTCTATCGCCTATCACCTACTGAAAGCAAACCCCGGACACCGCATCACCGGCCAGCATAGCGGCAACATTGGCGCAGGCGAAGCCAGCGACCATGAGTGGTTCGTCAACCCGATCGACGGCCTGACCAATTTCGCCAATGCGTTACCAACATTTGCACTGACCCTGGTCTGCAAGGTTCAAGGCAAGATCGAACACGCCGTTGTACTCAACCCGAACACCGGCGAAGAGTTCACCGCCAGCCGCGGTCGTGGCGCTCAAGTCAATGGTAAGCGAACTCGCGTCAGCGACCTGAAAACCCTGCCCAAAGCGCTGATCGGTAATTACTACAATCATCGCGACGACGCTGGGCTCGAACGCCATCTGCGCGGTACAAAAACGGTCTATCAGCAACAAGCCGAACTCCACCAGATCGGCTCTGCCGCACTGACGCTTGCTTACCAAGCCGCCGGCCGCACTGACAGCTGCTGGATTCAGGGCGCTGACAGCTGGGAACTGGAAGCAGGCCTACTGCTGCTTCAAGAATCCGGCGCACTAATCGGAGACTTCAACGGCAACAACGGCATGCTTGAGAGCGGCAACCTGATCGCCGCCAACCCCAAGCTGTTTAAGCAGATGCTTAAGCAACTGCACTAAAACATCTGCCAAGACAGTCAAAAAAAGGCGACCCTCTTAAGAAGGTCGCCTTTTTTATACTCGCCAGAAAGCACTTACCCCAAACAAAAACGGAGAGCCGAAGCTCTCCGTTTTTAGTGCACCAAAAAATTTCCTATCAGCTATCGAACGCACTGCGTAGAACAATTGTCTCATTGCGATCCGGACCGGTTGAAACGATATCGATCGGTGTGCCCGTTAGCTCTTCAATACGCTTGATATAGGCCAGCGCAGCTGCAGGCAACTGCTCCATCGATTTAGCACCAAAGGTGGTTTCGCTCCAGCCTTGCATCTCCTCGTAGACCGGCACCACCGCTTCAAAAGCTTCACTGTCACCCGGCATCGGTACCGAATTACCTTCAGCATCCTGATAAGCCACGCAAACCTTGATAGTTTTCAGACCATCCAGCACGTCCAACTTGGTCAGACAGATACCCGAAACACTGTTGATCTGGACAGAATGGCGCAACGCCACCGCATCGAACCAACCGCAACGACGATCACGCCCCGTGGTCGCACCCACCTCATGTCCCTTAACCGCCAAGTGCTCACCAATGTCATCGAACAATTCGGTTGGAAACGGCCCGGACCCAACACGAGTGGTGTAAGCCTTGGTGATACCCAGAATATAATCCAGATACAGCGGGCCAAAACCACTACCGGTCGCCACGCCACCCGCAGTAGTATTGGACGAGGTCACGAACGGGTAAGTACCGTGATCAATATCGAGCAACGAGCCTTGGGCGCCTTCAAACAGAATATTGTCTCCGTTGCGACGATATTCATGCAGCTTATCGGTGACATCAATCATCATTGGACGCAGTTCTTCAGCCATCGCCATCGCGTCATCGAAGGTTTTTTGATAATCGATCGCATCAACCTTATAGTACTGGGTCAGCGCAAAGTTATGGTATTCCAGCACCTCTTTGAGCTTAGAAGCAAAACGCTCAGGGTTCATCATATCTGCCAGACGCAAACCACGACGCGCCACTTTATCTTCGTAAGCCGGACCAATACCACGCCCCGTGGTACCGATCTTGGCATTACCGCGCGCCAACTCACGTGCCTGGTCTAACGCAATATGGTACGGCAGGATCAACGGACAAGCAGGACTCAATCGCAGGCGTTCACGAACCGGCACACCCTTGAGCTCCAGCCCCGCGATCTCTTTTAGCAAGGCTTCGGGTGACAACACTACACCGTTGCCGATCATACACAGCACATTGTCACGCAGTATGCCTGATGGAATCAGATGCAGGACGGTTTTCTCACCATCGATAACCAGCGTATGGCCGGCATTATGACCACCCTGAAAACGCGCTACCGCAGCAGCCTGTTCGGTCAGCAGGTCAACAATCTTGCCCTTGCCCTCATCGCCCCACTGGGTGCCTAATACAACGACGTTCTTGCCCATAGATCCAAAGTCTCAATCAGATTTTATTTCAGTTCGCACTTACCGAAGATACATTCTGATAATCACAGCTAGCACCCTTCGGGGCACTATTCAGAGCATACGTATCTCAGTAGATACCGATAATATTCAGCCTAACTAACAGCAACCACACTCCAGCCGCCATCAAGCAACTGTAACTGCCGATCACAACTCAGCTCCGCCAGATCAACCGGCGCGCCTGGCAAAGCCTGCACCACACGCTCACCCTGCTGGCGCAGTTGTACAACCAATGCCTGCAATGCGACATCAGATTCAACGGGAGCCAAAATAACACCACGCCGATCTGCATGATCAATCGCCAGCTCAGAAATCACCTTCAAATCACCGCTAAAGCCGGTAGCCGGACGCGCTCGCCCGAACACCTTACCAATCTCATCGTAGCGACCACCCTTTGCCAACGGCTGACCGTAACTAGGGATAAAGACCGCAAAGACGATACCGGTATGGTAGTTATAACCACGTAGCTCGGCCAGATCAAAATAGAGCGTAACGGCCGGGAAGCGCAGCTGCACAGCATCAGCAATCGCCTGCACATCATCAAGTACCGACAACACCTCGGGATACTCCACCTGCAATGCAATACGCGCCCGCTCAATGGTATCGATTCCACCATTTAAGTGCGGTAGTAGCGCAAACGCCTGACGCAGCCCCTGAGTTAACGGCAACCTAGCCAACAAAGCCTCAAGCTCAGTCAACGACTTCTTCTGCAGCAACGCAAACAACTCCGCCTGTTCATCGACGGTCAGCTCGGCCTGCGCAATCAACGCACGATAGATACCGACATGCCCCAGATCCAGCGTCAACGGCTGACCTAGCTCGGCCAACTGCAGCGATTCAAGCATCAGCCCGATCACTTCGATGTCACTAGCGACACCAGCATGCCCGTATAGCTCAGCGCCGATCTGCAACGGCGAGCGACCGGTCAGCATATTGGCCGGAACTGTGTGCAAGACCGAGTTGGCATAACACAATCGCGACGGAGATTGATGGTTAAGGCTGTGCGCATCAATGCGCGCCACTTGCGGCGTGGTATCCGCCCGCAGCCCCATCATCCGCCCGGTCAGGCGATCGGTCACCTGAAAGGTATTCAATGCCAGATCATTTCCGGTACCGGTCAGCAACGATTCCAGATACTCGATCATCGGCGGCATCACCAGATCGTAGCCCCAGCTATCGAACAGGTTAAGCATTTTGCGCCGCAACGCCTCAACCTGCCGCGCTTCGGCAGGAAGTATCTCTTTAACTCCGTCTGGCAACAGCCAACGATCAGCAGTGGACATCTCTAACAAGCTCCCATCAAGAGCAATACGTGAACGATGCTGGACAGTAATAATCACCATCCAAAAAATAGAAAAATATCAACGAACTAGCTGCTTTATCAATGTATTAAATAGAGCAAACCGGTTCCGATCAACATACTAGCCAAGCCGATAATACGCAGCATCCGATTATCGATCACGGCCAACTGCTGCACCATGTTGCGCCAACGCTGCGGGTACAGAAACGGAACCACTCCCTCCAACACCAGCATCAGGCAGAACGCGATCAATAACTCGCGCCACAGCTCCATAGAGCCTCCTTACAGCAACAGTCAAGACACTATTACGACTACGCCAAACACAAAAAAACCGGGACGCATCCCGGCTGACGAATAATACACCAACGTTACACTAAACACAGCCCCATCCTATTCAGGAATAGGGGCTGTTATAAGAAGGTCAGACTATCAATCAATCCCAGTCACTTTTCAGTAACAGGCTCTTTAATTACGACCCATGGGTGCATTCAGGTATTTAAAGAAATCGCTACTCGGATCCAACACCATCACGTCACCTTTATTGTTAAAGGTCTCTTTATAGGCATTAAGACTACGGTAAAACGAGTAGAACTCCGAATCTTTCTGATAAGCGTTAGCATAGGTCGCGGCAGCCAAGGCATCGCCATCACCGCGTAACTGCTCAGCTTCACGGAACGCTTCAGCCAACAATACGGTCTTTTGACGATCGGCGTCAGCGCGAATACCTTCGGCTAACTCATTACCTTTAGAGCGCAACTCACGTGCTTCCCGCTCACGCTCAGTTCGCATCCGGTCATATACCGACTCACTTACCTCGGTAGGCAGCTCGATACGCTTAACCCTGACATCAACCACTTCAATACCCAGCTCTGTCTGGCTAATCGCAGTCAACTCCCGAGTCAGCTCAACCATCATCTCTTCACGCTGCCCCGAAACAACCTCGGTCAACGTGCGACGACCAAACTTGTTACGCAACCGCGTATCCATCCGAGACGACAACAGGTCCGACGCACGGAATTCGTCACCAGAGGTAGCGGTATAATAAGTCTTAACATCAGCAATTCGCCATTTTACAAACGAGTCAACGATCAGTCGTTTCTTATCCAGCGTCAGGTAATCCTGCGGCCGTGAGTCCAACGTCTGCACCCGGCCATCAAACTTGGACACTGTGTTAACCATCGGGATTTTAAAGTGCAGGCCTGGCTGAAGGTCAGCATTGACTACCTCACCAAAACGTAACACCAAACCACGCTCGGTTTCACTGATGATAAAGATCGACTTTGACAGCACGACCAACACCAGTAACAGACCACCTAGTACAACAAAAGTACGTCCACCCATGTTAGCGCTCCTCCCTTACTGACGACGCCTGGCGTCGACGAAGGCGATTGATCACCTCGTCAGCAACTTGCCCGACGGAGTCATTATCTAGCTGCTGATCGTTGCCGAAATTAATAGAGCCCGACTTACGATTGATGATCTGATCCAATGGCAGATACATCATGTTATTACCACCTTCAACATCCATCAGTACCTTTGACGAGTTCGACATTACCGCCGACATCGCGTCCAGATACAAACGTTCACGCGTTACAACAGGGGCTTTCTGGTATTCGAACAACAGTTTTTCAAAACGATCGGCTTCACCTTCTGCTCGGGTAGTCACCTCGGCTTGATAGGCACTGGCCTCCTCCAACAGACGCTGAGCCTTACCTCGGGCCTCAGGAACGATACCGTTAGCGTAGGATTCTGCTTCGTTCTTAACTCGCTGCTCATCCTCCCTCGCCTTGATCACATCATCAAACGCCGACTGAACCTGGCTTGGTGCCCGAGTACTCTCAACGTTCACCTTGGAAATACGCAGACCTGTACCGTAAGTATCCATATAACCCTGGAGTCGTTCCTGCACTTCGGTGGCCAGCAACTCACGTCCTTCGGTCAAGATAAAGTGCATCTCGGAAGTCCCCACAGCATGACGCAACGCGCTCTCGGTTGCATGCTTAAGGCTGACCTCAGGATCGCGAACCTTCAACACAAAGGACTTAGGATCGGTAACCCGATATTGCACCTTCAAACCAACCTCGACGATATTCTCGTCTTCAGTCAGCATCAGTGCCCGGTGTTCTTCAGAACGAACCTGAGTTACGTTGATCGGAAAGCGTTGATCTATCAATGGCGGATTCCAGCGCAGACCTGGCAACACGGTGTCGTTGTATTTGCCCAACCGCAGTATAACCACTCGCTCCTGTTCGTTGACGGTGTAAAAACCCATCCCGCCCCACACAACAGCCAAACCGAAAACAAGCAACAGCACGCCACCCATCCCCAGCGAGCTTCCTTTGCCAGAACCGGAGCTGCTACCGCCGCCACCGCCGCCACCAAAGATGCCATTGAGCTTTTCCTGCAATTTACGCAGCGCTTCATCTAAATCTGGCGGCCCATCATTCTTTTTGCCACCTCGGCCACCATTACCCCAAGGGTCCTGATTGTTGCCATTGCCACCTGGCTCATTCCAAGCCATAAGCATCTCCGTAATTAATTGAGTAAATTAAAAAAATCATGAACTACATTATCAAACTGTTATGACTGCGCATTGTAGGTAGCGACCCAACACCTTGCAAGGTACATAAGGTGATCCATTACTGAGAACCCACTTTTCAGTCACTGCAAGTACATAGAACTCTCACTTCTACCACGGATCATCTGAAACTGTCGGAAAAAAACGCTCTGGACTAACCCCGACACGAGTCAAAATCTGCAATAGATCCCGCTTTTGTATGCGCACTTCTAACAACATCAACCCAGCTTCATCGACCTGCTCACTAAGCACCGCATCCTGAGTATAAAGCTGCGCCCTGAACGCGCCTTCTGACGGGCTCAGCTGCACTGTCTGGTGGACAATATCATCCCCCAGAAGTTCGGCAACCGCTTGTGTTAGCAACTCAATCCCTGCGCCTGATACTGCCGACAACCAGACGCGCTGCGGCCGGCCCTGTTCATCACGGTCGATTCTAGCCGCCATACCGTCCATCAGGTCGATCTTGTTATAAACCTCAAGCATCGGGATTTCATCGGCACCAATCTCCTGCAGTACCGATGTCACCTGCTCGACATTGAGGTCACGCTCTTCACTGGCCGCATCGACGACATGTAACAACAATGATGCTTCGGTAGTTTCCTGCAACGTAGCACGAAACGCTTCCACTAACTTGTGCGGCAGATGCCGAATAAAACCGACCGTATCAGCCAGTATTACCGAGCCAACATCGGCGACATCGACCCGGCGCAAGGTCGGATCGAGGGTGGCGAACAATTGGTCAGCAACATAAACCTGCGACTCGGTCATCCGATTAAACAGCGTAGACTTACCGGCGTTGGTATAACCGACCAGCGACACCGTTGAGATTTCGGCCCGCTGACGTTTTCGCCGACCCTGGTCACGCTGCTTACGCACTTTATCCAGCCGCTTAAGTATCGACTTGATTCGCGCCCGCAACAGCCGCCGGTCGGTTTCCAACTGAGTCTCACCCGGCCCCCGCAGCCCGATCCCCCCTTTCTGCCGCTCCAGGTGAGTCCAACCGCGAACTAGCCGGGTCGACATGTGCTCTAACTGAGCCAATTCGACCTGCAACTTCCCTTCGTAGGTACGGGCACGTTGGGCGAAGATATCCAGGATCAAACCGGTACGGTCAAGCACCCGACACTCCAGCAACTGCTCGAGGTTACGCTCTTGACTCGGTGATAACGTGTGATTAAACAGAACCAACCGGGCATCGTGCTGGCGGGCGATCTCAGCGATCTCCTGCGCCTTGCCTTGGCCGACAAAATACTGGGGACTGGGACGGTTGCGCGATCCTGCCACTAAGGCAACAGGATCGGCACCGGCGGACAGTGCGAGTTCTTCGAACTCTTTCGGGTCTTCCCGTTCAGCTTCATCATGTAGATCAAGATGAACAAGCACTGCGATTTCGCCCGATTTAGGTCGCTCGAAAAACAATCGACTTCCTTAATTTAATAGCGATAGGACGAGGTATTAAGCCTCTTCACCGTCGATGGCCTGGACCGGGGTTTTAACCGGACGTGACGGCACAACAGTCGAGATAGCATGTTTGTACACCATCTGGCTGACAGTGTTCTTCAACAGGATAACGAACTGATCGAACGATTCGATCTGCCCCTGCAGTTTGATGCCATTAACCAGAAAGATGGATACGGGCACCCGCTCCTTGCGTAGAACGTTTAGATAAGGGTCTTGTAGAGTCTGCCCTTTTGACATGATGTACTCCTTACAGCACTAATTTACGATAATTGACAGCAAACAGCGGTCATTACGAAGACGGGGCGTTGTTTCAAATGGCAAAACAATCCAATCCCAGCCTCAAAATACGCGATCGGCCCAGCGAGCTACCTATATAAGGTAGTCATCAACCAATTTCAAGGTATTACTCAGAATATTAGGGTCACAAGCATCAACGCGTTGCGCCCCCTGCCAGCTTCGAAGCCAAGTTAATTGACGTTTGGCCAGCTGACGGGTGGCGATAATACCACGCTCGATCATCGTGTCGAGGCCAACCTCTCCGTCCAGGTAGCTCCACATCTGGCGATACCCCACACATCGGATCGACGGCATTAATGGGTTCAGATCGCCACGGTGGTAGAGCGCAGCGACCTCGGCCTCGAAACCTGCTTCGATCATTGCCTCAAATCGCTGCTCAATTCGATGATGCAACAACTTCCGATCGGCCACATCAACATTGAGCTGTAAAGGCGAGAACGGCAGCTTGCTATCTTGCTGGGCCTGCCACAACTCAGTCAGGGTTTTTCCGGTCAATTCATACACCTCCAGCGCCCGCTGTAAGCGCTGAGGATCATTAGGGTGAATCCGCTGAGCAGATACCGGATCAATACTCTGGAGTCGCTGGTGTAATGCCTCCCAACCTTCGGTTTCAGCCTGTGTTAACAATATCTCCCGCACCTGCGGGTCGGCTTTGGGCAAGTTAGCCAGCCCCTCCAACAAGGCTTTAAAATAGAGCATGGTGCCGCCCACTAGAACAGGAATCCGTCCAGCGTCATGGATACTGTCTATCTGCTGCAGCGCATCGCTACGAAACTCAGCCGCTGAATAACTCTCGGCAGGGTCTTTTATATCGATCAACCGATGTGGCGCGCGTGCCAACAATTCGGCGTCTGGTTTAGCGGTACCGATATCCATGCCACGATAGATCAACGCCGAATCGACGCTAATCAGATCACAAGGCAACTGTTCTGCCAGCCGCACTGCCAGATCGGTCTTGCCGGTGGCAGTAGCCCCCATGATGCAGATCACAGGGCGCTGGCGACTAGCTTCAGTGGGACCTGACGGCGCAAGAGACCTCATCACTGCCCCCTCAAGAACAGCTTGTCGAGCGAATGCATATCCAGCTGAGTCCAGGTTGGGCGACCGTGATTGCATTGACCACTTCGTTCGGTCCGCTCCATATCACGCAGTAAACCGTTCATCTCAGGCAAAGTTAACTGGCGGTTAGCACGAACCGAACCGTGACATGCCATGGTCGCCAAAATATGATTATGCTCTGCTTCTATCCGGTCGCTATCGCCCAGCACACGCAGGTCGGCCAATACATCGCGTAGCAGCTGCTCAACATTGCCGTTTTTCAGTAACGTCGGCACCTGCCGAATTACCAGCGACTCTTCGCTCATCCGCTCCAGCTCAAACCCTAATCGGCCAAACAGTTCGGAAAACTCTTCGGCGCAATCGGCCTCATGTGAACTGACCGCCAACGATTGCGGTACCAACAACGGCTGCGAGGTAATCCCCTGCTCGGCGTACGATTGCTTCATACGCTCGTATACCACCCGCTCGTGAGCGGCATGCATATCCACCAAAATCAAACCCTGAACGTTTTGCGCCAGGATATAAACCCCGTGCAACTGCGCCAACGCAAAACCCAGCGGGGGGGCTTCAGTCTCATCACTTTCAGGCAGAGCAGTGGTCTGCGCAGAAGAAAACACCTCACCGGTTGTTTCAGAAAATGCAGCCGGCAGCTCGGAGCTACTATTGCTGGCAGCATGAGGGTGAAGGGCACTGTATGCCGAAATTTGTTCTTGCACCTGCCCAGCCTGCGGTGCTGTACGCGGGTAGGACAGCGGCATCGATTGCTGCTGCTGAAGCTGCTGCGCCTCCACTTGTTGTGACTGCAACATCGTAGCGGCCTGAGCGTCGTTATCGGCACCAACCTGATCCGACGGAGTCACTTCGGCCAAGCCACGATGCAGCGTGCGGAACAGAAAATCATGCACCAAACGGCCATCGCGAAAACGCACTTCATGCTTGGTCGGATGGACGTTAACATCGACATCAGCAGGATTGAGCTCCAGAAACAACACAAAGGTCGAGTGACGACCACTGTAGAGCACGTCGCGATAGGCTTGCCGAATCGCATGGGCAACCAACTTATCGCGAATCGACCGGCCATTTACGAAGAAGTACTGCAGATCAGCTTGCGAGCGCGAGAACGACGGTAAGCCAACCCACCCCCACAACCGCAGTCCGGCAGCTTCCACGTCAAGCGCCACGGCGTTTTCCATGAACGCAGGGCCGCAGAGCGAAGCGACACGGCGCTCCAACTCAACCTGTGTCGAAGCCGGACGCAACTGGTGGATCACCCTACCGTTATGGCGCAAGGTCATCGCCACATCCGAACGACTCAACGCCAGCCGTTTAACCACCTCTTCCAGATGACCGAATTCGGTCTTCTCTTTACGCAAAAATTTGCGCCGCGCCGGCGTGTTAAAAAACAGATCACGCACTTCAACGGTGGTGCCTTGCGGGTGAGCTGCCGGTTTGACTACCGAACTCATCTCTCGTCCTTCAGCCTCAACCTGCCAGGCCTGCTCCGCCCCTTGGGCTTGCGAGGTCAGCGTTAAGCGCGATACCGAGCTGACACTGGCCAGCGCCTCACCGCGAAAACCCAGAGATGCCACAGCCTCCAGATCATCAAGGTCTTTAATTTTACTGGTCGCATGCCGATTGAGCGCCAACGCCAGATCCTCTTTATCAACGCCACTGCCGTTATCACGCAGCCGGATTAGCTTAACGCCACCCTGTTCGACATCGACATCGATTCGGCTAGCCCCGGCATCAAGACTATTTTCAAGCAACTCTTTAACGACGGAGGCGGGGCGTTCGACCACCTCACCGGCGGCGATCTGGTTGGCAAGAAGGGGAGACAGTAACGCGATGCGATTCATCAGAGACTCAACACTGGTAGCGGGTAGTAAAAACTGAGAGACAACGTTGGCGAAAGCCGATCAGGATGCGGGAATCTGCAACACCTGTCCAACCCTAATCACATCGGAAGAGAGGCCGTTAGCCTCACGCAATCGCTTCACCGCGATACGGTTGCGGCTAGCGATCACTGATAACGTATCGCCGCGCGCAACCCGGTAGCTTGTCCGACTCTGTGCCTGCTGTTTACTTGCCAGGTAGGTCGCCGGTGGCGGCTTCAGGCTGAAATGGGTTTTGATCCCTTTAAAAATCGAGCGAGCCAGTTTCTGCTGATGACTGCGACTTTGCAGCAACCGCGCCTCTTTGTGGTTGGAGATAAAACCGGTCTCAACCAGAATAGACGGGATATCGGGCGATTTAAGCACCATAAAGCCGGCATTCTGGACACTTTTCTTATGCATATGGGCGATACCAGTCATCTGCTTTTGCACGTAGCCACCCACTTCACGCGAATGGCTGATACTGGAGTTCATCGACATATCCAGCAACACCCCTTCGAGCAGGTCATTACTATTGTCCTTACTCAGAGTACCAACGCCACCGATCAAGTCGGCACTGTTTTCACGCCCGGCCAGCCAGCGACCCATTTCAGAGCTGGCGCCTCGCGATGATAACGTCCAGACCGAAGCGCCCCGTGCCTTGCTGTTTTTGAAGGCATCAGCATGAATAGATACAAACATATCAGCGCCGGCTTTGCGCGCTTTACGGGTGCGATCACGTAACCCGACATAGTAGTCACCATCACGAACCAGCACCGGTTTAAAACCACGCTCAGCTTTAAATAACCGGGCCAGCTCTTTGGCGATCGCCAGCACCACCACTTTCTCTTTGACCCGTCCGGGGCCAATTGCGCCAGGATCGTCACCGCCGTGGCCTGCATCGATGGCGATCACAATGTCACGCTTTCCCGGGAATTGACTCTGCACCAGCTTGACCGTTTTCGCTGGCGTACTATTGGCGTTTACCAGATCGACCACCAAACGGTGACCGTACTGATTGTTTGGAGGGAGGTGAAAGCTGCGCGGTTGGGTTTTTTGCTGAAGATCTAGCACGATACGCAGACCCTTAGCGCCTCGCTTACCGCTGCGAATACTCTTGATCGGCGTTTTGCTCAGATCAATTTTGGCCAACGCAGCCTTCATCTGGCTACTGTCGATATCGATGACGATGCGTTCGGGGTTGGCCAATGAAAATAGTTTATGCGAGACCTTACCTGAGAGGTCAAAAACCAGACGAGTGTGATCCGGCGCTGGCCACACCCGCACCTGCTCGACGTTAGCGCTCCAGCCATAGCCACTGAACGACAGCGCCAGCAGCACCGCCAGGGTCTGAAAGACTCTGTGCATACCCCTTGTGAACATACCCCTTCGACTACCTCTTCAACGACCTTCGCCAGCTATCGATATATTATGTTATTTCAGGCCATTGGCCGGATCGCTTCTGCGAGCGCCTCGGCAATCACCTGTCCCCGGTCACTATAAGGTTTGACCGTTATTCTGCGTCCGGTTCCATCCAGTTCAAACTGCAATTCAAGATCCGCAGCCGCCAGGATTCCGGCACCCTTATCGGGCCATTCAATTAACCGTAATGCTGCGACCGAAAAATAATCGCGAATCCCCAAATATTCCAGCTCTTCCGGATCGGCCAGCCGGTACAGGTCAAAATGATAAACCAGACCGTTATCGAATTCATAAGGCTCTACCAAGGTATAGGTCGGACTCTTAACCACACCTGTATGACCGAACGACTGTACCACGCCGCGGCACAAAGTGGTTTTCCCCATTCCCAAATTGCCTTGTAGATAGATGGTCGCCTCATGCCTTGCCACCAACCCCAACTGCCGACCAAATTCGATCATCTTCGTTTCATCGGCCAACTGCCATTGCCTGTACTCAGTCAACTGCTCATCTCTCACTCTTCAATACCGTTCAGTAGTGCCCGAATTTGCGGAATCAGGTCGGTCGCTGCCAAGCCTATCTCGCCATGACGCTGGGCTAACAGATCCGCGGCCTGCGCATGCAGGTTCACAGCAACAGAGGCCGCGTCAAACAACATGGATCGCGCTATTGAACTGTCCGCCGAACCGTCAGCCGAACTCTCACCGCTGGTTCGCCCCGCCATCTGGCCGAGCACCGCAGCAATAACACCGCTAAGCACATCACCCATGCCACCGCTGGCCATTCCCGGGTTACCCCGACAACACAAGCGAATGTTATTGCCATCACAGATCAGTGTACCGGCACCCTTGAGCACCACCACTCCCCCGTAACGCTGCTGCAACAGTTTAACGGCCTCAAATCGATCCGCTTGAATCTGGGCTACCGAACAATTGAGTAAACGGGCCGCCTCCCCCGGATGCGGAGTCAGTATCCAGTTATCTCGCTTTGACGGCTGCACCAATTTGCCTCTAGCCAAGCCATTCAAAGCGTCGGCATCGATGATCAAAGGTTGGTCGATCTGTTCCGCCTGGGCGGCCTGTAACAACTGACCCGACCAAGCGCTCTGCCCCAAGCCGGGACCGATAACAATAACGCTAGCCCGCCACAGCAGCAACTCCAGCTCCTGCCCTGATCGCACACCATGGCTCATCACCTCGGGCTGATTACCGATACATAGCATCACGTGCTCAGGCTGTGTTGCCACGCTGACAAGACCCGCGCCACAACGTAGCGCCGCTGCCGAGGCCATCATCACCGCACCGGCCATCCCCCGATCACCGCCGACCACCAACAGATGGCCAAAATCACCTTTATGCGCCGAACGTGGGCGGCGCGCCAGTCGCTGCGAGCCACCGATCAGATCAACATCGGTCGCAACCTCGGTATAAACCGCTGCAGGAATATCCAGCGATTCCAGCACCAGCTCGCCACAGTGGTCGACTCCCTGATGGGTCAGCAAACCACGATTGAGGCCGATAAAACTCACGGTCAAATCAGCCCGAACCGCCACCCCCAATACCGCACCGCTATCCGCACACAGTCCCGACGGTAAGTCCAATGCAACCACCGGTTTACCCGATTGATTCACCTTCTTAATCAAAGCCGCAGCGGCATCGCTCACAGGGCCATTAAGCCCTGTACCGAGCAGGCCGTCGACCAGCAGCTCACCCGTTAATGGTTGCTGCCCATAACCTTCGACAATAACGCCCCGCGCTTCGGCCCATTTGAGCGCCTGCGCCGCTTCGCCTTGCAATTTGGTGCGAGTGGTCTCTGCACCCAGCAGCAGAACCTGCACCAATAACGGACCACCCTGCTGATCCGGATCGACCGCCAGGCCCGCCATCACCATCGCATCACCGCCGTTGTTTCCGCTACCGCACAGCAGTGTCAAACTGCGCAACTGCGGCCACCGCTGCCGAATAGCCCGATACGCGGCACGGGCCGCACGCTGCATCAACTCAAACCCATCGATACCATGATTTTCAATCGCACAGCGATCGAGCTGACGGGTCTGCTCGGCGGTGTACAGCGCACTATCGGATGCTGGCGGTAAAAAGGACATTGTTAGGCCTGCTCTCAATTAGTCGGTATCATTGGCTTAACTAGTAATTATAGGAACTTCGGCCCGGATAAAAAACCGTCCCGAGGCGATACGTCAGGAATTCCACCCACCCAAGCCCGATTCAATGTAACCGAAACGATCAACCTGAAATCTGTAATCTATGCAATCTGAAACCGACAAAAGCCAGCCGGACCTGAACCCCGAGCAATTGACCGAGCAGATAAAGCGCTGGGGGCAAGAGCTTGGGTTTGATGCTGTCGGCATCACCGGCATCGACATGAGCCATCACCATGAGCGCTTTGACCGCTGGCTGGCGCAGCAATACCACGGTGAGATGGGGTTTCTGGAAAACAACTACCAGCTTCGCTTCCACCCCGATCAACTGCATCCGGGCACCCTCAAAGTGATCTGTGTAAGGATGGACTACCTACCACCGGAGACCCAAACCGTTCGGGTGCTACAGAACCCGCAGCAAGCTTATATTTCACGTTACGCGCTGGGCCGTGATTACCACAAGACACTGCGTAAACGGCTGGTTACTTTTGCCAAGAAGATCGAGCAAGAAACGGCCCGATTCAACTACCGCCCCTTTGTCGACAGCGCTCCGGTGCTGGAAAAAGCGATGGCGCAACAAGCCGGACTGGGGTGGCAGGGGAAACACAGCGTAGTGATCAATCGTGAAGCCGGTAGTTACTTCCTGCTCGGCGAGCTCTTTACCGACCTACCGTTGATCGAAGACCCGGCCTACGACCAAAACCACTGTAAAAGCTGTACCGCTTGTATCGACATCTGTCCTACCGCCGCTATCATCGAACCTTATGTACTAGATGCCCGTCGCTGCATCTCCTACCTTACCATCGAGCTCAAAGGCGCCATTCCGGCAGATCTACGACCATTGATCGGCAATCGAATATTCGGCTGCGATGACTGCCAACTGGTATGCCCCTGGAACCGTTACTCACACTTCAGTAAAGAAGACGATTTCAATCCACGCCACGGCCTCGACAACATCGAACTGGCGCAGCTGTTCAGCTGGGATGAGGCAACGTTTCTGAAGAAAACAGAAGGGTCACCGATACGCCGCACCGGCTACCAGGGCTGGTTGCGGAATCTGGCGGTAGGGTTGGGAAATAGCGGTGGCGGTGACGAGGCAATCCGGCAGTTACAAAGCCAGGCCGATAATCCGTCAGAGATTGTACGCGAGCATATCGACTGGGCGATCCGCCGCCTAGCCAGCGGCGTAGAGCCTGAGAAATTGCCGTTAACCGAACGACAACCAAGAAAAGTCAGGCACTTGCTCTAAACCCGACACGGGGAATTGACGGATGCTCGACGACTGGATTAACCGCGAAGAAGAGGGAACTGTCGATTTAAAAACGCAATAATATCATTAGACTCGTACATCCATTCGGAGCTGCCGTCTTCTTTATCGATCCGCAAGCACGGTGCTTTGATCCGTCCGCCCTGCTCTAGCAACTCTTGTCGAAACTGTTGATTACCGCTGGAATCACGCAGCTCCATCGGCAAATTCAACCGCCGCATAGCCCGAACCACTTTGATGCAGAACGGACAACCGGAAAACTGATACAGCGAATACTGGCCCAACTGCTGTTCGACCTCTGCCTGATGTTCAGAATCACGCGAGCCAGCTTTGGGCAGAGTCAGACGATGAACCAACACCATCAACGCACCGATAATTTTACGAAACAGCTTCATAGTTCTCTCACACACGATTATCAAAGCGACGCATTATTCCACAGCTACCGACTCGGATAAAGCACTAAACCTCATTGCGCAAGGTATCTAGCCGTGGTCAGAAATCAGCATCAGGCGAAACAGATGCGCGGCTATTGGCTGCCGGATTGGACCAGGAGTTGCGAAATACGTTGCATCAACGGTTCGTACTCTGCACCCAGATAGTGATACAGAGGATAAGAAGGCAGCTTTTTATCGATAACCGGCATTGGGCTCAAGCGCTTCCTGTTAACCAGCTCATCCACGCTGACGTAGTTGGATAAAAAACCACTAATATTACCTAAATTATAGGCATCACAAAGCTCCGCAGCACTGTACATCTGTAGCGTATTATCGAGTTGACTGGCATACCGTTTCTGCCAGATCACACCCAACTGGTAACCAATGGGTTGTGTGCGCTGCTGAGGATGGACGAACAGGGCAGAATGAACTTCAACGACAGCTACCGAAGAACGGCTAAATGGGCGCTGATATTCTGAGGCAGCACTCTCAATCCGCACCAGCTCTCCATCGACAACGCCTTGGTTAAAGCCGACCAGCGCTCGCTGACCGGGCATTTCGATAAACTGAGTCTCGCAACCCAACTGTCGGTAAATAGGCTCCATGCGTTTAAGAACACGCTGAGAAATTTCTTCACCTTCGATCACAGCGATAAAATCGGGACAATTTAATGGCTGGGGATCTGTCGCACTAAAGGCTGCCTGACTAAACAACAGATAGACGGTACTAACCCACAACCCTTGATACGACATTGGGACCACCTGATTCCAAACCGATTTAATAAAGTAAGTTTAGTATCACTCCATCCTAAAAAAGTGGCGCCGATAATGGACCAACTCATTTATCGAGTCTTTAATATCATCAAGCGCCAAATGTGACCCTTTCTTGGTCACACCGTTAAGAACATCCGGGCGCCAGCGTCGTGCCAACTCTTTGATGCTACTGACATCAAGGTTTCGATAATGGAAATACGTTTCCAACTCAGCCATGTATGGCACCAGAAAGCGACGATCCTGGCCAATACTGTTACCGCAGATCGGCGACGCACCGCGGTCGACATGTTTCTTAATAAACTCCAGTGTCGCCAACTCCGCCTCACGTTCACTGATGCTACTGTCGCGCACCTGTTGCGTCAGGCCCGACTGGCCGTGCTGCCGGGTACACCATTCATCCATTGCATCGAGCAACGTATCATCCTGATGAATCACCAGGTTGGGCCCTTCGGCGATAATATTAAGATCGGCATCGGTTACCAGCGTAGCAATCTCGATAATCCGCTCACGCTCCGGATCCAGCCCGGTCATCTCCAGATCGATCCAGATCAGGTTAGTTTGGCGCGCATCGACAGCAGTGGTCTGGGTAGTTTGTGTCATAAGAGTCTCTAATCACTAAATTCGCATAAAAAAACTGTAAAACGATGAAATTTTCCTGCTTGCCAGTCAGACCTATTACCGCAGTCAAGCTGACGTTAGCCATTGATAGTGTGCTATGTTTAGCCCTTTCGTCCGCCGACTTCAACCCTGCTGTACTTTAGATCGAGCTATCAATCGACCTATCAACTTATCAGCGCGCCATCAGGATTTAATCTTTCCATTATGAGCAAACGCAAACTTACCCGCCGTCAGTCCTGGCGCATCGATAAAATTCAGGCTGAACGCGTCGAGCGAGCGACCAAAAAAGATCAGTCTGTCGACACCAAACTCAACACTGGGGATTTGGGCTCCGAGCAGGAGGGGCTGATCATCTCCCACTTTGGCACTCAGGTCGACGTTGAAGTACTGCAGGGCGATGATAAAGGTCAGATCTGCCGTTGTCACATGCGTGCCAATTTGGGCGCACTGGTTACTGGTGACCGGGTCATCTGGCGCAGTGGTGATCCGATCGGCGTGATCGTCGCGACACTGCCCCGCCATTCACTGTTGTCACGCCCCAACAACCGCGGTGAACTCAAGCCGGTAGCGGCCAACATCGACTACATCGTCATCACCATCGCGCCCGAGCCTACACCGTACGCCAACCTGATCGACCGCTATCTAGTCGCCGCTGAAGCGATCGGTATCGAACCGGTAATCCTGCTCAACAAAACCGACCTACTGGGTGATCCTGAACGCCGCGCCGAACTGGATCGTATGTTGGCCAGCTATCAGCATATTGGCTACACCGTTTTACACGCTTCAACCAAGAGCGAAGACGGCTTGAGTGAACTTAAAACTCAACTCGACCAACGTACCAGCGTCTTTGTCGGTCAGTCAGGGGTTGGCAAATCGTCACTGATCAATGTGCTGCTACCCGGTGTCGATATCCGTGTCGGTGCGTTGTCAGAAGCCCGTCAGAAAGGTACCCACACCACCACCACCGCCCGCACCTACCACTTTCCCGATGGCGGTGACCTGGTCGACTCTCCCGGCATTCGGGAATTCGGTCTGTGGCATATCGAACCACAGCAACTGCTTGAGGGTTTTATCGAGTTCCGGCCTTTCCTGGGTTACTGCCGCTTCCGTGATTGCAGTCATAAACACGAGCCAAACTGCGCTCTGCTTGAAGCGCTGGAGCAAGGAAAGATCGAACCACGGCGAATGGATAGCTACCGCCTTATCCGTCAGAGCCTTGAGGATGGTCTTCCGCAGCACTAGTCAACCGTCAGCACCAAACGGTATCACTACGCGACGGCTTACCACCGCCGTTCCAGCCACCTAGGTATCGCTGGGCAGCGTCTAATCACAGTGCTATATTCGCCATAAATGCCATCTTCGTCATATAATTGAGTAACTTGCTCGGACTATTAGCCATCCATCGACACTCGAGCTCAGGGAGAAAAATGGAGTCAACGCGGGTACCCCAAGGCCTCGATCAATGGGTCGCACTGCTGCAGGACAAGTTGTTACCGGTTCCGGCAACAACAATCGCGCTACTCCGGCGGCAACTGCAGGATCAGACCACCTCAATGCAGCAACTGATTCCGATAATCAACCGGGATCCGGTGATGGCCATGCACTGTATCGGTCTAGCTAATCGACTCAATCGCAACCCGGATACCGACGTATCAACGATCGACCTGGCGGTATCTACACTGGGACTCGACCGAATCAATGAACTGGCCCACGAACTGCCTGCTATAAAACTCAACAGCGACAGCGTGGCGCACAAACAGTATTTCCATGCCCTGGCAGATAGCTACCAGGCAGCCACCCATGCCCAGATGTTATGCCGCTTCAAAGATGCGGCGATGATCAATACAACGCGAACAGCAGCCCTACTTTACAGCATCGGGCACTGGGCACTGTGGCGCTATGCACCGCAACAGATGAGTCAAATCAAGATCCGTATCAATGAGCTGCACCAAGACACAGCACTGGCTGAGGTTGAAGAGCTAGGATGCACCATTCAACAGATCTCCGAAAAGCTGATCCATTGCTGGCACCTCTCGCGTCTGGCTGAAGAGGCGCTGCAACACAAAACCTCACCCAACGACGAGATGTTACAACAGGTTCACCTGCAAGCAACCGACCCGACACAGCTCGATAGTGGCCAGGAGCGCGATACCAAACAACTGCTAAATGCTCCCTATTACCCGGTCAAGTTGGCAAACTGGCTGGCGCTGACCGCACCTCTGGGCTGGGTCCACCCTAAGACACGCCGAATCGAACAACTGATCAGTGACCTGCTACAGCAGCCGCTCAACGATGTCGTTCATTCTCTGCACCAAAACTGCGTTCGGGCGTCACGCGAGCATCCGATGACCGGCTTGATGACACCTGCCGCCTTGATGTTACTGCTCCCCTCTGCGTTGTTACTTAATTATCGAGTGCCCGGTGCCACAGTCACGACCCAACACTCTGCTAAACCGGCAGCAACACCGGCACCGGAAACTACCGCCGAACAGGGTCAAGAGCCAAATGACAGCCAATACCGTGACCACGCGTTATATATCGAAGCGCTTACCCGACTGACACGTCAAGCTGACAGCTTCAACAGCCGCGATGAGGTACTTAAACTATTGCTACGGGCTGTCGTCGACAGTTTGGGCATTGAGCGAGTGCTGTGTTACCACGTCAACTACGAGTTGAAGATGACGCCGCTGGGACATCGCGGCTGCAGCAACAGCGAGCCACTGACCAGCCTGACACTCAACCTCAGCATTCCGGGCTTGTTCAAGCGCCTGAGCCAGAAAACATTAACCGTCTGGATCAACGATCAAAATCGTGACAAAGCCTGGCCTGCATTACCAGAGCGATTCAAAAAGCTGTGCCACCCGCGTAGCTTTATTATCAGTTCATTGTTTGGCAAAGAGCCACAACCCTTAATCTGTTATGCCGATATGAAAGACCCCGAGCACCAACTCAACGAGTTTCAGAGCAAACAGTACAAGCGACTTGTCGCCGCTGCCGGTCACTGCTTAAAAACAATGCCCTGAACCGAGCAAAAAATGCCTGCTACCACATACAACCTGCTGAGGCCGTACCGGCGCTTCAATGCAGCAGCTCAAACAGCCCCCTCTTAAGGAAGCCCTATGCCTGCACCCGACGTACTAATCACCCCGTCAGCATTGCAGCCGCTGTTAAATACGCCCCAACTGCTGCTGATCGATCTGTCCAGCGAAGAGAATTACCAAAATGGTCATATCGCTGGAGCGATTCGCGTGGATCCAGCCCGGTTGTTGCGTGGTTCTGGAACGGTCCCAAATAAACTGCCGACAGCCGATCAGCTCAGCGCGCTGATGTCAGAAATTGGCCTCACACCAGAGCACCACGTCGTCGCCTATGACGATCAGATGGGAGCACTGGCCGGACGTTTCATCTGGACGCTGGATGTTATTGGCCACCACACCAACTCGGTGCTAGACGGTCAATTGGGCGCCTGGATCAATCAGGGTTATGACTTGCAGATCCAGCCGTGCCAAGCCCGGCCCAGTCGGTTTGAAGCAACCATCGATAACTCACTTATCGCTGACAAAGCGTACCTGCTGGCACACTTGGGCGACCCGTCGATGGTGATCTGGGATGCCCGTACTGCCGGAGAATACAGCGGAGAGAAGGTAACTAATGCACTAAAAGGCGGCCATATCCCCGGTGCCAAACACTTTGAATGGACCCAAAGCCTGAGCGGACCGCATGACTGGCGAATACAGAATCCTGAAGCGCTAAAGCGACACTTGGCATCGCTGGGAATCAGTCCCGATAAAGAGGTTATCACCCATTGCCAGACACATCGCCGTTCAGGGTTGACCTACCTGGTAGCAAAAGCTCTCGGTTATCCCCGCATCCGTTGTTATGATGGCTCCTGGTTTGAGTGGGGTAATGACCCCGACACCCCGGTTGAAACCGGATAAAAATCAGCGACCTGCCACAAACCGGTCAACCCTAAACTGACACGAGTACCGACATTGAACTTTTCCCGCCTTTTTGCACTGCTGCAATACTTAATTCCGCAGCACCTGCTCTCCCGTCTGGTCGGACGTCTGGCCGATAGCCGGCTGGGCCTGATCAAAAATAGTTTTATCCGCCTGTTCAATTACAGCTACAACATCAACATGAGCGAGGCGGTGGAAGAGAAGCCAACAGCTTACCCAAGCTTCAACGCCTTCTTTACTCGCGCATTAAAAGCGGACGCACGGCCGATCGAGCCGGACCCGTCGCTGCTGGTATGCCCCGCTGATGGCACCATCAACCAGCTTGGTAAGATCGACTACGGCCGTATTTTTCAAGCCAAAGGCCACAGTTACAGCCTGACTTCGCTGCTGGGGGGCAACCAGGATCGTGCCCGCCCGTTCCTCAATGGTCAGTTTGCCACGGTCTATCTGTCACCCAAGGACTATCACCGCGTCCACATGCCGATTGATGGCCGTTTGCTGGAGACCATATACGTCCCCGGCGACCTGTTCTCGGTCAACAACGCCACCGTATCTGAAGTCCCCAACCTGTTCGCCCGAAACGAGCGGCTGGTCGCAATTTTCGAAACCGCCGCCGGACCGATGGCAATGGTTCTGGTCGGCGCAATGATCGTCGCCGGTATCGAGACTGTCTGGTCCGGACAAGTCGCACCTAAGCGACGCACCATCGAAAGCCGCCGCTACGACAGCCACACCCCAGCACCGATCGTACTGGCTAAGGGCGAAGAGATGGGCCGGTTTAAGCTCGGATCAACCGTCATCGTATTGTTTGGTGAACATCAGATTGATTGGCTCAAGCAGTACCATAGCGGCAATAACACCCGATTAGGCCAACCGCTAGCACAGCTTCATACAACGGCAGAGTCCGAAGGCTGAGCGATCCCAGCATTTACACTGCCAACTAAGCCCGAGCATCACAGAACCCGGCCGGAATGACATCGACCACGTTAACCATACCGACCGGGATTGGCTAACTTGATTAACCGGCCGGCGCCCCCATAATCCTGCTAGCCCTTTGGCGGTTTAGATCTACAGCGGTAATGATGCCTTATCAG
The DNA here is from genome assembly GCA_036961355.1 of Motiliproteus sp. Classification (GTDB taxonomy): domain Bacteria; phylum Pseudomonadota; class Gammaproteobacteria; order Pseudomonadales; family Balneatricaceae; genus Motiliproteus. The sequence goes on from JBALVL010000022.1 coordinate 67,862, forward strand.
CCTGCATCCCCCTTTTCCAACCCAGACACTTAATAGGTAGCGATATGACCCACTCCGGCTGGAGCGATTTTCTGACCCAACAAGGACTTAACCTTGATGCCGATGCCCAGCAGCTGAGCCATCAGCCTGCGACGTTACTGATGCCACTAACCGATCAAGCGATCATCAGTTTGGAAGGCCCTGATAGCGAGAAATTCTTGCAAGGACAACTTAGCTGCGATGTCGACCAACTCAGCCCACAGTTAAGCTTGCTGGGAGCCAACTGCACCCCCAAGGGGATGGTGATCGGCGCTTTCCGGCTATTGCAGCGTGAGCCAGGATCAATATTGCTGCGCCTGCCTCAGAGCGTTGCAGATGCCGCCATCGCCAATCTGAAGAAATACAGCGTATTCTCTAAAACCGAAATCAACCGGGTCGATCAACAGTGGGTTGGTCTGGGGTTAATTGGGGCAGAGGCGCTGTTGGATAAACTGCAAATCACAGCCCCTAGTCAACTGAATCAACAGGTCCACACGGCGCAGTTAATCGTGGTTCGGGTCGCAGGCGATCAGCCTCGTTTCGAAATATGGTGTCCAATCGACCAAGCTCAGGGCATTTGGCAACAGTTGGCAGAAAGCTGCACGCTGGCCAGTAGCAAGCAATGGCAAGCAGCCGAAATCGACGCCGGGTTGGTACAGCTCGATCCCGCCAGCGTCGACAGCTATATTCCGCAGATGCTCAACCTGCAAGCAGTCGACGGTATCAGTTTCAACAAAGGCTGCTACACCGGTCAAGAGGTCGTTGCCCGACTGCAGTTTCGCGGCAAGCTGAAAAAGCTGATGTACAGCGCCTCCGTGAGCCGTGAGGACGCCCAAAGCCAGCCTCCTGTCCCCGGCAGCACACTGTTCAACAGTGCCGGCCGCTCGATCGGCAAGGTGCTCAGTTGCGTGCCCCAGCAGAAAACGATACTGCTGCAAGCGGTTATCAACAAAACCGCCGCTGATGATGGCCAGCTACACCTGCACAGCGCCGAAGGTGCAGCGGTAACGATCCACCCTCTGCCCTACCCGATCGATCCAGAACTGTTCCAGCGACCGGAACGTTAGTAGGGCACAGGCTAAGCTTGTCAGCGCCAGCTAACGACGCAGCCGCTGAGCCTAGCGATTAATACTGCCGGTAAACGCTGACTTTATCCTCTCCCGACACAGCATAGACTTTGAAAGGATCCTTGCGGGCTCCCTCCCCATCCATACCGGGCCCACCCGAGGGCATGCCCGGTACGGTCAGCAGTCGAATGTCCGAGTCTGAGGCCAGTAGCGATTTAATGTCCTGCGCCGGCACATGACCCTCAATCACCTTGCCATCGATCACAGCGGTATGACAGGAAGCTCCCTGCTCCGGAACACCGTACTTTTTCTTGTACGGTGATACATCATCGACCGTCACATCGTTGACGACAAAATTGTGCTGCCGCAGGTGGTCGATCCAGCCCTTACAGCAACCGCAGGATTCGCTGCGGTAGACTGTAATATCATGGGAGCTGTCGGTTTTATTCTGTAGCCATTTAGGGTCAGCAGCGGTTGCTGGTATGGATACGGCCACCAGTAAACTCAATAGCAACAGGGGTAGAAACTTACTGCTTTGAACGGAATTCATAAGAAGGGATTGACTCATGGAAGTGTCTCTTGAAATGTCATTAATCTGCGTTGATTTTAACTACGAACGGTTGCCGCCGGGCTCAACTTAGCGCCATTAACATCGGCGCCATTGATATCGACGATGGACAAACTCATAGCCGCAAGACACACAAACGATAGAACAACGGGGGGAAGACAAACTCGGCCGATATCAACGGCACAGCGGCACAATTTTGGCTGCTACTCGGTAGCGCGGGAGTGACTTGAGTCACGGGCAGTAACGCGTTATCGAAGGAGTTAGATACCCGCGGCAGTTTAAAGCGTCGTTCCGCCAGTGCCGAGGCTACATTCGGCTGCTGCATCGACGGACAACCTATGGTTGCACCACAAGGACTGCCGGAGCTATAAAGCGTGCCACAAGAGCCACAAGAACAGCCCTTCGTCAGCTCAAATAGGTCGCTACAGTGCCGGGCACTGTCACTTGATGCGACTGAACCATGCTCAGAACGGTCTGGCGCAACAACCTCTTGAGCGTCGACCGGATGATGGGCTGCCGTGGTGGCGGTGATGCAATGCGTGTTAGCCAGCAGCAACGATGGCATCAACGTCAACATCAGGGCCACTAACAATGCCGGTACCCAAACCCAACGATTGAGGCAAGCGATCGGTTTAAATGGTGACTGGCAACGAAAAATCAACAGGCTATCCATCAGGTACGGAAACTACGATCACCTTTCGACTCAGGTAAGAGGTGATAGTTTCAACGATAATATCAAATCGTCAGGGCGGTCGCTGAGTGCAAAGCGACAGTATATCAACACCACAACACCACCCCGACCCTATCACGACAACAGGCTTGAGCTAATTGGTTAGCCAAGAGTACTGCATCGTTCAAGATTAACCTACAATAGCGCCCCTGCTGATTGGAAGCGGCTTGACGATAGCCTTCGTCGCTCAATCAACCCCATCAAGCATTATCGAATTCTCACAAAAAAGCGCAGATATCACGAGGCAACCATGTCCAAAAAAGTTTACTGCATCGCTCAGTTCCTCCCCAAGCCTGGCAAGGAGGCAGAACTGTTCGAAGTACTGCAAGCCCTGGAGCCTAATAGCCAGCGCGAAGATGGCTGCATTCAATACACTGTCACCCGCCATATCGCCAGCCCGTTTGCCGAGGGCGAAAGCTACCCGATCGCTTTCAATGAGACCTGGCAAGACAACGCCGCCTTCGAAGCCCACTGCCAGCGCCAACAGATTCAGCACTTCTTTGAGACCCAGTGTACAGCCGAAGACGGCCTGGTCGATAAATGGAATGTCTGTGTTTACAGCGATGAGTCGAAGAATTTCGATGCCCCGCTGGTTCAGTCCGATTCAAAAAGCTGATCGCGACGATGGATTACGACTTTGTCACCGACCCGATCCAACAATATGTCGCACGCTGCTCGATGGAGCACTGCGCAATGGGCTATTGGCTAACCGCCGAGGTCGGCGCAAATGCAAAGCAGATCAGCACTCTGCTCAATGCCATCGAGCGCATCCAACAGCGCCGTAGTTGGGAGTTTGAGCTCGATGGCAGTGAGTACTCGCTACAGCTATCACCCGAGCAAGCACTGGTCAGGGCTAACGCGTTATGCGGCGTCAACGACCCTGACCATGATGAGCACGAGCCATTCGGTGGTGAGATGGACTATTTCGATGCTGAGTCGAGCGCCCATTGCGGCCTCGATGATTTCAAGGCATTGCTGATCGATTGGCAGCGCTTCGTCGGTTGCTCACCACCTTGAGTTCCCTTACCGATATTCATACCGGCACTCTTACCTACACTCTTACCTACACTCTTACCTACACTCTTACCTACACTCTTGCCAACACCCGCACACCACCCCCGGAATCACGATGCTGCTAGCCCTCGCCTGTTTCATTATCGCCATCGGTTCGATGGCACAAACGGCTATCGGCTTCGGACTGGGGTTGATCGCGGTACCGTTTCTGGTGCTGATCGATCCGCAGATGGTACCGGCACCGATCATCATGATCGCCTTTGTACAGCTACTGATCTCAGCCTGGGTTCACCGACAGTCTATCCAGTGGCCGGCATTGTGGGTAGCGACTATCAGCCGCATACCCGGTACCGCGTTAGCGGTCTGGCTGATGTCAGTCACCGGCATCGAAGGAATCAAGATTTTTATCGGCAGTGCAGTGTTGATTACCGTTGCATTGAGTCTGTTTAAAATCAGCGCCGAGCCCAACAACCGAAACCATATCATTGCGGGGTTTTTCTCAGGATTCAGCGGCACCGCCACCAGTATCGGCGGACCGCCAATGGCGTTACTCTATCAAAACCAACCGGCCGACTTAGTCCGCGCCAACCTGTCGGCCTACTTCTCCATCGGCAGTCTTATCTCTTTAGCGGGCATGGCCGCCGGTGGTTTTGTCACCGTTCAGAGCGGGATCTATTTCGCGTACTTTCTGCCGGCAGCGCTGATCGGCGTCTGGCTGGGGTTGAAGTTACGCCATCACCTAAAACCCACCTTCATGCGACCGGCAATACTGATTCTGTGCTCCGTCAGTGCATCCGCACTGCTGATCCAGACTCTGTGGCTGGCTTGATTTACCCGCATAGTCGGGGAACCGACCGGCCAGTATGCGACCCATAAATAAAAAACGTGCCGCCTTATCGCTGTTTCGGAATGGAATAGGTCGCCACCGCATGGGCAACCGGCTCTTCATCTCCCTCAGAATATAGCGAGACCTCTCCGACCACCAAACTTTTGCCTGTTTTCAGCAGACGACAGATAGCAATCACGTCACGCTCAGCGGATGGCTTTCTTAAGAAATTTATATTCAAACTCGTGGTCACCGCCAGTGCTACCAGCCCTATCTCGGCCAAAATTGCGACATAGACAGCCACGTCGGCAAGCTCCATCAGCACCGGTCCGGAGACAGTTCCACCCGGCCGTAATTGTGCCGGACCAATGCGCTGCCTAACGGTACAACTGAGTTCACTAACAGCATCAATGGTGGCGCTGGACTGCGGAAACTCACGCAGCAAAAACTGATCTAACTGTTGTTTCGTCACCATAAGAAAAGGTCTTTATAGAATATAATAGGACGGCAGAGAGTTCATTATCACTACCGCTGGAAAAGTTTGGACACGCTTGTCACTAACGCAGCGCTAGGCCACAGCCGGACATCTCTCGTCCATCCAAAAGCAGCATTACCTGGGTGCTGAATTCGATATCTGCCATGCTATCTCGGCAAGTGCGATCCACCAAACGAATGGTTAAGCGGTGTTGCCCTTGCTGTAATCGATAGTGACGATTACCGGTGCTTGGATCCGTTTGTGGTGCTGCGGCACTAAACCGATATTGCTGGGTGCCATAGTCGGTTTGCAACAAGATGCCATCGGCATCACTGATTTCGAGCAGCCAGGCCGGCTCATTGCCAACCGCCCTGAAATCAACACCTCGCTGCTTTGCCGCCTGCCAGACTGACTCGATGCTTTGGTTCTCGGCCGTTTCACGACTACCGGTTGCTTCAGTGACAACTGCACGATCCGCAGTCGCTGTTGACGGCGGTACCGAGCACCCGGCCAGCGCGAACACAACAACCAACAAGCCACTCGACAATAACGCGCCCCGTCTCATCATATCGATCCACCCTGATCGCTGTTTCGCTGGCACTGATACCTGTGCTTAAACCCACACACTTCCAGCTCAACTTTCACTTCAACCCTCACCCGGTTTAGCCAAAGTCACGACCAGCTCTTTAGCATCACCGGCAAACCATTTCTGCACATAGAGCGAACCCACAATAGGTGCCCGCCCCTCTTCCACAACTTCTTTATAACGAACACTGTGCTTGACCGTTTTCTCCAGCTCAAAAGTAATTTTAACCGGCATTGCTGAACCCTCTGTGATGATCAATAGAAACGCGGCATATTATCAGAAGTGCTGAAAGCGTGGGCTTATTAACCGCGAAGCTGGCGCGCCAAATCGAGCATCCGCTGGCTATCAAAATGACGCGGCTGCAATGTTTGCTGTAACGGTACCGCCACAATCTCATCTCGCTGTACCGACAGCATCACATCCGATATCCCCGCCTGCAGATGGGTGATGGTCATCGCACCAAGGCAAGCGGCAAGCACCCGGTCGTGACCTGTGGGGGCACCGCCACGCTGCGTATGCCCTAAAATACAGACGCGTGGCTGATAACCATCTTGATTGAGTTGATCGGCCAACGCTTGGGTGCGGCCCGGTTCACCCTCTGCCACGACGATAATGCTACTCAAGCGACCTTTGACTCGACTTTGATCAAGACTGCTGCAGATCCGGGGGTAATCGATCGGCTGGTCCGGAATTAAGATCAGTTCAGCCCCGGCGGCAATACCCACCTCTGCCGCGATAAAGCCTGAGTTGCGCCCCATCACTTCAACCAGAAACAACCGGTCATGGGAGTTAGCGGTATCGCGAATACGGTCGATCGCTTCCAGTGCGGTGTTCACCGCCGTATCAAAACCGATACAATCTTCCGTACCGCTGATATCGTTATCGATGGTCCCCGGCAACCCGATCACCGGAAAACCGGTTTCTTGTTGAAACAGGTGTGCACCGGTTAGCGAGCCATCGCCTCCGATAACCACCAGTGCATCAACCGCCCGTTCACGCAACTGTTGGGCAACCTGCTGCCGTACCTCAGGCAGGTGGAAGGCGGCGCAGCGGTCACTCTTCAGACAGGTACCTCCACGGTGCAAAATATTCGCCACCGAGGTCGAGTCCAGCGGTCGTATATCGCCATCAACCAAACCGCTATACCCCCGGTAAACCCCCAGCACCTCAATGCCCTCGGATGCGGCCGAACGTACAATCGCACGGATCGCAGCGTTCATCCCCGGCGCATCACCGCCACTGGTCAGAAGCGCAATACGGGTTAACGACCGGGTCGCTTGCAGTTGCGGCAATCGATACATCCTGACTCTCCTTATATAGACTAAACCTGAGACTGCCAAAAGCATCCGGCAACAGCAACCACCTATGAGGCATTATTGATCTGCTGACATAATCCGTCCTGATTACCCATGAAACTCAGCTCTCTTCGTGCCTATACTGATAAGTATCAG
>JBALVL010000023.1:0-74542 GCA_036961355.1 Motiliproteus sp.
GCCTTATTAAGAGAGACCCCCAGCACTGTGTGCTGGGGGTTTTTCGTTTGGGTTTCTGGTATAGAGGTAGTGTTATTTACAGCCACCGATGCTTAAACGAGCAAGGGCTACCCGTCGGGTAGCCCTTTTTTATGGCTGACATTTATTGTGGTTTTGCGACGGCCCTGAGGTAGGAGGCCGGGCCGTTATGCAAAGGGACGATTACAAGTGTAGGCGAAGCGCCCTTATAACGTTTTGACGCCGCAGTGTCTTTCCTGCCCAAAGAGCGGGTTGTTTAACCCGTGTTGCGCATACCCGAGGCGATACCGGTCATTGTTACCATTAGCGCCTGCTCTACGGTTTTGTTAGGGCAATTACGATCTCGCCGTAACAGTTCTGCCTGTAAGTAGTGCAACGGATCGATGTATGGATTACGAACTTCAATCGATTGCCTAATGACCTCATTGTTGCTCAGTAGCCGGTCGGTTTGTTTGAGTTCGGGGATCAGCTTTTGGGCTTGGCGTAGCTGATGTCTTAGTTGGCTTCCAAGAGGGCGTAGCTCGGGTTCGACCAAACACTGCTCGTAGTGACGGGCAATGGCGGGTTCGGCTTTCGCCAGTACCATCTCCAGCATATCGATATAAGAGCGAAAGAACGGCCACTGCTCAATCAATTCGTGCAGCTGCGCTTCCTTTCCTTGTTCGATTGCTTGGCTCAGGGCCTGGCCGCTTCCGAGCCAAGCCGGTAGCATTAAGCGAGTTTGAGTCCAGGCGAAGATCCAGGGAATCGCCCGCAAGCTTTCGACTCCTCCGTCTTGTTTACGTTTGGCTGGGCGACTGCCTAATGGTAATTTGGCTAGCTCCTGCTCTGGGGTTAATTGGCGGAAGTAGGGTACGAATTGCGGCTCCTCGCGTACCAAACCGACATATTGTTTGTGTGCTTCACTCGATAGCTCGTTCATCAGAGTGCGCCATTCTGGTTTTGGCGGCGGCGGCGGAATGAGGCTGGCTTCGAGTACGGCGCCTGCGTATAACTCGAGATTACGTACCGCCAGCTCGGGCATTCCAAACTTGTAACGAATCATCTCACCCTGTTCGGTTACCCGTAAACTGCTGTCCACCGATCCCGGCGGTTGCGACAGAATCGCGGTATGGCTCGGACCGCCACCACGACCGACGGTGCCTCCGCGGCCGTGGAATAAAGTCAGGTCGACCTGATGCTTCTGGCAGATCTGAGTCAACGCTTCCTGCGCTCGGTATTGCCCCCAAGTGGCGGCAAGTGCGCCTGCATCTTTGGATGAGTCAGAGTAGCCGATCATCACCTCTTGGTGGCCGTCGCAATAGTTTTGATACCAATCCAGTCCGAGTAAGGTATCTATACATTTTGGTGCGTTGTCCAGATCGTTGAGGGTTTCAAACAACGGTGCAATGCGAATGTTGTGACCAATGCCTGACTCTTTCAGCAACAGTGCGACTGCCAATACATCAGAGGGTGATGAGGCCATCGAGATAACGTAACTGCCTAGCGATTGAGCATTGTGGCGGGCGACGACGGCACAAGTATCGAGTACTTCCTGTGTATCGGCACTAGGCTGCCATTGTTCGGGTTGATGGCTTTCACTTTGGCTGTGCGATCGATCGCTTTTCAACGGGGGGAGTAGCGGTCGCTTACTGGCCAGTTCTTGTAGCAGATAGGCTTGCTTTGTCGGTTCATCCCACTCGTTGTAGCTGCCTAAGCCGTAAAATTGTGTCAGTTCGTCGAACACTTGGGCGTGGCGATCCGCATTTTGGCGAATGTCGAGTCTGACCAAACTCAGGCCGAAGCAGGCGATACGGCGCAGGGTATTTCGCAAACAACCGTCTGCGATCAGCTCCATACCGCATTGGCGTAGAGAGCGATCACACAGTAGCAAGGGTTCAAGCAATTCGTCGTTTGTGAGGTAGGCATCTTTGGGTTGTTGCCAGCCATTATCGAGGCAACCCTGCGCCCAGCGGCGCGTGTTTTTCAGTTTTTGCCGGACTTGTCGTAGTAGTTCTCGGTAAGGCTCATCGCATGGTCCGGTCAGACTCAGAAGCTCGTCATTAGCGCGGCTCATCGATAGTTCATAGCGGAGGTTTGAGACATCTTTTAATAGCAGGTCTGCGGCCATCCAACGGGCCAACAAAAGTACTTTTTCGGTGATTTTAGCGGTGACGTTCGGGTTACCGTCACGGTCGCCTCCCATCCACGAACAAAAGCGGATCGGTGCCGCATCATGCGGTAGCGGCTGACCGGTTATACGCTCTAGTTCCCGGTCGAAATGGCGCAGAAAGGTGGGAACGGCATGCCATAGTGAGTTCTCGATTACCGCAAAGCCCCACTTGGCTTCGTCGATTGGTGATGGCCGTTCACTGCGGATCTCGTTGGTGTGCCAAGCTTCGCTGATCAACTGCTGTAAGCGTTCGGTCAGGTCGGTGGTTCGCTGACTGAGCGGGTGCTCGCGGTCACGCTGTTCGAGCAAGTCAGCCATCGTTTCGTATTTTTGGATGAAGGTACGTCGATTGACCTCGGTCGGATGTGCCGTCAGAACCAAGTCAATACTCAGATTAGCGGCTTTTTCTGCTAGCTGCTCAACACCGACTCCGTGGTCGATCACCTTGTCGAATACCTTATTGAGAGCCTGAGGATCGGGCTTGGTTACGACCAGTGATTTGCGTCGTCGCACACGGTGATATTCCTCGGCCAGATTGGCCAGGTTTAGAAATTGGCCAAAGGCACGGGCTATCGGTACCAGCTCTGATTCTTCCAGCTGTTGCAGTGCTTGTACCAGCTCCTCGATATCCACTTCGCCGCGACGTGCTGCTTTAGAGAGTTGCCGGATCTGCTCAAGCTTGTCGAGGAATGGCTGGCCTTGATCGCGGCTGATGCTTTGCCCCAGCAGGTTGCCAAATAGACGGACATCTTCGCGTAACGGCGCTTGCAGATCATTCATCGAGTAATCCTTCCCAGTGATAACGTAACGTACGATATCAACAAACTAGACCACATCAGCACGCATGTGCCAAGTACCAAGGGTTTGGTGCAAGGTTTTGTCTGTTAGGGGCGGATTGTTGGGGCTAGCGGCAATTGTCGCTGTTGCTTATCGACGATCTCCTCTATCGCAGCTTGCATTCGTACAAACCGGTCTGCGCTGCCCGGATGGCTCTGGCCGTTTTGCGATTGGATATGAGCGGGGCGTGAATGTGACATCTTACGCCAGAAGTCGGCGCCCCCCGCTAATGGGTAATTGGCCCGTGCTAGCAGGTATAGCGAAATATAGTCAGCCTCACTTTCGAACGCTTTGGAGTAGCTGTTAAGTCCGCCGATGGTAAAGGCGCCGGGTGAGGGGATACCATGGCTCCATAACAGCAGGTCGATGCCGGTTCCGATCAAACCGTTCCGACTGGTTGCCGGCACATGAGCGAGCACGTTGTGGGCCAGCTCATGCGCTAACACCAGCGCCAAGTCGCGATCATCACTGGCGAAATCGAGCATCCCTTCGGTGATGAAGATGGAGCGGTGATCGGCGAAGGCGTTGATGGCATCACTGTTAATGATCACTAGCGGGTAATCACAGCCATTGACGGGTTGTAACCGTACCGTCAGGAGTTGCTGTTGTCGGTAGAGTTGCAGCTTGATGGCTGGCGGGGCCGATTTAAGATCGGCCGAAGATTGGGGTTTGAATTGGCGAAATCTTTCTGAAGCATCTGCTGTGGCAGCCTTGCCGGTAAGAAAGGATTGCTGATTGAGGCTGATGAGACGGTCGCCCGGTTGGATACCTGACTGGTCGGCGGGAGAGCCGGGAACAACGGTCAGTATTTGTAACGCTTCCCCGAGGCCGAAGGTGCGGATGGCGCTGTCACGAAGTGTCGTAACCGCCGTTTTATCGCTGCTGTCTGTGGTTGCTTCGGACGCTGTGACAGAACCAAACGTGTGGCTGTTACCAAACTGGAACCCAAGCAACGGGCGTACCTGATCAGCGCAAATTTCGGCATTGGCGGTCAGCAGCGGCCAGCTTACCCGGCTCAAACGTAGCTGCTGTGCCAGCCGATGTTGCAGTGCCTCGCTCTGCTGCTGTTCGGTCTCGCTAACGACTAACGCCGCTGGGGCATCGGGTGGCTGGTAGTGAGGGGTGGCGCAACCGTTCAGCAGGGCCATCGACAGTATGCTTATAAGTACTATCCGCGCTTTTGGCTGCGGGCTTGTTATCGCTGGCTGAAATACGGACAGGTTTGATCCCGGTTTATTGTCCATGCGTCCTCTCTTGTTAGCGGGTCTGCCTAGCGCCAAAATGCCAACGACTGTTAGTTACCCAAACGCTGAGCCATATCATAACCGTTCTGGATACAGTCCCCGACTGAAATGCCATCTCGCCAGTTGGCCCTCAGATGAACTCCGGGTAGTGCTTGTAGTGCGTTGTCAATTTTCTGTAACCGTTGCAGATGGCCCATTTGGTATTGCGGAATGGCGGTAGGCCAGCGGCTGATCTCGACCATATCCGGATCACCATCGATCCCCAGCAACGGTTTTATATCTCGCAGAACCCGTTGTGTTAACTGTTCATCGTTGGTGGATGCGATCTCTGGATTGAGCACTCCGCCGATGAAGCAGGTCATCAGGTGATGGTCGTCGGGTGCCCGGTCAGGGAAGATGCTTGATGGGAACAGGACTCCCAGTGTTTCGACCCCGGTACAGCGCGGGATCAGAAAACCAAAACCATCAAGTGGGTGTTCAACCTGCGACTTTTTAAAGCCCAGTGAGACCGATGCTACCGTTGGATACTGGATGGGTTCGAGTTGTTGCTGCAGTTGCGGCAACAGGGGACTCAGCAGTTGTGAGCAGGCCTTGGCTGGCAGCGTCAGGATGACTTCGTCGGCTTGCCAGTGTTGGTCACCACTGCCAGCTTGCCAGCGTCCGTCGTCCAGCTGTTGTAGTGTCTCGACCGGACTGCCGGTGTGTAGTTCCTCATGCATCTTGTCGGCCAGTGTATCGGCCAATTGCTGCATTCCGTGCTCGAAGGTGATCATTTTACCGGAGGGGCCGGCACCACCACGGTGCTTATGGAACAGTGTCTTGGCGATCATACCGATAAACATCGAGCGGTACTGCTTTTCTAATGCATACACCTTGGCGGTAGCGGCGCGGACCGACAGTTGCGCAGGATCGCCAGCATAGACGCCGGAGACGAACGGGTTGATGGCGTAATCCAGAAACTCTTTCCCTAACCGTCGTTCTACAAAGCTGGCGACGCTCTCTTCATCGCGGGCTCGACCAATGAAGGGCTCGAGCAGCAGCCGCCATTTGCCGGCGGCTTTGAACAGCGGGGTTCGGATAAAATCACCCGGTCCCATCGGCAGCGGATGCAGGTTTGAGTCGCGCAGCACAAAACGTTTATTGCTGGCGGCGTTGGCTATCATCGGGGTGAGGTTCAGGCTATCGAACAGGACCTCCAGCGCAGGCCGGTTGTTGAGGGTTGAGTTCGGACCGCGTTCGATCAGGTAGCCATCGCGCTTATGTGTACGCAGATTACCGCCAGCTTGGTCGCGGGCTTCGAGCAGCGTCACGCGATGCCCTTGCTGTTTCAAAAACCAGGCGGTAGTCAGACCGGAAATACCGGCTCCCAGAATCAGGTAAGAACGGCTCATCGAATCCTCGATCGTTAAGGGCTGTAGGTTTGATCGCATCAGTTGAGATAAGGAATTGTGTTACCGCTTTCAATGCTCACGGTTAACAATCGACCCACCCTAAATGCTATGCCCGACACTATACTCGTGGTCTCCGCCGATTAAAAAAATGATTGTCTTCGGCTTAGCCAATTTGTGATTTATCAACAGGCCGAAGTTGGTTCCGTCATCGCTAAACAGCTATAGTGAACTGAGTTGGTTTTTGTAGTGTGAACGTCATAAACAAGTAATGTTTAGGAATTGAGATGTCAGAATTCAGCCCGGCTTTTGATCAAACAGATGTCGAACTGCTGCAGCGTGAGCGAGCTTTTGATGGTTTTTTTAAACTTGATCGCCTGCAGCTGCGGCACGCCCTGTTTGACGGAGGCTGGTCGGAACCGATTACGCGTGAGCTGTTTGTGCGTGATGATGCGGTCTGTGTGTTGCCCTATGATCCAGGCGCCGACGCGGTGTTGTTGATTGAACAGTTTCGGGTAGGCGCACTGGATGATCAACGCAGTCCCTGGTTGCTCGAATTGGTTGCTGGTATCGTTGAACCGGGTGAAACGCCTGCCGATGTCGCCCATCGTGAAGCCGATGAAGAAGCCGGCGCAAAGCTGTTGGCGTTGGAACCGATTTGTCACTATCACGTGTCTCCCGGAGGCTCGAATGAGACGATTCATCTTTTGTGCGGTTTGATTGACAGTCGCGGATTGGGAGGCCACTACGGTTTGGCGCACGAGGGTGAAGATATCAGAGCTATGGTGGTCAGTCGCGAGCAGGCTTACCGGGCTGTAACCGACGGCACTATCAATAATGCAGCCACAATTATGGCGTTGCAGTGGCTGCAATTGAATCACCTGCGGTTGCAGCAGGGCAGTTCATTATGAGTTTGGCGGTGCGCAAACGCTATGTGCCGGATCTGTCGGCTCAGATGGCGAGTTGTGAGTCGAACTACCACAAAGTGATGCGTCTGATCCCCGATCTTGATGATTGTGACCTGCGTGAATTTCAGATCAGTTGGCACCACCACCGTGCAAGGGTTGAGATTCGGGTTGAAGAGCGCTTTACCTACACCACTACGTTAAGAGTCGAGCAGTTGTACGAAGACAGCCGTTGGATACGAATGCCGGCATTAATGGTTCGGTTATACCACGATGCGCGGTTGGCCGAAGTGATCTGCCGTAAGCAGCGGCGACAGCTCCAGGGCAGCTATGCCTACCCCAACGATCAGATGCATCAGCCAGATGAGAAGGCACAACTCAATAACTACCTCGGTGAGTGGCTCAGCCAGTGTTTGGCGCACGGTCTCAGTAATGAGTTGGTGCCGCACGAATAGCACCTTTGACGGTATTAATAGTATCCTGATGGCGCTTTAAACAGCCGCTGCAATAATGAAATCACTAACCACGTAGACCTCTCATCGATGACCTCTGTACCAAACGATTCTGACTCGGCTTTTGCTTCGCAAGTTGTTGTGGCTAACGATAGCTTTAAGCTGGTTCAGATCAGTGATTTTCACTTGCAGCAGTCGCCGAAACAAAGCTACCGCGGCATCGATGTCGAACAGCGGTTGTTGGCGGTATTGCAACATATTCGCGACTATCATACCGATATCGATGCGCTGCTACTCAGCGGTGACCTGGTTCATCATGGCTACCTTGAGGGTTATCGACGTTTGGTTGAATACATGCAGCTGTTTGACTGCCCCTGGTACTGGATCCCTGGTAATCATGATTCCGTCGCCTCTATGAATCAGGTCCGTCAGAGTCCGTCACCTGGCTTTGTTATTCCGGGCTGGCGAGTAGTGCTGTTAGACAGTACCAGCTCGCCCGATGGTTGCGGTGCCGGAGCGTTGGCCGCTTGCGAGTTACAGCGACTTCAACAACAGCTACTGTTGGCCGAAGATTTGAATCAGTCACTGCTATTGGTGCTGCATCACAACCCAGTGCCGGTAGCCAGCCAATGGCAGGATGCCATCATGTTGAGCAATGCCGACGAGCTTTGGGCGATGTTAGAGGGTTCCCCTGTTGCTGTAACGGCACTGTTTGGTCACCTGCATCAACAATGGGACCTGCAACGAGGTGGTGTTCGATTGTTAGGGTGCCCAGCCACTTCTGTCCAGTTCAAGGCTAAGCAACCGCAACTGGTGATCGAACAGGGCAGCGAGCTGGCGGCTCCCGGCTATCGCTGGCTGACGTTACCTGCTGTGTCTTCATCCCATCAACGTTCCGGCGATAGTCAACAACATCGGTCAAAAACTCGACAACCTGCCAATCTAGATCAAATTGAAACCGCCATTGTGCGAGTCGGCCTTGCGTAAGCGATTGTCGATAAGGTATTTTTTATCGATTCTGGCATACTTGCTCTGTTTTTAACTTGGCGTGATTCGAATATAAGGTTGTTATGACGAAACCGCTCTATCTCTATATTCACGGTTTTAACAGCTCGCCGCACTCTTATAAGGCGCGGCAATTGCTACTGTGGCTGAACAGCCAAGAGTTGGATGGCCAGATTGTGGTTCCAAAACTGCCTTATCAACCAGGCGTTGCGATCTCGCTGCTTGAAACCTTGATTGATAAACAGATTAAACAGCAACCGGATCAGCCGTTGGTGTTACTCGGCAGTTCGTTGGGCGGCTTTTATGCGACCTGGTTGACCGAGAAGTTTGCGGCTGTGCATGATATCCGCACCGTCTTGATCAACCCGTCGGTTCGCCCGTTCGACCTGCTGGAAGTTTGGTTGGGCGACAACGAAAACATCTACACCCATGAAAAATATCAGCTCAATCGCGACCATTTGGCACAGCTTAAGGCGCTGCATTGCTCAACATTGTCTGACGCCAGCCGTTATCTGCTACTGACTCAGACCGATGATGAGGTGCTTGATTACCGTCAGGCGGTAGAGATGTACGCGGCTTCACCGCAGTGGGTTATTAAGGGGGGGGACCATGGTTTTCAACAGTTTGAACGTTGCTGGCCACGTATCTTCGACTTTGCCGGTGATCGTCACCTGCAGCAGCTAGCGCAATGCGCTTTGGATGACGGTAGTCTGGCCAAAATGATGGCTGTGTTATGACGCGGCCGTTGTGTAGCGCGAGAGAAGATATGCAGATGTTGCAGCGACTGATCTGCGTAAGATTTAAACAAAAGCATATGACAATCGTTAGTGACCTATCACCACATTACTCGACAACCATGGTAGTGATTTTTAGTGACAATGAATACGACTTATAACGCTGATGCGATCGTGGTCCTTAGTGGTCTCGATCCGGTAAAAAAACGCCCGGGCATGTACACCGAAACCGATCGCCCGAATCATTTGGCGCAAGAGGTGATCGATAACTCGGTCGACGAAGCATTGGCCGGACATGCCAATCAAATTGACGTCATCTTGCATCCCGACAATTCGCTGTCGGTCAGCGATAACGGTCGCGGCATGCCGGTCGACATCCATCCCGAGCATGGCATCAGCGGTGTTGAGCTGATCCTGACCCAGCTCCATTCCGGCGGTAAATTCTCCAACGATAATTACCAGTTTTCTGGTGGCCTGCACGGTGTTGGTGTATCGGTGGTCAATGCGCTGTCGCAACAGCTTGAAGTTCAGATTAAGCGTGACGGTCAGCTGTACCGAATCAACTTTGCCAACGGTGACAAAGTCTCCGAGTTGGAGGTGATCGATACCGTTGGTAAGCGTAACACCGGCACCGAAGTGCGCTTTCTTGCAAATTCGCAGTATTTTGATTCGCCTAAGTACTCGGTTAGCCGACTGCGCCATATGCTACGGGCCAAGGCGGTACTGTGCCCCGGCTTGAAGATGACGTTTACCGACCTGAGCGGCAAAGAGAAAGAAAAACACAGCTGGTACTACGAAGACGGCTTGGTTGATTACCTTACCGGTGCCACGCAGCAGTTCGAAACGTTGCCCGAAGAACCCTTTTCCGGTTCGCTTACCGGCGAACTCGAAGCTTGCGAATGGGCGGTCCAGTGGCTGCCAGAGGGCGGTGATCTGACCGCCGAGAGTTACGTCAACCTGATACCGACTCAGCAAGGCGGCACTCACGTTAACGGTTTTCGAACCGGATTGTTGGAAGCGATTCGCGAGTTTTGTGAATTCCGTAATCTGATGCCACGGGGCGTCAAACTGACCGCCGAAGATATCTGGGAGCGCTGCTGTTACGTACTGTCGGTGAAGATGCAGGATCCGCAGTTCTCCGGACAAACCAAAGAGCGTCTATCGTCACGACAGATCGCCGCGTTTGTCAGTGGCACAGTTAAAGACGCGTTTAGTCTGTGGCTTAACAAACATACTGATCAGGGTGAGTTGCTGGCCGATCTGGCGATCAATAATGCACAAAAGCGGATGCGTTCACGCAAGAAAGTGACTCGCAAGCGGATCACCTCCGGCCCTGCGCTACCGGGTAAACTGGCCGACTGCTCCGGTGGCGATGCGTTGCAATCTGAACTGTTTCTGGTCGAGGGTGATTCGGCAGGTGGTTCAGCTAAACAAGCGCGTGATCGTGAGTATCAGGCAGTGATGCCGTTGCGGGGAAAAATTCTCAATACCTGGGAGGTCGATTCAGGCGATATTTTGGCGTCGCAGGAGGTGCACGATATTTCGGTGGCGATCGGGGTTGATCCGGCCACTGATAATCTCGACGGTTTGCGCTACGGCAAGGTCTGTATCCTGGCCGATGCCGATTCGGACGGACTACATATCGCGACGCTGTTGTGCGCGTTGTTTGTTCAGCATTTTAAGCCGTTGGTGATGGCCGGTCATGTGTACGTCGCAATGCCACCGTTGTACCGAATCGATATTGGCAAAGAAGTTAGCTACGCACTTGATGAAGAGGAAAAGTCGGGGATTCTGGATCGTATTCATGCCGAGAAGAAGCGCGGTAAAGTGAACGTGCAGCGGTTTAAGGGTCTTGGTGAGATGAATCCGATGCAACTGCGCGAGACGACGATGGCGCGCGATACGCGTCGTTTGGTGCAGTTGTGTGTTGAAGCGGATGATGGCACCCATGAAATGATGGATATGTTGCTGGCTAAAAAACGGTCTGGAGATCGTAAGAGCTGGCTCCAGGAAAAAGGAAACCTGGCGCAGGTCTAAGCCAATCAGAGAATAATAATTATGATCGATTATAAGTCACTGCATTTTTTGATCATCGAAGACATGCCGAATTTCAGCTCGGCGCTACGAACCATGGTGATGTTTTATGGTGTTCCTCACGATCATATCCAGGTGGCCAGCAGTGGTGAGGATGCGCTGCCGTTGCTCAATAGCACCCGTTATGACGTGGTGCTATCCGATTACAACCTAGGTGAAGGGCGTAATGGCAACGATGTTTTAGAGGAAGCTAAGCACCATCAATTGCTTAAAAGCTCCTGCATCTACATCATGCTGACCGCTGAGAACTCTGTCGATATGGTGATGGGTGCGCTGGAATACCAGCCCGATGAATATCTGACCAAACCGTTTACCAAAGAGGTACTGAATGCTCGTCTCGAGCGTTTGGTCACAAGGCGTAGCGCACTGATGCCGATCTTTAACGAGGTCGACAAAAAACAGTTGGGCACTGCGATCGCCAATTGCAACAAACTGGTCGCTGAGTTTCCTCGCTATAAAGGTTATCTGCTGAAACTTAAAACCGACTTGATGATGGAAAAACAGGCCTACGAACCGCTGCTAGAAATCTATAACGCGCTGCTGAATGCCAAGTTTATTCCTTGGGCACAATTGGGGCAGGGTAAGTGTCATTACTATCTAAAGGATTATCCCAAAGCCGAAACCGCTTTTCGTGAAATACTCGGCCATAACGAGCGATATGTTCAGGCTTGGGACTGGTTGGCGCGAGTGCTAGAGAAGCAAGGTGATACCAACGGTGGCCAGAAAGCGTTGTCTCAAGCGACCGCCATCTCGCCGCGTAATGTCAGGCGTCAATCGCAATTGGGTGAACTGGCGAGACAAAATGGTGACCTGGAAGTTGCTGAGAAAGCGTTTAATCAGAGCGTCAAAGTGGGTAAACATTCGGTTCACCGTTCCCCGGATAACTATCTCGGACTGGCTAAAGTATTGGCCGAGCGGATAAAAACTGCTGATTCGCGGGTTGCTAAGCGCATGGGTATCAAAGTCGGCACGATGATGGAGGAGCTTCGTACCATTTACCGTAAGAGTCCAACCGTTGCGTTGCAGTCCCGTTTGGCGGAAGGCGAGGTACAGACGGTGCTGGGCAATGAAGCGGGAGCGGCAAAGTCACTGACCCAGGCTTTCGAGATATGCAGCAAAGACGCGGAAGGTGACCTGTCGGCTGAGCTGAAGGAGCAAGTGGTTGAACAGCTCGAAGTGAGCGGCCAGGAAGCGTTGGCGCACGCTCTGGTTCACGGTATGCAGCAGGAGGAGTCGATCCACAACAGCCAGGCGGTCGACTTGTATGAGAAAGGCTCGCTGGTTCAGGCATTAGCGCTGATACAGCATGCGGTGGAGGAAAAGCCACGTAGTTTCGCGATCAACCTGAACTTCGCCCAGGTTGCGTTGCATTACATGACCGAGAATAAACCCGAGAAAAGTTTGTTGTTAAAAGTCCGAAACAGTTTCAGGCAGGTTGAGACATTGCCCACTGATGATTCGCGTGCCGAACTGAAAAAACAGCTACAGCGTCGTTATCAGAAAATGGTTCAGGGGCTGTCATGAGTCAATTGGATTTTTCCACCATCTTGGCGTCCACAGTTCATGACATGAAGAACTCGATCGGGATGCTGATGCATCAGATCAACCAATTGCAGATGGATTCGCCGCCTGAACCGGCTGACCTGGGACAGTTACAATTTGAAGCCGCTCGGCTCAACAACTACCTGATTCAGTTGATGACGCTGTACAAGGTTGATAACCAGCAGTACCAATTTCAGGCTGACGAGTGTTACCTAGACGAGTTTGTCGAGGATGCTGTGCTGATGAATCAGCCTATCCTGCAACCTTGGGGCATCACCATCGAGCAACTGGTTGACGCCGAGCTGTGCTGGAACTTCGATAAGAATCTGGTTGTAGGTGTACTGGGTAATATCGTGACCAACGTTATTCGTTATGCCAAAGCCAAAGTTAGGATCTGTGCCAGCGGGAGTAACGGTGAGCTTTGTCTGCGGATTGAAGACGACGGCCCCGGTTATCCGGAGGCGATGCTGGGGCAGCTCGAAAAGCGTGAGATGGGGGTGGATTACATCAGCGGCAGTACCGGCTTCGGCCTCTATTTTTCGGTGTTGGTGGCCGAGCAGCATAGCGCCGCTGATGATCCGACCCGGCAAGGACGGGTGGTTTTGAGTAATGGTGGAGAGCTTGGCGGCGGTTGCTTCGAGCTCTATCTGCCTTAATCGCCAATATTCTCTTTTAAAGTAACTCTTTGCAGGTGGTATTGCTGAGCGACAGCAGCCCTGTAAGACGACTAACAACGTAACGGAAAACTATGTCAGGCACAGTTCATATCGATGAAGGGGTTGAACGCCTCTCGTTAAAAAAGTACACCGAGAAAGCGTATCTGGATTACTCGATGTACGTCATTCTTGACCGCGCCTTGCCGAATATTGGCGACGGCCTCAAGCCGGTGCAGCGACGTATCATCTACGCCATGTCGGAGCTGGGGCTTAAGGCCGGAAGCAAATTTAAAAAGTCGGCGCGTACCGTCGGTGATGTACTGGGTAAATTTCATCCGCATGGTGACAGCGCGTGTTACGAGGCGATGGTGCTGATGGCTCAGCCATTCTCGTACCGGTATCCGCTGGTCGATGGTCAGGGTAACTGGGGGTCGGCCGATGATCCAAAATCCTTTGCCGCGATGCGTTATACCGAGTCACGACTGACCGCCTACAGCTCACTGCTGCTCAACGAATTGGGGCAGGGTACTGTCGAGTGGGGGCCCAACTTTGACGGATCACTGGATGAACCGCTGACGCTGCCTGCGCAAGTTCCCAATGTGTTGCTTAACGGTGGCACCGGCATTGCCGTAGGTATGGCGACCGATGTACCGCCGCATAACCTGCGCGAAGTGGTTAACGGCTGTTTACATCTGCTCGACAACCCCAAAGCCGATATCGATGAACTCTGTGAGTTTATCCCCGGGCCGGATTATCCCACCGAAGCCGAGATCATCACCCCAGCCGACGAGCTGCGCAAGATGTATCAGACCGGTCGTGGCTCGATCCGGATGCGGGCGGTATACCGGAAAGAAGATGGCGATGTGATCGTCACCGCGCTGCCACATCAAGTCTCTGGCGCCAAAGTGCTGGAGCAGATTGCGGCACAGATGCAGGCCAAGAAATTGCCGATGGTCAGCGACCTACGTGATGAATCCGATCATGAAAACCCGACTCGGTTGGTGATCATACCGCGTTCGAATCGGGTCGATATCGATCAGATGATGACCCATCTGTTCGCCAGTACTGATCTGGAACGGACCTACCGCGCCAACTACAACATGATCGGTACCGACGGTCGGCCGCAGGTCAAAAATCTGCGAATGATCCTGACCGAATGGTTGCAGTACCGCAGTGATACCGTGACCAAACGGCTTCAGTACCGTTTACAAAAAGTGCTATCCCGGCTGCATATCCTCGACGGCTTGCTGGTGGCTTTTCTCAATATCGATGAGGTGATCGAGATCATCCGCGGTGAGGACAAGCCCAAACCGGTATTGATGGAACGCTTTGGTATCAGCGATATTCAAGCCGAAGCAGTATTGGAGCTGAAGCTGCGCCATCTGGCTAAGCTCGAAGAGATGCGAATCCGTGGCGAGCAGGATGAACTGAATAAAGAGCGGCTGAAACTGGAGAAGCTACTCGGTTCTAAAGCGGCGTTGCGCAAGCTGATCAGAAAAGAGCTGATCGCGGCCGCCGAACAGTTTGGCGATGAGCGCCGTTCACCGATTATGCAACGCGCTGAAGCCAAAGCGTTCAGTGAGGTTGACCTGCTTGGCTCCGACCCGATGACCGTGGTGTTGTCGAAACAGGGCTGGGTACGCGCCGCCAAAGGGTTTGACGTCGACGCCGAAGCGCTCAACTACAAGTCCGGTGATGCTTATAAACTGTCGGCCAACGGCCGGATGAACCAGGCGGCGGTATTCCTGGATTCCACCGGTCGGGCTTACTCGCTGCCAGTGCATCAGTTGCCGTCGGCGCGGGGTCAGGGCGAACCGCTGACCGGTAAATTATCGATTTCCAGCGAGGACAGCGTAGATGCGCTGCTGATTGGTTCGCCAGAACAACACTATCTGCTCAGCTCCGACAGCGGTTACGGCTTCGTCTGCCGCTACGATGCCTTGCTGGGTAAGAACAAAGCCGGTAAGGCGGTGCTGAACCTGCCCAAGGGCAGCAAACTACTGGCCCCGATTGCCGTGATCAACAAAAGTGAACAACGGGTGGTCGCGGTCAGCAACGAAGGGCGGCTGCTGCTGTTCCCGGTTGCCGATCTACCGGAGCTGTCGCGTGGTAAAGGCAACAAAATTATCAACATACCGTCGGCCAAAGTCGCCAGCCGGGAGGAGTTTGTGGTGGCGCTACAGGTGATCGATGCCGGTGCCAGCCTGACAATCCATGCCGGCAAGCGCCACTTAACGTTGAAGCCATCCGACCTCGAGCATTATCAGGGCGAGCGCGGTCGGCGGGGTAACAAGCTGCCGCGGGGCTTCCAACGGGTTGACCGGTTAGAGAGCGAATCGACGGCGGTGGATAATGCGGAATCGAGCAGTGATGATGCGGCCAACGACAGTGGCGGTGTCTAGCCACAATAGCGTTGGCTGCGGGACGGGGCTGCTGGCATGAGCCAGGCCAGCAGCTTCGACCCGGTAATCACCGACGGTGCCCAAGTGCTGATTCTCGGCTCGATGCCGGGGCTGCGCTCGCTTGAGGCGCAGCAGTACTACGCCCACCCTCGAAATGCATTCTGGCCGATCATGGCTGAGCTGTTTGGTTTTGATAGTGCCTTACCCTACGACGAGCGGCTGCGATTACTGCAAATACAGCGAGTTGCGTTGTGGGATGTGTTGGCCGATTGCTACCGTCCGGGTAGCCTGGATTCGGCAATCGTGGAATCGAGTATTCAGGCGAACGATTTCCCCACCCTGTTGCAGCGTTATCCGACACTTAAGGCGATCTGTTTTAACGGTGCTAAAGCCGAGCAAAGTTTCCGTAAACACGTACGGCCGTTATTGGGTGATAGCGCAGAGGAAATCACCTTTCAACGCTTACCATCGACCAGCCCGGCACATGCCAGTTTGAGTTACGATCAGAAGCTGTGTCAGTGGCAGGTTGTTACAGGTTTTGTTACCAGAGTTGTGACTTAGCGGGGGAACTCTATCAAACAACCTCTTTTAAGGTCCTCTAGTTAAGGTCCTTTAACTAAGCCCCTTAACTAACAACCGCCGACCAAAAAATACAAACTTGTAAGCTTAAACAAAGCATCGAAAGGAGTTGATCATGGATTTGACCCATTTACTCAATATCCGGCACCCGATCATTCAGGCGCCGATGGCCGGTGTACAAGGCAGTGCATTAGCGATAGCGGTTAGCAACGCCGGTGGTCTGGGATCACTTCCCGCTGCCATGCTTGATCTTGAGCAGTTACGCGCAGAACTGGAAGCGATCCGAGCGCAAACCTCCCATCCCTATAGCGTTAACTTCTTTTGTCATCAGCCCGAAGCGTTCGACCCTCAGCGAGAACAGCGTTGGCGCGATCAGTTGACGCCCTATTACCACGAGTTTGGTCTCGATCCAGCCGATATCAAAGCCGCACCGCCGCGACAGCCGTTCAATGCCGCAATGGCCGAGTTGCTGGCGGAGTTCAAACCGCCGATGGTTAGTTTTCATTTCGGATTGCCATCCGCCGAACTGCTGCAACAGGTGAAAAGCTGGGGAGCGAAGGTTATCTCCAGCGCCACCACCGTGGCAGAAGCCTGTTGGCTTGAGCGGCAGGGTGCTGATCTGATCATTGCTCAGGGGCTTGAGGCCGGTGGTCATCGGGGCATCTTTCTGTCGCAGGATTTGACTACTCAGCTTGGCACCATGGCGCTGCTACCGCAGGTTGTGGCGGCGGTCGATCTGCCTGTGGTCGCCGCTGGCGGGATTGCCGATGCCAGCGGTGTCAACGCGGCGCTGGCGCTGGGCGCGGCCGGTGTCCAGTTGGGAACCAGCTTTTTGTTGTGTGATGAAGCCAATACCAGTGCAGTTCATCGGGCGGCCTTGCAAAGCGATGATCGCCGCCATACCGCGCTGACAAACGTGTTCAGCGGTCGTCCGGCTCGTAGTATTGTCAATCGCCTGATTCGTGAGCAGGGGCCAATCAGTGACCACACTCCTGCATTCCCAACGGCAGCAACGGCGGTTTTACCCCTACGGCAAAAGAACGAAGCTGACGGCAGCGGTGATTTCACCTCCTTATGGTCGGGTCAGAACAATAGCGGTTGCCGTGCGATCCCGGCCGCAGCGATGGTGCAACGTCTGGCGGGCAACGATGCCGAGGACGCTTGTTAGGATGCAGGTGGAATCGATCGATCATCTGGTGCTGACAGTAGACGATATCGAGTTAACGGTGAGTTTTTATCAAACCTTGCTGGGGATGCAGCGGATCGATTTTGGTGCCGGGCGGGTTGCAGTTGCGTTTGGAAGCCAGAAGATCAACCTGCACCTGTCGGGCAGTGAGTTCGAACCCAAAGCGGGACGAGTGCAACCGGGCAGTGCTGACCTGTGTTTTATCATCGATACCCCGCTGGATCAGGCCGTTGCTGAGCTGTGCCACGCAGGAGTGGAGGTGCTGGAAGGGCCGGTTGAACGTACCGGTGCACTCGGGCCGATTCGGTCGGTCTATTTTCGTGACCCCGATGGCAACTTAATCGAGTTATCCAACTATCTACCGAACCAGCCACTGCAACACCTGCAGAGCCTCATGGCAGACACGAAAACTGCCTGATTTTTCTGGGTTATTATGTTGATATGTGCCGTAACATTGGCGCACGGCTATTGGTTATACTGCTGGACGAAACCGCCGAATCATCGATGATGATCAGGTGTATTTGTGAGGCTCAGCTAGCGATTGGCATTTTGTGGTGCGGTTAGGATTACTGAAAAACTATCTGTGTGGAAGTCGATGAGTATCAACCAAACTTTTCAACCTCTGATCTCAGCACTGCTATTGGTGATGTTTGCTTCATCGGCGCTGGCGGCCGAGTGTTCTGCAATCTTTCCCAGCGTTGTACAGACTGCTGGCAACGCCGGAAGTATTGAGATTAAAAATAATGGTCACCTGTACGGTATTGAGGAAATTGCAGGTGAAAGGTTCGTTTATACGAAAACACTCAGTAGCCACGCTACCGCCTGTAATGATGATACCTGTACCCGCGAAAATTCACCTGCAGAGAAAGGCGCTTTTAATAGTTTTCCCGGTGGTGCAGATCTAGTCATCAGTGACTCTATGGGCTATTCGTTAAGCCCTGGTGACTACAATAGCCTGACGTTAATAAAGGACAGTATTCTGATTTTATCTCCAGGCCAATATACATTTAAAAAAGGTGTTGTGTTTGAAGATGACACGAAAATTAATATCGCATCTAGTGGTTCTGTTCAATTTTACGGCAAAGAAATAATTGATATTCAAAAAAGGGTTCAAATAAACCAGACAGGAGACGGTGGTCGCCTGTTTATGTTTTCGGCCAAAGAAATTGTTATTGGAGAGGCAAGTCATATCAATGGATTACTATATGCCGAAGCCATGATCGATGTGCAGTCGGGCACTGATGCGAGTAACTTAACCACACTGTTCGGCTCTTTTAGCACCCAAAAGGAGCTTGTTGTCTCCGCTTATGCTTCGGTTACCTTCGACGAAACCGCCATCGCAGAGACCGACTTTGGGGGTTTTTGCGAATCCGCACCGCAAGCGACAGTCGATCATTACGCTATCAGTTATGACGGTGGCAGCTCGTATGCCGCGGCCGATGGTGTTACCTGCGAAGCGTCCTACGTCACCGTGGTCGCGCATGGTTCGACCGACGATCACCAACCGGTAACCCCAGAAGCCACGACAACGATGACCTTGACTACCTTGCCCAATACCGCGACTTGGTCGGACAGTGGCACTAACAGCATTACGCATACCTTCGATGGCTCAACCAGCTCAGTGACGCTGGCGCTGCAACAGACGGATGTGGCGACCATTAACATCAATGTAAACAACAGCAGCGGTAACGGTGACGAAGATCCTGGTGAAGATGCTTCGATCAGCTTTGCCGATGCGGTGTTTTTGTTTTATAGCGACGGGGTGGCCAATGCTATAGGCACTCAGATCGCTGGAAAACCCTCCAATCAGCTCCCCGGAAATCAGACGTTGCAGCTACGTGCGGTTCGCACCAACGATGACACCGGAGCCTGCGAAGCCTTGTTGAGTGACAATGAGACGGTGCAGGTGGCTTATCAGTGTAGCGATCCGGATACTTGCCAGGCAGGTAACCGGGTCGTAATTCACGGTAACGGTTCGACAGCGATTACGGGCAACCCTGCCAGCAGCGTCAGCAGTTATACCGATGTTCAGCTTGATTTTGGTGATGATGGCATCGCTCCCTTCAGCTTCGATTACAGTGATGCCGGTAAATTGATATTGCACGCCAACAAGCAGATCGAGGCGGAGGGAGACAACCCCGAGGCGACGTTAGCAGGGACCTCCAACAGCTTTATTGTTCGCCCTTTCGGGTTTTATCTCGATGTCATCGATAACTCCGCTGCTGAAGATGCCGGTGGGGATCCTTTTAAGATTGCTGGAGATGTTTTCACCACCGATGTTAGTGCCGTTGTTTGGCAAGCGGAGGATGACGACGGCTCAAGCGGAGGGGTCGCCAACGACGGCATTCCCGACAGTAACGAGGCGCTGGAATTTAATGCGACTACTCCCAATTTCGGTCAGGAGAGCGCAGCCGATACGGTGATGATTGATCATTTGCTGGTTGCGCCGGACGGTGGTGATAATCCGGAACTAATAGAGCGCGAATTTAGTGGTTTTAGTAACGGCACTAGCAGTAACGATGGCATGAGTTGGTCGGAAGTGGGCATCATCAGTTTTGCGGCTGACCTGAGCGATAAAGACTATCTCGGCAGTGGCGAATCAGTAATTGGCACTGTGGATAGTGTCGGTCGATTCTACCCGGATCACTTCGAACTTATCACCTCGGCGCTGACCAACCGAAGCGACCTTGTCGGTTGTGTTGACAGTGACTTTACCTATCTGCATGAAAGCTTTAACAGCACCATGACGCTACAGGCTAATAATATCGATGACTTGGTAACCAAGAACTATACCGACGATTTTGCCAAGTTGATCACTTACGAGCAACTTGGGTTTGGTGTGCTAGGCGATGATGTTGATCTGACTTCGCGGCTGGAGCAGGGAACCAATAGCGCCATTATCAACTGGCCGACGGTTGATAATACGCAGGCGGGGATTGGCTCGATCGATGTTGATCTGATGTTGTTACGCAATACCCTGCCGGACGGTCCTGATACCGAACCGGACGGCCCGTTTGAGTTGTTACAGGTCGGCATTGCCCCCGACGATGGCGACGCGGTACTGGCCAGCTTTGATCTGGATATCAACGGTGACGGCAGTAATGATTATGCAGAAGTCGGTCAAACCGAAGTGTATTTTGGCCGGATACGTATTGAGAATGCATTTGGCCCCGAAACTGAACCACTGACGATGACGGCACTGGTCGAATACTGGAACGGCAGCGCTTTTGTCACCAACCCGGACGATAACTGCTCCGAGCTGGCGATTACCACGGATCCGGTCGGTCCGGATGGGATAACTGTTGGCAGCGGCAGCTCCGACATGACCAATAATACGCCGGTGCTGGCGGGTGATTTGGGTATTA
Organism: Motiliproteus sp.; assembly: GCA_036961355.1. Lineage (GTDB taxonomy): Bacteria > Pseudomonadota > Gammaproteobacteria > Pseudomonadales > Balneatricaceae > Motiliproteus. The sequence goes on from JBALVL010000023.1 coordinate 20,560, forward strand.
ATTTCAGTGCACCGGGAGCCGGTAACAGTGGCGACATCAACGTGCGGCTGCACACCGTGGGTGAACCGGCGGATTCGGGGATCGACAGTCTACCTTGGTTGCAATTCGACTGGGATAACGACGGCCGTTTCGACGATGATCCCGGTGGCCGGATAGCAACGTTTGGCCGTTATCGCGGTAATGACCGGGTCTTCTTCTGGCGTGAAAATAATTGATGGCCGCTAAGGGGAAAGGAACATCACCTTGACCCGTCACTGCCGCGTTTAGCGTTCTGCTTCGTCATTCTAGTTCTTGCTCTCGCCCCATAAGTCCTGCGACTTATGGGGCGTTCTGTCTGAACCCTATTTAGGTAAGGTTAATCGGTATTTTAACCTCATAATCAATCCCAAATAATAATTCAGAGAGGGGATACCGATGGCAGACTGGCCGCTGTTGATACGGGCGTATCGAAAAGAACATGGACTTAAGCAGACCGTATTGGCTTACATGCTGAATGTTGACCAGACTACGGTTTCCCGATGGGAGCGCGGTAAAGACCGGCCGTCGGTAGTGATTCAAAAGCGCTTGCGTGATCTGTTCTGCAGTGAACAGGACGCTGCTCTCAGCGCGGTCTCCCGGACAGTACGTTTTGCACCGGGGCGGGCGGCAATTATGCTACCTGGTACACGTATTGTAGAGATATCAGACGGTTATTTTGACCTGTTTCAGGCTGGCCGTAGTGACTTGCGAGGGGGCTTGATGCGCCACTTTGTGGCGATGATTTCTATCAGCAGTATATGGTGCCGGTAGGTGAGGCGGGTATCTATTCGGGTGAAGTGGCGCGGGTTGATTATGTGGCGCCAGTTCTGCTTGATGATGGCTCACGGCGCTATAGCCGCTCCAGCGTAGATCCGGTGTTTGGCAGTCACGGTGTTTACACCGTTTCGCACAGCGCGTTTGTACCCAGCGATTATGCCCGCAGCCGCCCGCCGATGCTGATTCACCGATTTGACGAGCTGATCGATTAGCGATTGGTAATTTCTCAGGAGAAAGAGATGAAGCGACCTTCGAAAACGTCCGCAATAACCGTCATCAAGACGACAGTTGCGACAACGGGCATGTTAACCGCTATCTGGTTTGCCTCACCCGCGTTTGCACAGGTTGGCGGTAATCTGATCGACAGTGCCGGTCAATTGATTGAAAGTAGTGGTATTGGTCAGCGGAGCCGGGTGCAACAGTTCAACTGCATAACTACCGACCACTAACGGGCCTGCTGCAAGAACGTTAGCGGTGAGTTGAACGTCAGACTACCTCGACCCGATTGCGGCCCGTTTCTTTTGCCTGATATAACGCCTGGTCAACCCGCTTGACGATCGATTCGGATGTGTCTCCCCGCTGATATAGGCTGATGCCAAAGCTGGCTGTCTGTTGGATCTCACTGTCAAACTTACCGTTAGCGATGAGCTGGCGCAGGTTCTCCGCCATTATCAAGCTGCCGCTCAGGTGGCTATCAGGGGACAGAATAATGAACTCCTCACCGCCCCAGCGGCAAAGGATATCGTTGTGACGAATATTTTGGCTTAGGATCTCAGCGACTTCGATCAGAACTTGATCACCGGTCTGGTGGCCATGGGTATCATTGACCTGCTTGAAATAATCGATATCCATCATAATGATTGAGAACGTTGCATTATCATGCTCGGCGCGATCGATCTCGTGTAACAAACTCACCTCAAAACCTGAGCGGTTGAACACTTTAGTCAGGGCGTCGGTACTCGATAACTGCTGCAGGTGGACGTTATCTTGTTGCATCCGGTGTCGTTCAGAGTGGAGCTTTCTATTCCACAAAACTACCGTAATAATGACCAGCAATGCGCCTGCTAAAATACTCCAGATCAGCGGTGACATCATCGGTGTTTCAATGGTGGTTTTTACCCATCGATTGTAGATCCTATCCCGCTCGGAGACGCTCAGTGTATCGATCGCTTTTTGCATAATGCTACGTAACAGCGGTTCATCGGACCGAACTCCCGACCGTAAACTGTAACCCGATGCCAGTTTGGCAGCGACCTTCAATCCGCTGAGTTTTTCGGTGCGGATGGTGTAGGCCAGTGTCGCGGTGCTACCGATATAGCCAAACACCTTGTCAGTTCGAACTAACTCCAGCCCTGCAGAGATATTGTCGACTTCGATCAGCTTGATCGTGGGGTAGGTACGTCGCAGGTAATCAACCGCAGCATAATCCCTGACTACGCTGTAGGTTTTATCCAGCTCGGCCGAAAAGTCATCAATAAATAAGCGGCTATCCTTTGTTGCCACAACATAGGGAAACGAGACATAGGGTGAGGTGAATATCATGTACTGCGAACGGTCATCGGTCTTGTTTGCCATTGCCAGCACATCACAGCGACGCGTTTTCATCGCCTCCAGCGATTCACTCCAGGTGCGAAGCACCACCGGTTTAAATGTGACGCCCAACCGTTCGGAGAACAGTTTGAAGTGACCGGCGGTCATGCCGACCAGCTTGCCATCGTCGCTGAACGCCTCGTAAGGCAACCAGTTGGGATCAATACACAGATTCAGCCGACCTTTGCTGTTTAAGTAGGCCCTCTCTTGGTTACTGAGCATGATATCTGCGGGCTTGGTGTTGTCACTCATGTGAATCCAGCGGCGCTCAATTATCTTGAACTCTTTGGCGCTAATGCTGGCGGCCGCTTTATCGAGAATGCTTTGCAGTAGCGGGTAATCTTTGCGAATCCCGATATGCATCGAATGGTCGGAACGCTCTTCTGGCGTCATGCTGATATGGTCTACCACCCGGAAATTGTTGATTCCGAATGATTTTGTATAGTAGTTAAACAGTAATGGCGTATCGACGATTGCGTCGAGAGTGGTGTTGTTGAGCAATTTTACCAGGTCTATGGCACCAGGTTTTTCAACCAGAATAATGCCGCCGGGTAACGCGTCTCGGATTAACGGGATGGTACTGGATGAGGCGATTACACCGACCTTCATTCCACGCAGGTCGTTTAAATTGCGAATGCGGTTGTCGTCAGGCCGTGCAAAAACAGCGATTTTTGTTTCGTAATAGGGTCGGGTGAACAGGGTGTATTGTTCGCGCTCGGTGGTCCTGTAGAGCACCGGCATAGCGTCGATTTCACCGCGTTTAAAAGCGTCGAGTAGTTGGGTCCAGCTAAGGTTGTTGACGAACTCTAACTGCAATCCGGCTCTAGCGGCTACCAGCCTGAAATGATCGATCACCAGCCCATCGGGTTGGCCGAATTCATTAAAATCAAAGGGTGGCCAGTCCATCGCGTTGGCAATTTTGATGGTGGGATGTGATTGGATAAAGTCGCGCTCTTCTGCGCTCAGCTTAATGGTGATATCGGCGTTAACCGATGTACATAGCACTAGCAGCAGCAACAATACTGGGATGATGGATTTAAAGCGCAAGTGCATGAGTATTGTCTGGTTACCGCACCGTGGGTGCCAAAGGTTTTCCATTGTATGCCGCTTCGATCTCATGCTGATAGGGTTAACACAACAGTTATTGACTTAACACAATGGTTTATTAGATCTGGATATTATTGATAGAAATCACACCGAATGGTCGGAAGTAACATTGAATTCCCCGTGATTTTTGAGTAGCGCTGTCTGTAGCGGTTAGCTCCTATCTAGACCTGCACCTATTTTCACCTACGAGATTACTGTATTTGGATGATGGCTGTGGCCGACACTGGGATTGCCACTGCGGTTTGTTTGTTGATTCGGCAATCCGGCAGTTCAGCAATCCGTTTTGCTGTTAGCCACAGATAGGGATAGAAAAATGAAGATAAAACTTATGAACACTAGAGGCTTTGCCGCTGCGCTGTTGATGGCCTCAACCGTCGTCAGTGCCAATACGCTAGTTAAGGTTGATGACCATGTTTATGCCTACCTGGGCACCGACGATTACTCAGCGGCCAACAGTTACGGAGCCAATGCGGGCATCGTCATCGGAGAGGACGCCGTATTGGTGATCGATACTCAGATCTCTTCGCAGCGCGCTCAGCAATTTATCGCTGCGATCCGCACCGTTACTGACAAGCCGATCCGCTACGCGCTCAATACCCATTTTCATTCTGACCATTCGTTCGGTAATGCCGATTTTGCCGCGCTGGGCGCAACGGTGATCTCGCACACCATGGCTGACAGCTACATGAAAAAATGGTCGCAGAAAATTCTCGATAAAGGCTGGTCCGGCCTGACCCAAGAACAGTCGGCCGGAACCCGCATCGTTTACCCTGATGTGACATTCTCGGAGTCGCTGTCGATCGACCTGGGCGGGATCAGACCTCAGCTGGTGTTTAACACCCATTCGCACACCAAAGGTAGCGTGTTTTTCCATCTGCCCGAGCAGAAAATACTGTTTGCCGGTGACCTGTTGTTTAATGATTACCACCCTAATATGGGGGCTTCGGACGTCGATGGCTGGGTCGAAACGCTGGATCGGGTCAGTGCGCTGGATATCGAAACGATTGTACCCGGGCACGGGCCATTATCGGGTAAGCAGGATCTGGCCGAGTTGCGCAGTTACTTACTGATGTTTGATGAAAAGGCTAAAGAGTTCGCCACCGATTCGGCTGATATCAAAGCGGTTCAAGCCAAACTGCTGGCTGTGATGCCGCACCGCAGTCATGGAGAAAGCGCGATTAAGTCGAGTCTAAAATGGAAATATATGCGCAAACCGGCTAAACCCAAACCGGTGACAACCGCTAAAAAGTGATTGTTGTTGTGTGATTATTGTTGTGTGAATTTATGTTGAAAAAAGGGCCGCTAATCCAGCGGCCCTTTTTTGGACTGTGTGTTTGTTAACGGTTGCCGTTATTGCCAATCTCTGGGCGTACTCCAGACAAACGCCTTCAACTAATGAATCTTGACTGGATTGCGATCAGGCTGGATTCTCTGATGGAGGATCAATACGATAATGATAATAAACAGGATTTGAGGCTTTCTATGAATCAACCCAGCAAGCCGAGCCGGGCCGAATTGGCGCAACGCTTTCGACAGTTTATCGACCCTCAAGCGGTGATCGAAGATTCGGAAACTCAAAAGCCTTACGAGTGTGATGGCTTGTCGATGTATTGCGAGATGCCGATGCTGGTGGTATTGCCCAGTACGGTGGAGCAAGTGCAGCGGGTGATGCAGCTTTGCCATCAATACCAACTGCCGGTGGTAGCACGTGGCGCGGGTACAGGCTTGTGCGCGGGGTCAATGCCGCACCCAGATGGGGTGGTTTTATCGCTGGCCAAACTAACCGAGATTATCGACATTGATCCTCTGGCGCGTACCGCCCGATTGCAACCTGGGGTGCGTAATTTGGCGATCAGCGAGGCCGCGGCCGTGCACGGTCTTTACTACGGTCCGGATCCTTCCTCACAAATAGCTTGCACCATTGGTGGCAACGTGGCGGAAAACTCCGGTGGCGTACATTGCCTCAAATACGGACTGACCGTTCATAACATCCTTAAAGTTGAGATGATCACCGCCGAAGGTGAACGGGTGGTGATTGGTAGCGATGGTCTCGATAGCTGCGGCATCGATCTGTTGGCGCTGATCACAGGCTCTGAAGGGTTGCTGGGGGTGGTAACCGAAATCACCGTCAAGTTGCTACCGTCACCTGAGCAAGCGCGTGTGGTGATGGCGGCGTTCGACAGCGTGCAGCAGGCTGCCGATGCGGTCGGCGATATTATTTCGCACGGTATCATCCCGGCGGGACTTGAAATGATGGATAGCTACGCCATCAAAGCGGCCGAAGATTTCGCTCAAGCAGGTTATCCCAAAGATGCGCAGGCGCTACTGCTGTGCGAGGTCGATGGCACCATGGAAGAGGTGCACGAGCATATTGCGTTGGTAGAGCGGCTGTTTAAACAGTTCGGCGCGACCTCGACCCGAACGTCGCAGAATGAAGCGGAACGGGCGCTACTGTGGAAAGGGCGTAAGAATGCCTTCCCGGCAGTTGGTCGGATCTCTCCCGATTACTACTGTATGGACGGGACCATTCCGCGTAGCCAGCTGGCACATGTCCTGAGCGAGATGCAGCGACTGTCCGACCATTACCAGTTGCGGGTTGCCAATGTATTTCATGCCGGTGACGGTAACTTGCACCCGTTAATTCTGTTTGATGCCAACGTTGCGGGAGAGTTTGAAAAGACCGAAGAGTTCGGCGGCAAGATTCTGGAACTTTGCGTCGAAGTCGGCGGTTGTATCACTGGCGAGCACGGGGTTGGAATCGAGAAGATCCGGCAGATGCCTGTGCAGTTTAATCAGCAGGAACTGCTTCAGTTTAACGCCATCAAGCACGCTTTCGATCCGCACGAACGGCTCAACCCCGGCAAAGGGATTCCGCTGCTCAAACGGTGCCAGGAGTATCGGGCACTCGACGATAGTAGCCTGAAAACCAATGAAAAGGGGGCGATATGAGCGATCTGAAAATCCAGCTTCGCGATCAGGTTTTGAACGCGGTAAGCCAAGGCCAGCAGCTCAATATCATCGGTGGCGACAGCAAAAGTTTTATGGGCCGGGCCGCCAATGGTGAACCGCTGCGTGTCAGTGGCCATCAGGGCATCATCAGTTATCAACCGGTGGAGCTGGTACTGACCGCCCGTGCCGGTACACCGTTGCATGAAATCGAAGCGGCGTTGGCCGAGCACGATCAGATGCTGGCTTTTGAGCCACCGAAATTTGGCAGAGATTTTGCCTCAGGGGTTGATACACAGTGTGTTTCTAACAGCACATTAGGCGGTACGTTGGCGACCAATCAATCGGGCCCAGCGCGCCCCTGGTGTGGTTCGGTACGTGACCATGTACTGGGACTTGGCTTGATCAACGGCCGGGGTGAAAAGCTCAACTTTGGCGGGCAGGTGATGAAAAATGTCGCCGGTTACGACGTCTCACGCTTGCAGGCAGGCGCGATGGGTACCCTGGGGCTGATTACCGAGATCAGCCTAAAAGTGATGCCCAAACCGGCAGTGACCCAAACGCTGATCGAGCCGATGACGGTCGACCACGCGATTACCGTAATGAACCAATACTCAGCCCAGTCTAAGCCGCTCAGCGGCGCCTGTTGGTACGGCGGTAGCCTGTACCTGCGCCTGTCCGGTGCCGGTTCGGCGGTGCAAGCCACCGTTAAACAATGGACAGCGCGAAGCGACGCCGAACTGATGGACCCGCAGAGCGCTGAACGTTTCTGGTGTCAGCTACGCGATCAGACGTTGCCGTTCTTTGGTACTAATTCTATAGATGCAGTTTCGACAGTTGCTGCCGATTCAGCAGCACTCGAGTCAGCCACAGCCTATCAAAGGGCGTTATGGCGTTTCTCGGTCAAGCCAACTGCTGACCAGCCGGAGGCAATCAACGGAGACTGGTTGATCGATTGGGGTGGCGCGCAACGCTGGCTTCGAACGATTTCGGCTGCGCAGCGGTCGATGGCGGAGATGGAGACGATGGCGGTGGCGATGGCAGGTCAGGTTAGTCTCTATCGCGGGGGTGATCGCAGCGACGAGGTGATGCATCGACAGACGTCGGCGTTGCAAGCGATTCAGCAACGGCTCAAGCGTTCGCTGGACCCGAGTCTGGTGTTTAACCTGGGACGACTGTATCGCTGGATGTAGCACGCTGTTTATAACTGACTGGATGTAACAGGACCTCTATTCGATGCAGACCAATCTGATTCAGACCTATCAAGCCAGCGCCGAAGGCCGCGAAGCCGAAGCGATCTTACGCAGTTGTGTTCATTGCGGTTTTTGCACCGCCACCTGCCCAACCTATCTGGAACTCAACGATGAACGTGATGGACCGCGCGGCCGAATTTACCTGATCAAACAATTGCTCGAAGGGGGTGAGGTCACTGAGAAAACCCGAACCCATCTCGATCGTTGTCTGACCTGTAGAAGCTGCGAGACCACCTGTCCGTCGGGGGTGAAGTACGGGCGCTTGCTCGATATTGGTCGTGGCCTGCTGGAGCAACAGCTTCCCCGCTCTAAGCAGCAGCGCTTCCTTCGCTGGGGGCTGCGGCAGGTATTGCCGTACCGATACCGTTTTGCCGCGTTATTGTGGCTAGGGCAGTTGGTACAGCCGCTGTTACCCGCCCGTATAAAAGCCAGCGTTCCGGTCAAGCAGCGTCCTGTTTGCACGCCATCCGCCAAAGCGCAGCCGAAACGGTTATCGTCGCCCTGGCCGAGCAATAGCCATCCTCGGGTGATGCTGACTCTGGCAGGTTGTGCGCAACCCTCAGCGACCCCTAATACTCAGGCCGCAGCTTCGCGGGTGTTGGATAAATTGGGCATCAGCCTGCTTGAAGCCCCCGATGCCGGTTGTTGTGGAGCTGTCAGCTACCATCTGTCGGCGCACGATGAGGGGCTGGGGTTTATGCGCCGTAATATCGATGCCTGGTGGCCGGCGGTTGAAGCCGGTGTCGAGGCGCTTGTGATCAGTGCCTCGGGTTGCGGTGCGATGGTGAAAGAGTATGGCGAGCTGTTAAAGGATGACCCGACCTACGCCGCCAAGGCGCTCAGAATTAGCCAGCTGTCGTGTGACCTGGCCGAAGTGTTGGTAAAGGAAGACCTGACTCGGCTCAAGCTGGGTAGTGGCTCTAAAAACAGCCCTGGCAAGACCGCCTTCCATTGTCCATGCACCTTGCAACACGCGCTTAAACTCAGTGGTGTGGTTGAGCAGGTCCTAACAAATGCCGGTATTGAACTGGCAAAAACCACACAGAACCACCTATGCTGTGGCTCAGCCGGAACCTATTCGATCCTGCAACCCGAGCTGAGCCAGCAGTTGCTGGGTAATAAGCTCACTGCGCTGACAGGTGATCAGCCTGAACGTATCGTCACCGCCAATGTCGGCTGTCAGCTTCATCTTTCGAGCAAGGCGCAGTTACCGGTACAGCACTGGATTGAACTGTTGGATCGGACGTAACGGTGGACTGGATATATGAGATTGGCATCTCGTGGTTGTGCGCGTGACTTCCAAAAGTATCGCTAAACACTTAGCCAAGGCATGCAGGGTGAATGCGGGGTAAGCTATGCTGTTACTATAATTAATCTTGTGTTTACTAATATAGTGATTGACTGGGGGCTGTCATGGTTACCACATTCAGATCCACAATATTGGCAATTTCGCTGTTATTGAGTAGCAGTTTGGTCACCGCAGGTGTGATCTACACGCAACCGGTGACAAGCTTAAATGATGATTCTATTACGCATCTCATCAACAGCGTGATACTCAACCCCGGCGATCGATTACAGGGTGTCTTCGAAATCAGTTCTACCAACGGCGGAGCTATAGCGCCAACGGAGCTGACGGGTATTTACGATATCACGGTGCTTAGCAAAGTTTCAGATGGTGGGACGGGATTCGATTATACCTTCGGCCCTAGCAGTGGTGGCCTATTCTCCAGCGGTACCATGATTCGGTTTTATGAAGATGTCAGCAACGATCTTGATTTGACAGGCTCGACTAACTGTTCGTCCCCTACCGACTGTTTATCTAAAGCTGGCTTCGGAGGTACCGGTTATCTATCGCTGGGCTTTTCGGGTGATACTGATGAGTTCTGGGCCGCTAACCTGGTGGATCTAACCACGGCTGAGATACTGGCTTTACCGAGTACGACAGTCGTTGGCTCCTTTTCTAACGCGCTTAGCATTCTGGAAAATAATACCGGTGTCTCTTTCGGAAGTCTGGATTGCCCCCTATGCACTGGCGACGGCGAGATTGACTGGTTGGCCTCTGGTACTTTCCTAGGAGGAGGCTCGCTAACCAATGGTTTTTTTGCCCGAGGGGATATGACGGGCTTTTTAGCACCGATACCTGAACCCGGCAGTATGAGCTTGTTGCTAGCAGCATTGCTAGGGTTGTTCGCCGTAGGGTTTTGTCGCACTCAAGAGAGCATTACTGGTAAAAACAGCGCTGTATAGGCACCGGTCAACCCCATCGATAAGCTGGCGAACGCACCGGTTCGAGGACTGATTTCAAACGCCCGGGCGGTGGCGATACCGTGGCCATTGAGTCCCATCACAAACCCCAGCACCCGTTCATCATGACAATTAAGCCAGCGGCATAACATTGGCGCGAACACCGACCCGATGATCCCAGTGATAGCGACAATACCCACCGTCAAACTACCGATACCGCCGAGGACTTCTGCCAGACTGACCGCGATGGGCGCGGTCACCGATTTGGGCGCCAACGAGATCAATATATCATTTTCAGCGCCGAGTCCCCAGCCGATTAGGACTGCCAACCCGGCGGCTAGCGGGGCACCGATCAGCAAGGTGATCGTGACCGGTACAAACAACGCCCGGATATGGTGGAATTGCAGAAACAGCGGAATGGCCAGCGCCACAGTCGCAGGTCCGAGCAAGAAGCTAAGCCACTTGGCTCCGGCGTAATATTGGGGGTAATCGATTGGCAGCAACCACACAGCGGCGACCAATAACAGACCGCCTGAGACGATAGGGGGCAGCCAGGCGGGATGGTTGAGCCGGTTAAATAGGGCTACACCCAGTTGAAAGGCGACCAGCGTCATCGCGACTGGCAGTAGCGGGGTTTGCGCAAGGTGCTCGACTAGGCCATTGAGGCTCTGCAGGCTTTGGCTAAGTACTTCGTTCATCACCTCTCACCCGCTTGATCTGCTGTTGTCGGGCGGGTTAATCGTTTCATAATCAGGATGCAGATCACCATGCTCAGTAGCGTGCCTATCAGCACTGCGCTGAGTACTGGCAGCCACTGCCCCTCCATCCGCTCACCGAGAAAGAACAGGCCTATACCGCCGGGGAGCAGTAACAGTGACAGTTGCGCGATCAAGGTCTGACTGGTGCGCTCCAGCTCCAGGCTGACACTCTGACGTAGCATCAGCCAGGCAAACAGTAACAACATGCCGAGCACGCTGCCGCTAACCGGTATCTGCGTCATAAATTGCAGACTTTCGCCCAGGATCCAAAACAGTAATATTTGCGTAAAACCACGAATCATGACGGGTCCTGTTGTCGGTGATAGATTGGGCGACGATGGCAAGTTAAAATTGATGCGCGCGATGCTAGAGCCTGATTGCGGTTAACTCAAGTCGATTTCGCGAGGAAGGACTGAAGTTGGCCGTCTCCGTTGGTTGAATTGCCAATTAAACACGCAATCGGTAAAGTTGGCCGCGATTCACAGCCCGATCCGTTGTCAGAGTTAATTATGCCTGTACCTATGTCCGCACAGACCCCACTAGAGCGCTACCGTTGCGATCTGGATCGCGATGATTTCCATTATGATTCGTCGCAGGAAAATGCGGTTAAAAACCTGCAACGACTGTACGACGACCTGCTGCGGAGGCGGAATCAGCCACAGCCCAAACTTATTCAGCGGTTAGGCCAGCGGTTTAAGAAAACCAAAGTGGTTCCGGTACAGGGGGTCTACTTCTGGGGTGGTGTGGGGCGCGGTAAAACCTATCTGATGGATGTGTTCTACGATAGCCTGCCGTTCTCGACCAAGATGCGGACCCACTTTCACCGTTTCATGCAGCGGGTTCACGCCGAACTGACGATGCTCGAAGGTGAAAAGAACCCACTCGATCGGGTCGCAGGTAAGCTCGCTTCTGAGGCCGAGGTAATCTGCTTCGACGAGTTTTTTGTTTCCGATATCACCGATGCGATGATCTTGGGCGGTTTGATGGAGAAGCTGTTCGGCCATGGTGTGGTGTTGGTGGCAACGTCAAATATCATTCCGGACCGTTTATACGAGAATGGCTTGCAGCGGGCGCGTTTCCTGCCGGCTATCGCCATGCTTAATCGGTATACCGACGTGGTTAATGTGGATAGCGGTGTCGATTACCGTTTACGGGCGTTGGAGCAGGCCGAGCTGTATCACCATCCACTCGATAGCACCGCCGATACCAGCCTCAATAGCAGTTTTGAAAGTCTGGCCCCCGATCTGGCTGCTGCACAAACCGGTCTGTTGTTGGAGGTGAATGGGCGGCCGATTCATACTCGCCGAAGCTGCGACGATGTAGTTTGGTTCGAGTTTGACGCCCTTTGCGACGGCCCTCGCTCGCAGAATGATTACATCGAATTGGCCAAACTCTACCATGCAGTGCTTATCGCCAACGTGCCGCAACTGGGTAACGATCTTGATGACCAGGCGCGCCGTTTTATCAATCTTGTCGATGAGTTCTACGACTGCGGCGTCAAGCTGATCTTGTCAGCAGCCGTGCCGCTACCTGAGCTGTATGCCGGTGGCCAGCTTGAGTTCCAGTTCGAACGCACCACCAGTCGGTTGTTAGAGATGCAATCACACGAGTATCTGGCCCGCGAGCATAAGGCTTAGCGGTTTGTTGGCGTAGCCTCTTTCTGAATAGATCATTGATTGTTTTACTAGAACACCCCTAGAGGTCGCGTATCACGCGGCCTTTTTTATTGCGTACTCCGCTGCGCGATGTCTCCGTCATTTCATATTCATTATTAGAAGTCCGCACCGGTGGCGTTTTCCCGGTTGTTATCTGCGTAAATTACTACCAAGGAACTAGTTTTTGCGCGCCAAAGTATCATTCAGCAATGGTGGGTTGATTCGTATTATATCTGGGAAATCTATGTTTGCGCTGACGCAGGGGTTGCAAGCTGTGGCACCGATGAGCTCACGCAATTGTTGTTTTGGTCTATGGTTTAAGGCTTGGCTTATACATGGGTATTGTTGCTCGGCTGGGCTGTCTGATCAGGACAGAGCAGGAACGCTAATCACTAAAAACAAGAAGGTACCGATATGATCTACGCAAATCCAGGCTCAGCAGGAGCCGTTGTCTCTTTTGAACAGCGCTACGGTAACTACATTGGCGGTGAGTTTGTTGCCCCGGTTGAGGGTAACTACTTCACCAATACCTCACCTGTCACCGGCGAAGTGATCGCAGAAGTTGCACGCTCCACCTCGGCTGATATCGAAAAGGCGCTGGACGCCGCTCATGCAGCGAAAGTGGCTTGGGGTAAAACCTCAGCGACTGAGCGTTCCCTTGTCCTGCTTAAGATTGCCGACCGTATCGAAGCCAATCTTGAGATGCTGGCCGTTGCTGAAACGTGGGATAACGGTAAGTCGGTCCGTGAAACACTGGCGGCTGACGTACCTTTGGCGGCGGATCACTTCCGTTATTACGCAGGCTGTATCCGTGCTCAGGAAGGCACCTCTGCCGAAATCGATGAAAACACTGCTGCTTACCACTTCCATGAGCCGCTGGGTGTTGTCGGCCAGATTATCCCGTGGAACTTCCCGCTGCTGATGGCAGCTTGGAAGCTGGCTCCTGCACTGGTTACCGGTAACTGCGTTATCCTCAAGCCTGCCGAGCAGACCCCGATGTCGATCATTAAGTTGATGGAAGTGATCGGCGATCTGTTGCCACCAGGTGTTCTGAACGTGGTTCAGGGATACGGTGAAGAAGCCGGTCAGGCACTGGCCACCAGCAAGCGTATCGCCAAGATCGCCTTTACCGGATCAACGCCGGTGGGTAGTCACATCCTTAAGTGTGCTGCTGAGAACATCATCCCTTCCACCGTTGAGTTGGGTGGTAAGTCGCCAAACGTCTACTTCGAAGATGTGATGAACTTTGAAGATGATTACCTGAGCAAGTGTGTCGAAGGTGCGGTGTTGGCCTTCTTCAACCAGGGTGAAGTTTGTACCTGTCCTTCACGCCTACTGGTTCAGGAGTCTATCTCTAAAGACTTCACTCAGATGGTGATCGAGCGAGCTGCGAAGATCGTTCGTGGTAACCCGCTTGATACTGAAACCATGGTAGGTGCACAAGCGTCTCAAGAGCAGTTTGAGCGGATCATGAGCTACATGGAGATCGGTAAGCAGGAAGGTGCTGAGGTTCTTATCGGTGGCAACGCGGCCAAGATGAGTGATGCTTTGGGCGGCGGTTATTACGTCGAGCCTACCATCTTCAAGGGTGACAACTCGATGCGTGTATTCCAGGAAGAAATTTTTGGACCGGTTGTCAGCTTGACCACCTTTAAGGACGAGGCCGATGCACTGGCGATCGCCAACGACACTCAGTTTGGTTTGGGTGCAGGTTTGTGGACCCGTGATATCAACCGTGCCTACCGCATGGGGCGTGGTATCGAAGCCGGTCGCGTATGGACCAACTGCTACCATCACTATCCCGCACACGCCGCTTTCGGTGGTTACAAGAAGTCAGGCGTCGGTCGTGAGACCCACAAGATGATGATGGATCACTACCAGCAGACCAAGAACCTGTTGATCAGCTACAGCACTAGCCCGCTTGGATTCTTCTAAGCCGCATTTTGAATAGTGCGAATTAGCGGCCTGGCGGCTTCGATAGCGCCAGGCCTGCTATGTTCTAGGTGAATAAATTTCGACGAATGATTACCACACCCCGGCCGCAAGGCCGGGGTTTTTTTTGCTCTGTCTGAGTCATCTGTTGAAGCAGGATTTAATTCGTATGGGGGTAGTCTGGCTTACGATCTTGAAATGACAGAATAGAAGAGTTCTGAATCACGCCGTCATCAATATTGATCGCCTGTCGAATCGTCTCATCTTTTTGCCAGCTATCACGGCCCGCCAGTACCGTCGGTAAATAAACAATGAGAGCGGCTGAAATTGATCGTGTGGCACTTTCCCAAAGATAGCTGGGTGTGTGATCCACGGCGTAATAATCGGTGCTTTCATATTTAAACATCGGGTTTTTGAATGTGGTTGGTTTGGCAAAAAAGAATCCCATTCCTTCATCGCAACTCACATCAACAATCAGGCTATTGGACTTAAGGCATGCGCTTTCTTCTTCGGTGACGAAATCGATAGGGTTTTCTGTGTCTTGATAGGTTCCGTTGACGATAATATCTGCTTCAGCAATCAGATCTGTCAGCGGTCGAATGCTTCCATCGTGTTCGACTACGACCATGCGTGCCTCACCTTCGTTACCCGATCGAATTCTGACATAGTTACAATCGAGCACCTCTTCACGCACCTCATGATCAGGGCGCTGAATGCAGATGGTGATATCTCTAAAGCCATGTGCCTTGAGCGCGTATATCGCACCACGGCTGACGGCACCAAATCCGAATATAATGGTTTTGCGTTGATTGCCGTAATGGCCATCGATACCTTTGAGTTGCAAAGCATGGAGGACGCCGCAATAGCCTGCCATTTCGTTATTCTTATAGAACGTATGGCGACCAACCTGGCCGTTGGGAGACCAGATAAACATATCCTCAAAGGCGATAAGCGTCTGCTTGCGGTCGATTGCAGCCTGGGTAATATCCCGTTGCTGCACACAATGCACATATCCCCAAAGTATCCCGCCTTCGCGAAGTTCCTGTAGGTCAGCCAAGACCGGTTTGTTAATAATAACGGTGCCTATGTCGGCAAGTAACTCGTGGCGTGTGGCAATGCCGCCTGTCAGAGCCGCAATTTCCGAATCTGTGACACCGAAGGGTGCGCCATAACCTTCCTCAAATACCAACTGGCGACGAAGGGCTTCAGGAATGCGCAGCAAATGTTCTGGATGGATGGGAAACCGTCGTTCATCCTCTTTTTTTGAAGTCCCAATGACTCCCACTAATGATCTATTCATATCGTCGTCTCCTTGTTATTAAACAATTTAATACGGGTGACTTCATAAACGAATGATCAACTTCGCCGATGGGCCTGTCTGTTTATGCACTGTTCTGTTGTGATCGTTTTAGAGCGCCAGGGTGCGAAGCCCTGTAAATGGTGGGGTATCAAGCGTAACACCTATGAACATCACATGTTGGGCACGCTTTTGCCGATACACCTTTTGGTGCTATAGCCAGCTTTTGAAACGGCGCGCAGGTGCGAACCTTGTTTGACGCTGTCATCGCTACCCTCTAAAGATCTACGACTTTTGACCCCCATAAAATGCCCCAAGGTCTTCTGTGTTGGTTGTGGTGGTTTTGCGAAGCTATGGGGGAGCGCTGAAAGCCGGAGTTGTTTAGAGGGTTCTCAAACATCGCTTCGACGGTCGGTAGTTCGATCTGTTCTAAAACAGCTGGCAGTTACTAGCTATTTATAACTTTTTATAACAACAAGATGAGGGTAGCCCTATGTGGACCAAGCCTGCGTTTACCGACCTGCGAATTGGTTTTGAAGTCACTATGTACTTCAGCAATCGCTGATTAAGACGCGCCTTCGGGCGCGTTCTGATTTCAGTTTCCTAACGACATGCGATCAAGGGATAGGGCTCAAGGATAGAGCTTAAGAATATGAGCTTATTAATCAGAACTTATTGATCAGAACAACGAGGTGCAGTGATGAAGATTCGAGTATTAGGTGCTGCTGCCGGTGGTGGCTTTCCGCAATGGAATTGCAACTGCCGTAACTGTAAAGGTTTTCGTGATGGCAGCATCAACGCCAAGGCACGAACACAGTCCTCGATCTGTATCAGCAGCGATGGTGAAGATTGGTTGCTGTTCAACGCATCACCCGATATCAGGGCGCAGCTGGCGTCGTTTGAACCGCTACAGCCCGCCCGCAAATTACGCGATACCGGTATCGCCGCGATTCTGTTAATGGATGCCCAGATTGACCACACCAGCGGCCTGCTGATGTTGCGTGAAGGCTGTCCGTTGGATGTTTACTGCACCGATCCGGTATTTGAGGATTTGAGTCAAGGCTTCCCTGTTTTTCCGATGCTCAACCACAAGACCTGGAACGGTGGCTTTAACCGCCAAACCGTACCGCTGGATACTGAGAAAGGGTTTGAAATTCCGGCGATAAACAATCTACGTATTCATGCGATGGTGCTGAGCTCGAAAGCACCGCCGTATTCGCCGCACCGTGACGCCCCGGTTGACGGTGACAATATCGGTATCTTTGTTGAAGACCTGACCACTGGCGGTACCTTGTTTTACGCACCGGGACTCGGCCAGGTAGAGCCGCACCTGTTGCCCTGGATGGAACGTGCCGACTGCCTGTTGGTCGATGGCACTCTCTGGCAGGACGACGAAATGATTCGACAAGAGGTTGGGGTGCAACTGGGTACACAGATGGGTCACCTGCCACAAAGTGGTCCCGGCGGCATGATCGAGCTGCTCAAACCGCTGCCTGCCAGCCGCAAGGTTTTGATTCATATTAACAATACTAATCCAATTCTTAATGAGGACTCGGCCGAGCGCGCTCAGTTGATCGAGCAGGGTATCGAAGTTTCTTACGATGGTATGGAGCTCGAATTATAGGGCTTGAGATATAGGGTCTTGAGAGATAGGACCGAACGGTTCTTTCAACGACAATCTACAACCGTCAATTAATAACAATAATAAAATCAGGAGTTCAGCCCCATGACACTCAAGTCGATAAGTCATCCATCACAATCCGACACTAGCGCTGAGCCATGGTCCCGCCAAGAATTTGAAGCCCGCCTACGTGCTAAAGGCGAGCTGTATCATATCCATCACCCGTACCATGTAGCGATGCATCAAGGTCGCTGCACGCCGGAACAGATCCGGGGCTGGGTCGCCAATCGCTACTACTACCAGATCAGCATCCCGGTAAAAGATGCCAACGTGTTGGCCAATTGTGATGACCGTGAAGCCCGGCGTTTATGGGTTCAGCGAATTCTCGATCATGACGGTTATGGCGGACCTGCCGGCACCGGTGAAGGCGGAATTGAGGCCTGGTTGCGGTTGGGTGAAGCCTGCGGTTTGAACCGTGCCGAGATGCAGTCACAGGAGCATGTGTTACCGGGGGTGCGTTTTGCCGTCGATGCTTACGTTAACTTCGCCCGTCATGCGAGTTGGCAGGAAGCGGCTTGTTCCTCATTGACCGAAATGTTCGCACCCACCATTCATCAATCGAGGCTCGATACCTGGCCTACCGACTATCCGTGGATCGATGTGGAAGGCCATCAGTACTTCCGTAACCGTCTCAGCGAAGCGCGTCGGGACGTACAGCACGGTTTGCAGGTGACTCTGGATCACTTTGTTACTCGTGCTCAGCAAGAGCGAGCGCTGGATATCCTGCAATTTAAACTTGATGTGTTATGGACCATGCTCGACGCGATGACAATGGCTTACGAGTTGGATCGGCCGCCTTACCACAGCGTGCTTAACGTGCAGTCAACGCTGAAGCAGGGAGCGGCCTGATGTCCACTTCACAACAGCCCATTTGCTCAACAACCGTCCCTGCGATTCGTTCACATTTTCGTTTTCAGTGGGAGGAGGCACAGCAAGCTTTCGTACTGCTGTACCCCGAAGGGATGGTCAAGCTTAACGGCGGTGCCGGAGAGATCCTGGCTTGCTGCGACGGGCAGGCGACGGTTGCTCAGATAACCGACCAGCTCAACGCCAAGTTTCCCGATGCCGGTGGCCTGGATAACGATATTCAAGAATTTCTGGGGGTCGCTCATGAGCAGAAATGGCTCGTCTTTAACTGATTCAGCCTCAACTGATTCCGCTTCAATAGGCTCTGCTTCAATAGAGAGCTCAACCACCGGTGGCGGCCTCCAATCGGGTCTGCCCGAAGGGGTAGGGCAGCCGTTCTGGTTACTGGCCGAACTGACCTACAGTTGCCCGTTACAATGCAGCTACTGCGCCAATCCAGTTGACCTAAAAGGCGGAGGTGAGGAACTAACGACCGAACAGTGGCTGTCAGTGCTTCGGCAGGGCCGCAAGATGGGGGCGGCGCAACTGGGCTTCTCCGGTGGTGAGCCGTTGCTGCGTAAGGACCTTGAAGTGCTGATCCGTGAAGCACGGCAGATGGGCTATTACACCAATCTGATCACTTCGGGCATGGGCATGGATGCTGAGCGGATGGCTGACTTTAAAACGGCCGGGCTTGATCATATCCAGATCAGCTTTCAGGCCAGTTCGGCCGAGTTAAATAATCGTCTTGCTGGCAGTGATAAAGCGTTCGCGCAGAAGATGGCGATGGCGCGTGAAGTTAAAGCGCAGGGCTATCCGATGGTGCTTAACTTTGTGATCCATCGAGACAACATCGACGACATCGACCAGATCATTGAACTGTCGATGGAGCTTGAGGCTGATTATGTTGAGTTAGCGACGGCACAGTATTACGGCTGGGCGTTGGCGAACCGCGATCAGTTGCTGCCCACCAAGGATCAACTGGCACGCGCGGAAGCCACCACCAACCGTTACCGTGACCAACTTGACGGTGAAGGCCCTAAGCTGATCTTCGTGATGCCTGATTACTACGAAGAACGCCCCAAAGACTGTATGAACGGTTGGGGTAAGTTGTTTCTGACCATCACCCCTGATGGCACAGCGCTGCCGTGCCATAGCGCCCGTGAACTTCCGATCCAGTTTCCTAACGTGGTCGATACGTCACTGGAAGATATCTGGTATCGCTCCACCGGTTTTAACCATTTCCGGGGTTACGGCTGGATGAAAGAGCCGTGCCGTTCTTGCGATGAGAAAGAGAAAGATTTTGGCGGCTGTCGCTGTCAGGCGTTTAAGTTGACCGGTGATGCCACCAATGCCGATCCGGTCTGCGGTAAGTCCGAGCATCACCACCTGATTGAAGCGGCACGGCAGCGCGCCGAGACGGCCGATTCCAGTGGTCTGATTCTGCGAAACAAGCGTAATATCGATGCAGCTAAGGGACAGCTGCAGCAACTGATTGCCCGAGGATGATGGCAAAAGCAGAGTAGCCCTACTCATGTCGCAAACTCTGTCCAAGAAAGAGCCCCGGATTCAATCTCCGGGCAAGGCCCAGCACAAGATAGAGCCCAAGACCTTAACCGCTTCGTCACTGATGAATATCTATGGCGAAGATGTAAACGCTGCTCAACCTGATGTTAACCTACTCGCCGTTAACTCACAGGCTGCAGCCGAGCTCCGGAATGCCACTATAGCGTCAGAACCCGACTTGATCAGCGCCACCCAGGCCGCCGAGCAAGGGCGCCAATGGGCCGAGCTGCAATCGTGCGGAGATCGTCTGTGCTGGTTGGAGTTCGATGCGACATTGGGCGCGACCCGGATTCGTCTTCGCCAGCGTGATCAGTCTTCGATCCTGATAACCCCTTCCTCGTTTAGCGTCCGCAGCAGGGTCCATGAGTACGGTGGCGGTAGCTTTCGGCTGGTCGATGATGCGGTCGTGTTCGTTAATGATCGTGATCAGGGGCTGTACTGGCAACGTTTGCCGTCTTCTGATGCAGATCAATTACAGCCGCCGCGGCTGTTACGGCAGACAGAGGGGTTTCGTTATGGTGATCTGCAATACGATCGCCTCCGTCAGCGCATCATCGCCGTCGAGGAGCAGCACGGCGAACAGGGAGTGATAAACCGACTCGTTGGGATCGGTCTGCCAGACCTCCTATGCGTGCCTGATCATCAAGTGGCGATCAGAAAGGTGTTGGTTCAGGGCGACGATTTTTATAGCTCACCGCGGCTTAGTGTTGATGGATCACAGTTGGCTTGGATCAGCTGGAACCACCCTGAACAGCCCTGGACTGCGACACAGCTCTGGCTGGGTGGTCTGGATAGTGACGGTGTTCCACAAGGGCAGCAACGGATCACCAGCGGTAGTTATCAGGGGCGATCCGAGTCGGTGGTACAGCCGGAATTTGGCCCCGATGGTGCGCTGTTCTTTTTGTCGGATCGTAGCGGCTGGTGGAATTTATACCGTTATCTTGTACCTGCTAATGTTAATGAACATCGCCATAACTCGGGGTCGACCGACCGTTGCTCAGCTACCGGCAAGCGCGCACCTAAGTCGGTTAACAGGCGCGTAGCGGTTCCGGTTGATGCGCTATTACTGCGCTCGAGCGAGTTCTGCCGCGCCCCTTGGCAACTCGGTCAGCAGGCTTACGTGGTGATCGATGCACAGCATGTTGGCTGTAGCTGGTGGCAAGATGGCAAGGCACAACTGGGACTGTTGCAACTTGATAAAGCGACAGCACCTGTTTATCCAGGCCAAAATCTAACCCCCTTGGGTTGCTGGGCTGCGGTACATAGCCTCAATTTTCATAACGGCCAGCTAGTGGCGTTCGCTGAATCGAGTGTTGAGTCCGGTCAGTTGGTTAGTTTCGGGTTGTCCGGTCAACCGTTGGCAGGCGACGACTGGCAGGCTAGTGTCGTGGAGCGTATCGACGGCAGCGAACCGATCTCTTGCAGCGACAGCGCTGTAGCGAGAGCAGCAACTAGAGTAACAACTAGAGTAACAACAGTAGCAACGCCTGCCGTGGTGGAAGCCGAGCATGTTGTTATCGATGTTGAGGGCCGTGCCCAGGTCTATGGCTTGTTATACCGACCTCAACCCGTGGATGCGGCAGAACCACGGCCAACTCCGCTAATTATTCAACTGCACGGCGGTCCGACAGCGCAGGCCGACGGTCGGTTTGATCCGCTGAAACAGTTCTGGCTGCAGCGTGGTTTTGCACTGCTCGATCTGAACTATCGGGGCAGCACCGGCTACGGCCGCGAGTATCGCCAGCAGCTCAAAGGGCAGTGGGGTGTCAGTGATGTTGAGGATGTGACCAGTGCCGCTCGCTTCTTCAGTGCCCAGGGTTGGGTAGATCCGCAACGGATAGTCGTGCGGGGCAACAGCGCGGGCGGTTACACGTGCTTGCAGGTGCTCAGCAACGCCGATGGTCAGCAGTGGTTGCGGACCGGAGCCAGTCACTACGGTATCAGTGATCTGCAACGGCTGGCCGCCGAGACACACAAGTTTGAGTCGCGTTATCTGGATTGGTTGATTGGCGATCCGGTTGAGGACCAGCAACGCTACCGAGCACGGTCACCGATTCATCGCCCGCAGAGTTTTTGTCGGCCGCTGATATTTTTTCAGGGCGGGCTGGATCGAGTGGTCCCAGCAACCCAAACCTACACCCTGTACAACCAACTGAAAGGGCGGGGGTTGGATGTCGAGTATTTGGCGTTCGCTGATGAACGCCACGGCTTTCGGCAGGCGAAAAACCGCGCCACCGTATTGCAGCGCGAGTGGCAGTTTTACCAACAGCAGTTGGAAATAGTCGAGGTGCTAAGTAGCTCCTCCCGTTGCGAATGATGAAGAGAGTAGGGTGGCTGCTAAATAGCTCTCTTTGAGTGAAGTATTGCTGCATCGTCGCTATATCTTAGCCAGCTATTCGATAAAAAGATCACTCTTAAGAGGGGGCTAACAGGCCGATTCGCACTAAGTAGGCATCGCGCGTGCTTTCGATATCGGCAGTTAAATTTACAAAGCCCCCATCATCAATCTCACCAGCTAGCTTTCGCTATGCGAACTTAGCAGACCGTTAAGCCTTTCTAAAATATTCCATAGTGCTAAGCCACTTTAGCAGGAATCAGAACACAGAGCGGACATCAAGACGACTTCCGCTATCGGCGGCTGTCTCTACTAACCGGTCATCGGTACTGACAGTACCACTGCTCCACATCATGCAGCATTTTCATCGAGTGTTTGGCAGCATCAATGCCAGACGCTATTTCTTGTAGGTACTATTGATGCACCCTCTCAGGAGGTATGCATTTCAGCAGCATCGACTTAGCGGCCATCATTCCTGACTCTTCCACTGCTTCAGCTCATGCAGCATTTTCATGAAGTGCTTGGTGGCCAATATTCCGTACACTATTTCTAGCAGGCGCTCCTGCGGTCCCATTTCAGGAGTTATGTATTTAAAAAGTACCGACAAACCGGGAATCGAGAGCAAAGATGATCAGCACGGAACTGTGTTTCAGCGCATACCTAGGAGCAGACATACTTCACAATAAAAACTAGCCCTTTTCAGCAGGAAAATGCTCTATGGTCTACCGCATGAGTTTTCGTAAGGGGCGTTGCTGGCATTCTGCTCAATCCGATTGGCAAGGTCTGCAGTAGGAGGTTGTACGTATTCTAGGTTTAACCGGTAAAGGTAATCATTAACCAATTTAAGGTCAGCTGTATCCGTTGTATTCTTTGAGAGAAAAAGAAAATTGGGAAACTCTTCTAATAATTTGGACGGGTATCGGCCATCGTCAAACACTGGAGTGATTTCTTCATCCAAACCCAGTTCACGGAGCCAGTACTCTACAGGACGGCTATCCCCTAAAAAGAGGTCTATACGCCCAGCATGGATCATGTTTAGCCCTTGGGAAACGTCGTCCAGAATCACAGTCTCCACCTCCGCAGCCACCGTCTGCATGACTTGAGGGTAATTGTAGCCCCGCTGTAACCCCAACCGCAGACCAGGTATACGAGCATGGCCATTCACATCGAGTAAAGAATCGCCAGCTCGCTGGTAAAACTTATAGCGCTCGAGGATGATTGGCTGTTTGGTAAAATGAGCATACTCACTTCGCTTGCTCGTCTTTGAAGCATGAAGCCCTATTTGAGCCTCCCCTGATCTAACCATAGTCAATGCCCTTGCCCAAGGCACTACTCGAATCTGGTAATCCCTTCCTAGAGAATCCATAACCATCCGGGCGATGCGTACCCCCGTTCCGCAGATACGGCCTTCATGCAGGTAAGCGTATGGAGGGTTATCCAAAACGACTACCGTCCATTCACTAGCTCGGGCAGCCGTGAAAGAAAGTAGGAAGGCAACAAAAATCAAAGTACGCATTTCATACTCCCGCAAGATGAGTTAACTACTCACTTGGTGTCTTTGAAGTCTGCTCTCCTAGGGCATCTCATTACATGCCTAATGATTTATCTAAACATAAGAATAGGCTTAACTAAATATTTTCGTTTAGAAAATTCGTCTATAGATACGTATGAATATTATTTTTATATTAACTCGACAATTATCAAACCTGCCAGGATTAACCATTAATTTAAGCCAGAGGTTATCTAAAGATCAGGTAATTTATATGTACCAGATTCGACACGTATTGCAGCATTACTGTGATTAGGCTACCACTGCGAAATTAATTCGTTTCGTAGCCAGGACACCACCCCAAAGCAACGTTTTTCCTTTGTCCCTAAGGGAAATAATCCGTGAGCCGGGGCTGTTCCGCACGGTCGATCCATTTACAAATGGTTGGGAAAGAAGTGTTCCGTAAAGCCTAGAGATTGACTGTCCACTCACATAAATCCATTCATCTATGAAGTAGTTAAACCCCTAGTAAGGAGAAGTAGTTATGATTGCAACCTGCCAAACCAATGAAGCTTTCGAGGACAACCTTACCGTAGATCGAAGATACCGTATTATTGAGTTTAGAAACAGCTCAATGCTAATACGAAATGACCAAGAAGAGGAGCGCTGGTACGGGATCGGACGTTTTATTATCGCTCCAGCATCTAATTAAGAATCCCCCCTGTCTGTACTGATGCTCCTTTTGGAGCATCAGATATGGTGTTGACTACTCGTTGCTACGAAACAGGCCTTGGCAAACTTGTCAGCCGCTTCAGAGATAACCTTAACAAGTTGTAATCCTCCTCAAAGATGCGGCAAAAGTAAGCGACATGAGCTGTAGTTTTGCCTGTAATAAATTATTAACGGCCTGCCTCCGCCCGTATCTCCGTAGTTTTCTGCAACTAAAATCTACTACTTCAGCAACGGCTGAAGTTCAGCTAATACATCTTGTATGTAACAAAGGTGGTTTGAAACGCAGACTATCTCAGGCACTTCAGGTCATTCTAAACGCACCAATAAAAGCCCGAATGACCTTCCCATAAAAAAAACTTGAGGTCGCTATGAGTATAAAACAACAAGTAAAATCAACCCTGTCAGGCTGTCTTATTGCGGCGGCGCTTTCCATTCCTGTTCTTGATTCGGCACAGGCTGGGGATGATTTTATCCTCGCCCAAGCCATGACTACCGATCATATCTTCCATGCTTCCTCAGAAAAATTTATGGAAGAGCTGAAGTCCAAAAATTCAAAATTTTCAGTTGAGTACCACCCTGGGGGAGATTTGGGAGACTGGACCTCCCAGTTCGAACAAGCGATGCAGGGGGTCATCCCTATGACGATGACTTACGGCGCTTCTGAGTTCGACAGTCGCTTAGACCTTACATGGCTGGGCTATGTTGTAGATAGCTGGGATTCTGCTCGTACAGCCTATGGCCCAAACGGCCCCATGCTTGACGTCTACAACAAAATTCTTGCAGAGAATGACCTGATAGCCCTGGGTTTGATCCCAGCAGGCTTTGGTTCCATCACGATCCGTAAAGGTGTCGGCAAAGTTCCCACCAACTTTCCAGAGGACGCAGCCGGCATCAAAATGCGCGTTGTTCCTACTCCTCTAGGAGTGGCGCGGTTTAAAAATCTTGGTTTTTCCGCCGTTCCAATGCCGTTCTCCGAACTCTATACCGGCCTGCAGTTGGGAACCGTAGATGGTAGAGCCTTCGGTCCTGCCGTTGAGATTTGGCAGATGCGCGATGTTCTGGAAAGTTACATCCTAACACGTGACTACTTTGAGCATGCGTTCTGGCTTGTTAACAAGGATTGGTGGGAAGACCTACCCGTGTCTGAACGTACGAAAATCAAAGAAGCAGCAGATGAGACTCTCGCCTGGGCATGGCAGGAAGCTGAAACTATTGATAGCGGGTATCTTGAGAAAGTCCGCAACTACGGAATCAACGTCGTAGAACTGAATGAGAAGCAACTCGAAAAAGCCAAACAGACTCTGTATGCCACCGAGTGGCCTTACATGGAGACGCTAGTTGGCGGTGAAATCATGGCAATGATGCGGAAGATCGCTGGCATTAATTGAAGCTATAAACCTTTCTGTATCGGTTACTGCCCCTCGTAGGGGCAGTAACATTACTCCTTTTTACCGAGGCTGCAACATGTCACATCAAGATCCGTTGTGCGCAATAGATAGAGAAAGGGTCTTTGATTATGACCCTGAACTTTCCAGCCACCCTGCTGTTCCTCCACGTTCAAATGCGCTTTTACAAAACGGAAATGGAGGGGGCAAAAACCTTATTTCCAAGATTGAACGTGCACTGGATTGGACTTTCCGTGCACTGATGGTGACTACCGGGCTCGCGTTAGCATTCCTAATGTTTGCACAAGTCATCATGCGCTACATCTTAGAATCGTCATTTACGGGCATAGAAGAAGTCGCTGTGTTGCTTGGTGTATGGATTTACTTCTTAGGCATGGGCTACGCCACTCGAGTCCATGAGCATATTCACGGAGGAGTTATCAGCTTAATAGTTTCTGATCCTCTCAAGCTTGGAGTCATACGCTTTGCAGGCTCCATCATTAGCATGATTGCAGCCTGCATATTTGGATATTTTGCCTGCAAGTACGCGTTATTTGTTATCGATAAGGGACGACTAAGTATCAACCTTCAATGGCCCCGTGGACTTTGGAGCGGAAGCATGATCGTAGGGTTCTCAATGATGGCAGGCTATTTCTTTTTAGACGCTGCAAATCAATTCATAGCCATCCGTGCTCTACGCCGTAACCAAACTTGATAGGGATCTGACTTATGACTCTCTTTTTAATCGCCATGTTAATAGTCGTGGCCTTATTGTTGGTAGAAATCCCCGTCGCTTTTGCATTCGGTATCGGCGCGCTGATATTCGCTTACACGACTGGAAATGATGTCTCCTTTCTCATCCCGCACGGATTTAAAACAGCAAGTGGCTTCTCATTGCTGGCACTGCCGCTGTTTATTTTTGCAGGAATATTAATGGCTGAAGGCGGGATTTCTGAACGCCTTCTCAATTTTGTCAACGCCTTCGTCGGACGAATTAAGGGCGGCCTGGGGGCTGTGACAGTGCTAACTTGCGCCCTATTTGGCGCAATATCGGGTAGCTCGTCTGCGGCTATTGCTGCCATCGGACAGATAATGATCCCTCGCATGGTCCGTGAAGGCTACCCTGTAGGTCACGCCACTGCTTTGGTCGCCTGCTCCTCGGTACTGGCATTAATGATCCCGCCCAGTATTCCGATGATCGTTTTCTCAATTACAGGGGGGTTGTCAGTCGGCGCAGCCTTTTTATCAACCATTATCCCAGGCGTTCTTCTCACCGGGCTTTACTGTCTCCTCAACTTCTGGTTTCTCAGAAACGATGAAAATATCAAAGTAGATGCCCCCCTTCAGTTCAGGCAGGCGGCGAAAGGTGTTCTAAATTCAGGCTTAAATGCTGGTTTTGCGCTGTTAATGCCCATCCTCATATTAGGGGTGATCTACAGCGGTATTGCTACTCCCACGGAAGCAGCTGCAATTGCTGTTATCTATGCTATTCCGGTCGGCCTATGGATCTATCGAGGGCTCTCACTTCGCACCCTAGGTTCGGCAACGGTTAAAGCCGTCACTATGACGGGGTCCATCATGGCTGTTCTTTTTTTCCTGTTCATTATGAGCAGGGCAATGATTCTTGAGCAGATCCCACAGGAGCTAGCAACATCGCTTTTACAACTTTCTGATAACAAATACGTCATTCTTTTTCTACTAAATATTCTGCTGCTGCTAATTGGCATGCTCGTAGACGACATATCAGGAAGCGTCCTCGCTGCGGTCATTTTCCTTCCTGTAATTCAACAGCTCGGAATCGATCCCATCCATTTTGCTGCTGTCGTCGGGGTAAATCTCGGGTTGGGTAACGTATCTCCGCCCTGCGCCCCAATGCTTTATATGGCTGGAGGTGTAAGTAAACTATCTCTGGATCAATATATTACGCCGACCTTAAAGTTCCTCTGTTTTGGGCATTTACCGATGGTTTTTATAGTGACCTTTATACCGGAGCTTTCGCTGTTTTTACCGCGCTTACTCCTAGGCTACTAGCAAACACCGAGATACCACTTATTAACCAAAAAGTTGAGGCATATTAAATGACCCGTGCAGCAAGAGCCTTGCTCGATCTCAACGCCATTCGTAAAAACTATCGACTTGCTAAAAAGTTGTCAGGAGCAGCAAGGGCTGTTGCAGTCATCAAATCTGATGCTTATGGCCACGGAGCCATCCCAGTAGCCAAAGCTCTTGAAGCTGAAGCCGACGCTTTCGGGGTTGCTTGCCTGGAAGAAGCGATTGCGCTCCGGGATGCCGGTATTTCTACGCGGATACTATTGCTTGAAGGGTTCTTCGAACCCAGTGAGCTGGGGATTATCGACTGGCTGAACCTAGACCTGGTGATTCATAGCACTCACCAGCTCCAACAATTTCTGAATGCGGACCTCAATAGCCCACTTAATATTTGGTTGAAATTAGACACGGGAATGCACCGTCTCGGACTGAGCACGGGGGATTTTCTTGAGAGCACCCGCCTACTCAGCAGCAGTCCTAAGGTAAACGAGTTGATTTTAATGAGCCACTTTGCACAGGCTGATGATCCGGGCTGTAAGCGCACCACTGATCAGTTACAGTTTTTTAACCAAGTCACTGCTGATATCCCCCTGCCCACTAGCCTGGCAAATTCTCCAGCAGTCTTGGCGTGGCCACAAACCCACGGTGACTGGATTCGGCCGGGCATGATGCTCTATGGAGTATCCCCGTTAACCCAGAGCAATGCTAACAGCCTACGCTTGGAGCCCGTGATGACTCTGGAGTCGGAGTTAATTGCTATCCGAACACTGGGTAAGGGCGAGCCTATTGGGTATGGAACCCATTACCACTGCGATAGACCGACCCTAGTTGGAGTCGTAGCAATAGGATATGGCGATGGTTATCCACGTCATGCACGAAATGGGACCCCTGTACTGGTAAGGGGAAAACGCTGCCCACTCATCGGCAGAGTATCCATGGACATGCTGACTATAGATCTGACAGAACTGGAGGCTCCCGCTATAGGAGATTTGGTTACTCTCTGGGGAAAATGGCTGCCCGTAGAAGAGGTAGCCTCATGGTGCGATAGCATACCCTATGAATTAGTTACCACCCTAACCAAGCGTGTTCCTCGTCAATATTCTTAACAGGGATTTAAATATGATCGAAGCAGCATATACACGAATATGACAGGTGAGTATTTGATCAAACACACCTTGGGATATCTGCGTGAAACAACCTTATTTTATTAGTGCGCTTCGGTCGATCCAACATCATTACTGGTCAAAATCGCTTTAATAAAGAACTTCGGATAAACGACATATAACGTAAGAACAAGGCCAAAATAATGAAAACAGCCATCTCTCATACAGAGGCCATCGAAAACATACCTCATGGATCTTCGCTGATGATCGGTGGATTTATGGGCGTAGGAACGCCAGAGAAACTAATCGATGAACTTATTAGACAGAAAAAACGCATTTCATCTCTAATCGCCAACGATAGTGCCAAACCAGGGGTCGGTATTGGAAAATTAATAGATGCCAGGCTGGTAGAGCGATTGATTGTATCCCATATCGGCACCAACCCTGAAACTCAACGCCAATTGATTGCCGAAGAATTATTAGTGGAACTTGTTCCTCAAGGGACCTTAGCAGAGCGAGTTCGGTGCGGAGGTTTTGGATTAGGTGGAGTGTTAACCACTACGGCAATCGGAACAGATGCCGCTGAAGGCAAACGATGGATAGACATAGAGGGTGAGAAGTACCTGTTGGAGCTTCCACTCACCGCCGACATAGCTTTAATCAAAGCTCATCAGTGCGACTACTACGGCAATCTTCGCTACAGGTTAACGGCTCAAAACTTCAACCCATTGATGGCAACAGCCGCGACTACGGTATTTGCAGAGGCAGAGGAGCTAGTGCCTGTTGGCTGTATCTCGCCAGATAGTGTGCATACGCCAGGGACACTAGTCGATCACATCATCACAGGGTGGGATGGGGCATGAATCCAAAAGAACTTATCGCTCGTAGGGTTGCAAAAGAAATCCCCCATCGTTCGCTAGTCAATCTAGGTATCGGACTACCCTCTCTTGTGGCTGCATATATATCAAAAGATACAGATATATTCTTTCATTCAGAGAACGGGATCATCGGCATTATTGATGTACCCAAAGGAATGGATAATACCTCGTTGAGTAACGCGGGAGGAGGCATGGTAGGTGCGTTACCTGGAGCTGCAGCTTTTGATAGTGCGTTTTCATTCGGGCTGATCAGAGGGGGGCACTTGGATATGACAGTACTTGGCGGACTTCAGGTCGACGAGCAAGGGTTGCTGGCCAACTGGAATATTCCAGGGAAGATGGTACCAGGCATGGGCGGCGCTATGGACTTGGTAACTTCGGCGAAGCGCGTGGTGGTTGCCATGACTCATACTGCCAAAGGAGCCCCCAAAGTTCTGGCAAAGCTTACGTTGCCAAAAACATCAATTCGTCCGGTTGATTTGATCATTACCGAGCTGGCAACTATGCAGCCAATCAAGGGCGGGTTGCTGCTGAAGGAGCTCGCTCCCGGAGTAAACTTGACTCAAGTTTTAGCAGCGACCGAAGCCAATTTAATAATTTCAGACCACATAAAAACCATGAACATTTAAATAAATTCAAATCATTAATCCACCGATAATTAATCGATAAGATTAAAATCTTTAAAGCCTTAATGTTATTACCTGTTATCGCAAATCATTGACTACGTACAGGTAACGATCTCAGTATGTGAAAATAGTAAGTAAAATGTAAATTTAATTCATAAAACAATTTAATTTAATTTAATTTTTTGCCATTAATCAAACATAGGCAATTAAGGGGTCTGCAATGAATCAACTAAATACTCTCCAAGAACCCGTATCAGAACGAGAAAATCCGGATAGCAATGAGGATATACAAAGAAACATCACTGACTTTCCAAAACTTGAAAAACTGCATAAAGACCCGTATCAATACCCTCAAGGAGTAGCGTTCTTAGACGGCCAATATGTTCCTATGTCACAAGCTAAAATATCGGTACTAGATTGGGGGTTTCTTCATTCAGATGCGACCTATGACGTTATGCATGCTTGGGAAGGACGCATATTTAGGCACAGTCTTTACCTTGACCGGTTCTTTTCTGGTTTAAAGAAACTGCACATGTCCATTCCTTATGATGAAGATGATGTCATGAAGATCGTGAAGAACTGCGTCGCTCTCTCGGGCCTACGTAGTTCCTACATCGAAATTATCTGCACCCGGGGTAGCTCTCCAACTTTTAGCCGCGATCCTCGCGATTCCTTGAACCGTTTTATGGCCTTCGCGGTTCCCTTCAGCTCGGTTGCAAATCCGGAGCAGCAAGAGAGAGGGTTGCACGTGGCGATTAGTAGTCGCGTTAGAATTTCGCCCGACTCTGTTGATCCATCCATCAAAAACTACCATTGGTTGGACCTCGTTGGTGGGTTATACGACGCCTATCAAGAAGGTGGAGAAACTGCAATACTTTTAGATTCGAATGGGAATATTTCGGAGGGTCCCGGCTTTAATGTTTTTGTGGTCAAAGATGGCAGTCTGGCAACCCCTGACTTCTCGATTCTCCCAGGAATTACGCGGCGTACTGTCTTTGACCTCTGTACAGAGCTTGAACTTACTTGCGAGTCTCGAAGCGTCAGCCCCAATGAACTCTATGAAGCGGATGAAATTTTCGTCACCTCGACCGCAGGCGGGGTTATGCCAGTGTCCAAAGTTAGCGGAAAAAATGTAGCAGATGGCCTTGTCGGACCGATCTGCCAGCGAATCAGGAACGCCTATTGGGAAAAGCATGAAGATCCTGATTGGAGTTGCGCCGTTCTCTATCCGGCAGATAAGAAAGAGTGAGGTTAGGCCAGGGAGCATGTATTGTTTAGCTACATAGGAAGGATTGTCGCACGCATCAACGAATGCGCGCGCGGGGTCCACTCCCGTTAGCCTAAACGGTATTTTTAACGCAGTGCTGCCTAAAAAGCAGCTCTAGTTACTACAGTCCACATTACGGTCAATTATCTATGAGCAAAAGGGTAACCTTCAGCGGCCAAGTTAGTGACTTCGACATCCGCCTACTGAGAGTTTTCAAGGTAGTTGTCGAGAGCGGTGGATTTTCGGCCGCAGAGCCGGAGCTAAACATCACCGGTCCCGCGATTAGCATGGCCATGTCTGATCTTGAAACAAGACTGGGCTTTCGGCTTTGCCTGCGCGGCCGTTCTGGTTTTTCACTAACTGATGAAGGGCTACAAGTTTATGAATCAATCCTCAGGTTATTTTCATCATTGGAGGGATTCAGGGATGACGTTGATGCGATTAATACCCATCTAAAAGGAGAACTGAATGTCGGTATGACCGACAACCTAGTCACGCTATTTCATATGCACATCACGAACGCTATATCTGCGTTAACGAAGCGTGAACCCCACGTACGAATTCATATAAGGATGATGCCGCCGAAGGATATCGAACAAGCCGTACTAGAAGGCACCTTGCACGTTGGTGCGGTACCAGATATACGCCCATTACCCGGTCTAGACTACTCTCCTCTTTATGAAGAACAGTTACTGCTTTACTGCGGTGAAAACCACCCGCTTTTTCACACGGAACAAGACAAGCTTGCCCCAGCGGATATCACAGAACACAGAGCAATCGTTCTCGATTACGTGGAGCAAACCGACATGCCAGAAGCCTGCCAGGAACTGCATGCAACCGCAAAGGCTAGTGATAGAGAGGGGGTTGCAGTATTGATCTTATCTGGTAGCTATATTGGTTTCTTACCTACGCACTATGCCAAACAATGGGTTGATGCTGGTAGAATGAAGCCTCTACTCCCCAGCACTTTTGCCTATAAAATCAATTATTCTGCAGTTGTTCGCAAAGGAGGGCGACAACACCGTATTTTGGAAGCGTTCATGGATGAATTGAAAATTATTTTGAAAACCTAATAGGCTCCATGAATTACCAAGGATAAATAGCTGATCAGGGGACGGATGTTGCCGCGCTCCAGCCACCGCACCTACCAGAGTTCAGCAGGCGATATTTTGTGTATTGAAACGCTGCAGCGCTACATCCATCGCGCTAAAACATTAGTGCAAATCACCTGCGGTTCAGAAAACTTCCGCTGCTAGAAAAGAGACCTGACAGAGTCAGGCCTGCTCTCGACTCCTTTGAGATGCCAGCTTTGTGCACAGGAGCTCAAATCAAATGACCTCGCATTAACTTCCACCCTCGGACAGTGATGGCTCCCCATCCATCATCAGATTGAATTTGGTTCATGCTTGAAGGCTCAAAACGAGCTGATCTGTTACCTAAGACTCCTCTAGCCCGATGCCCGCTTAGGGCGCATCTACGGAAGCCGGCCGAACTCACTGCAACCATCCACTAATGACCCACACACCAAATTCTATATTGAATTCGGTTCATGCGGAGAGGACTAAGACGAACTGATCATCGATCCAACATACCTCCAGGCTGATGGCCGGTTAGTCGCAACACTTGCCAAAAACGGTTACTGATCTTATGTCCGCTTTGGATATGGATTCCAACTTAGATAGCAGGCTATATAAGAAGTGGCTAAGAGGCTGCTATGTGGTCAACTGTGGAAACTTACGGGTTCTCTCTCCTGATTGTTGATGGAGATGATGCTTAGAAACTGATGAAGGGGGGCGAATTAACTGGCCATACTCATGAACGGTATTTATAGGGATAGCTCGGAGGATAACCTATCCCTTAATGGCTATAGATGAAAACAAAACACCCTGCTTGCTGCAGGGGTTTCAGGTTAGCGCAATCGTATTTACGTAGGTCCTCTTTATTCGTTACGAAACTTCGATCTCAAGTTGTTCCTCGTCAATCGACATGTCCTCTTCAACGGATATAGATGGCTTACGTGCCCCTTTTTTGTGGGCCAACTTCTCTTTGGCCTTAGCCAACTGCCGGTCGATCTTGTCTCTTAAAGCATCGATGGCTACGTAAAGATTCTCACCAGACGCCTTGGCAAATACGTCCTTGCCCTTGACATGCAGGGTCGCCTCAACCTCATTCTGGCGCTCAGACTGCTCAATGATGACCTGTGCTGAGCTAATCTCTCCAAACCGATCCTGACTGGCCTCCAACCACTCTTCAATCTTTTCCTGTAATGCGGGAGACACTTTACTGTGACGGTTATTGATATTGATCTTCATCGTTGATTCCTTACTGCAGGCTGCTGCAGATTTTTAGAGGAGGGACAATTTATTTATACGCCTTTAGGGTTTGCTTTCAACGGTATTTCAGCCCCTTTTAGCATTACCTTATGACTTGGGTCAAAATAGATGACCTTGAGAATTATCCGAAATATTTTGTTTGGATCAAATCACAACTAAACCTTGAATCCCTGCGGCCGTTTTGCCGCATCAGGAGCCATCTATCGCCATTGAGATAATGTCTCATTTGGGGCCAGCTTCAGACGCATATGGCGCGTTGGGTCATGTCATTTTCATGATCACTCCCATAGCTGCGTAGAGAGCCACTATCCCTGCGCAACAGTTAACCCAGACATAGTTTATTTAACGGCTGTATGTTGATCTCAACTGCTCAGTATACTCTATGTATTGAAGGGCTAGATCACGGTTGTTGCTGCTGCAACAGGTGACTCATCAGTGCCCGTAGCTTACCCGGCTTAAGCGGTTTGTTGAGTCGGATTAAGTTTTTCTGCTGGAACAATTGCCGTAACTCGTTGCTGCGATCGGCGGTAATAATGATCGCCGGTGCTACTGGCTGATTGCTGGCGCGGTAGTGCTGAGTTAGCTGCTCGATCACCTCAACCCCGGTTGCACCTTTGTCGAGATGGTAGTCGGCCAGAATAATGTCGGCGCGGTTACCGTTGTAGGCTTTGAGGGCCTGTTGGGCATTTTCAACCGTTTCGACCTGGCACTGCCATTGCTCAAGGAGGGCACGCATGCCGACACGAATTGACTCTTCGTTCTCAATCACCAGCACCCGAACGCCGCTCAGGTCTGCCCCCATTAACATTGAGGCCGGCGGGTTCAGGGTTTGTTGAGGCTGTTGCTTGCTGATCGGTACCAGAATCGAGAAGCAGGAGCCAGAGCCCGGACGTGACCGTACCTCGATCGGGTGGTTGAGCATCTTGGCGATCCGTTCGACGATCGCCAGACCCAATCCCACACCTTGCTCGCGACTGTTACTCGATTGTTTGGCGTTGTCGAGCTGGTGGAACTCATGAAAAATTTCCTGCCGTTTGTCCTCGGGAATCCCCGAGCCTGTATCGATCACCTGAAACTCCAACTGGTCACCGCGGCGTCGGCATCCCAGCACAATACCGCCGTGATCGGTGTAACGGATCGCATTGCTGATGAAGTTACGAAGAATACGGATCAGCAGGTGTGAATCGCTTAGGACCGTGACACTGCTGCTGACCGCTCTGAAGCGCAGGCCCGATTTCGCGGCGACCTGCTCGGTTTCGGATTGCAAACTGCGGATCAATTGATCGGCGCTGAACAGGCTCAGATCGGCAGTCACGGCATTGGCATCGAGCTTGGCGATATCGAGCAGGTCGGTCAGCAGCGCTTCGGCACCTTCCAGAGCAACATGGGTCCGCTCGACCAGTTGCTGACTGTCGTTTTCCAGCTCTTTGCCTTGTAGTGCCGAGACCAGCAAACGGGCGGCGTTAAGCGGTTGTAGCAGGTCGTGGCTTGCTGCGGCCAGGTATTTATCTTTGCTGGCGTTAGCGTCTTCGGCTTCCTGCTTAGCGGCATGCAGGGCTTTTTCAATCTGGTTTCGTTCGACAATCTCCTGTCGCAGGTGCTGGTTAACAGCACTCAACTGGTTGTTGACCGAGCTGAGTTCGTGGGTGCGGTCAACCACCCGTTGTTCAAGCTCGCTGTTGAGCTGGTAAAGCTGTGATTCGGCTTGTTTACGGGCGGTGATATCTTGCACGAAGGCTTCGATTAGCCCCAGTTGGCAGTCTTTAAGCAGCACGTTGGTGGAGATACTCACCGCGTTACCATCACGGGTTTTGAGTTGTGTTTCGAAACCAACTTTCTGACCATCGCGTTGCAATAGCTTGAGCAGGCGGTGGTAATCCTCGGAGAAGAACAGTTGCTGGCCGATATCGCCGATCTGTTGAAACTCCGCTACCGAATCGTAGCCACAGATACGTGCGATCGCCGGGTTTGCTGCGGTTATCGGGCCGTCGATTTTGGCCTGAAAAATACCGTGTAGCGCGTTTTCAAACAGCCACTCGTAGCGCTCTTTCTCCTGTTCCAGTTCGTCGATCTTGCCGAGCAGTTCGGGGTAATAACTCTTACGTGCCGAGAAGTCTCCCAGGCCGATCAGGTTTTGTAACATCGCCTGATCGTGGCTGATCGGGCTTTCGGGTGTCGACCTAGGATGGGCTGTGGATTGCTGAGCGTTTTCATCGTTGGCGTTGCTGTTGTTATCAGGAATAGGATCAGGTTCGGGCTTAGGTTGTGGCCGGGGGTAGTTCGGTGGCGGTACCCGAGGTTGCGGTGCCGAGGGATCCAAGACTATCGGTTTGGTTTTCGCTTTGGATCCTGTAGCCAACGGATGTGATGGCAGTACCGAAAACGGTGATTTTGGCGTCGCCTGTGAAGAGAGCTTTTGTGAAGAAGATGCCAGTGAAGACGTTACCTGTGAAGAGGCCCCCTCCGAAGAGAGATCCGCCGAGGCCGGTGTATCGGTCATGGCATTCTCTGAGGCGCAGGTGTCGGCAGTTGCAGGCGGGGCTGAAGGGTCAGAGTGCTTCCTCATACACCACCTCGACATCGCGTTTGTTGGATTTTCGTGGGTTGGTCAGGATACAGGGGTCTTTGAGTGCCTGTTTCGATAACATCGGTATATCGCTGCTGCTGACGCCGGCATCTTTTAGCCGTTGCGTCAGGCCGACTTCGCGCTTGAGTGCCTGGACATCGTGCAGCAGTCTTTGTTTGATGGTGTTGCGGTCCATGCCGCGGGTATCGATGCCGATAGTATCGGCGATCACCTTGAAGCGATCTTCGGCGGAGGTGTAGTTAAAGTCGATCACATGCTCCAGCAAAATTGAGTTACATAGTCCGTGCGGCAGGTCGAGGTAGCCCCCCAGGCTGTGCGACATGGCGTGTACCGCACCTAGAATCGCGTTAGAAAATGCCAGCCCCGCTTTCATACTGCCCAGCATCACCGCTTCGCGCAGTGCCAGATCCTGTGGATTGGCGACCAGCGCGCTGAGGTTGCCCGATACCAGCTTGATCGCTTCGAGCGCGTGCATGTCGGTGAGGGGGCCGCTGGCGGTAGAGACATAAGCTTCGATCGCGTGGACCAAAGCATCAACGCCGGTGCAGGCGGTCAGGAAGGGATCCATGGTGGTGGTGGTTTCGGGATCGATCAGCGACACATCGGGAACCACCGCTTTGCTGATAATCGAGATTTTACTGCGGGTCAGCGGATCAGAGATGATGGCGAACTGTGACACATCGGCCGAAGTGCCGGCAGTGGTCGGAATGAAAATCAGTGGCGGGATGGGGGCATGAATCTGATCAACACCCTCAAAGGTAAGAATGTGGCCGCGGTTGGCACTGACGATGCCGATCCCTTTGGCGCAGTCCATCGGGCTGCCACCGCCGATGGCCACGATGACGTTGCAGTTTTCCTGCTCGTAGAAGGCGGCACCACGCATCACCTCTTCGGTACGCGGGTTGGGGCTGACATCGGTGTAAAGCCGGTAGTCGATGTCCAGTTCCTGCAGGCTGGCTTCAACATCGGCGACCCAGCCTGCCGCCTGAACACCGGGATCAGAAACGATCAATACGCGGTTGGCACCGAAGGTTCGGGCGAAGTTACCGACGGTTTTGCGGGCGCCGACGCCAAAAATAATCTCGGGCGAGACAAACTTACGCAAATTTGAGATAGGACTGCTCTGACTCATTAAAAGTAAGACTCTTTATCGGGTTTTATTGTTATAGGTCGATCATCTGTCGATGTGAACACTATACCAAAGGGCCGTGCTGTTTGGCTGTTAGTCGTTGGCGGTATCTGTAGGGGACAGTTGTAAGGATAACGCCCTAGCCATACGACAATGCAGATATCTATTCCCTGCTAACGATTGTCTGTTTGCTGTTAATAGCACAGATTTCAGATCTATCCACAAATACTGTGGATAGATCTGTTCATAGATTCGGTACAGTTGCCAGGCAGCCCCCACGGGCACTGGATTTCGGCGGGTTGATCAGGATTTAACCGTCGGCTGGTTTGTGCGCTCAGGAAGCCGGTTGGATGCTAACCGATTGCGCCTGCACGCGTTTATTGTCGACCTCTTTGGCGGTGATCACACGGCGGTTGCGTTTCGCCTGCTGTAACGAGACGACACACTGCTTGGGGTCGTTAAGGATCACCACACACTCCAGACATTGGATACATTCGTCGTAGTCGATGCTGCCATCTTTACCAATCGCATCGATGCCACAGCGGCGCTTACACAGTTGGCAGGGGCTGCCACACTGCTCAACTCGATCCAGCCACTTAAACCGGCTTAACCGGCCTAGGATCGCTAAGCCTGCGCCCAGGGGGCAGAGGTAGCGGCAGTAAAACTTGTGTACCACCATGCCCAGGGCCAGCAAAATAATTGCGTACAGCACAAACGGCCAATTTCGTACGAATAGGAGTGTCATGCTGGTTTTGAACGGCTCCACTTCGGCCAGTTGTTCGGCCAGCGTCAATGAGTAAAACGCCGTTGTCACTAAGCCGACCAATAGCGGGTATTTGATCAATACCAAGCGTCGGTGCCAGTGTGGTTTGATCTTCCATTGGCGGATGTTTAAACGTTGCGCCACTGCAGCGAGCATCTCTTGCAGGGCACCAAAGGGACAGAGCCAGCCGCAATAGAGTCCGCGCCCCCATAAAAACAAGCTGATAAAAGTGTAACTCCATAAGATGAAAATAATTGGATCGAGCAGGAACAGGTTGAAATCGAATCCGTCGTACAGCGCCAACAGCAGGGTGTAGATATTGACGACCGATAGCTGGCCCTGGGCGTAGATGCCGATAAACACCAGCGTAAAAGTCAGGTAGCCCCAGCGAAAGCGAGTCATCGTCTGGCTGTTATGACTAAGGCTTCGCTGTTTGATAAACACCCAGCTTAATAAGGCTAACGCGATGGTCAGGATGGCGATCTGCGGGACCTTGCCTTGCCAAATGCGCAGCCATAAAGGCACCGGCTTTATCGTTTCTATCTCAACCCAGTCGAACAGGTTCTCGGGAAGTTGGTAATTATGATCAAAGCCCGCCTGGTCGTGGATCAGTGGGTTCCGTGCCAGATCGACGTTGAGTACCAGCGACGCTTGGGCGGCGGGGTTAAATCCGGCGTGACCTTTGATACGAAACAGATGGCCGCGATCAAACGCCGGCATGGTATCGGTGATAAAGGGCAGTTGCGCGATGTTGTCTTCGTCGAGTTGGTTGAGATCGCGTAGCTCGATCGACAATCCCTGCTGCATCAGTGCGATCCGTCCGGGCACGGTTCCCGGCTTGAAATCATGGCGTACATGGGCAAAAGGCCCGCGTGAAAATACCGCCAGTACCTGTTCATCGGCTTTGATCGAATCAAGCAGCTGTTGGTAGCGCGTATCGCCCAGTAGATTACGGCCGATGATCGGTGCATTGAGGTAAGCAAAATAGACCTCGCTGAACAGCGCTTCATCTTCGGGGCTGTCTTGATACGCGTCCAGATTCAGGACAGCGTAACTATCGAGGTCTTGTCCCAATTGTTGTTCGGCCTCCTCGCGGGAAAGCCGCCAGCGCTGCAGATAACCCCGTTCGAGCAGTTGCTCACCGCTGAGCGGTTGGTAGAGGTCCGGTTTTGGCTGGGCTGCGACCGGCAGGGCAAAACCTTCAAGCTTGTTTCGGGCGACCTGTAGTGCTGATGAGAGCACGGTATCGTTGATGATGATCACCGACACTGTGGCTTTGGTGACGCCATCGATATAGACCGGGCCACCATTGTTATTACCACCACGGCTGTTACCAGTTCTGTTGGAACCGCCACCGATCACAATCGGGTCGGTGAGTGAGCGGTCGTTGTATTGATCGACAAAATCAAACAACGGCTGCTGACCCAGTCCGTGCAGAAATACCGGCTCGTGGTGGTCAAGCACTTTGACGCCACTGAAGCGACCGTCGGCGCGCAAGCCAATCATCAGTTTGATCGGCTTGCCGGCAAAACCGGCCAGATCACTCAAGTCGTTGGATTCGTAAGCGTACCCCAACAGTTGTTGCAATTGATAAACGGGGTAGACCGGAAAGTCGGTCAGTTTGTCTTCGATGCGGGTTGCTTTGGGAAAGAGCGTTTGGATGATCGGCCGGTAACCGGCCAGCTCACTGTCGGAGGTGCTGGCGCTAGCTTGATGAACGTTAGCCTGTTGGGCGACAGAGCTATCGGCTCGGACGGATAACGGATTCAACAATAACGTTACCAGCAACGTTGTTGTTAGCAGCGTCTTGAAGGCATTCAAAAAAGCCCCCGAGGAAACCATAAATGAGACGTTGATAAGCCGCTCCTTGCTAGTGCGGTTCAGTCTTTGCTGCCCCGTCATTAGTGATCATTGTCACTGGAACCTTGTTACTAGGAATTTGTTACTAGGAATTCGTTATTAGCCCCATGCTAGGCCGATCAGCAAAAGCAACAATTCGACTTCGGCGTTGTCTGTTTACGACTTAAGGAGGAGGGGAGGTCAATACAGGGTGTAGCCCGACCGTCTGATAGCCCATTCTGAGCTAGTTTGATCGTTTGGGTGGGGGTCTGCGGACCGACAGACTTGGAACCGAAACAGCGTGTTTTTAGCAGGTCAATTGTGGCGCTACCAAAGGGTGACCAAATGCGCAGCAAAGACCGATATTAGTCACTTAGCACAATTATCAATACTGCTCCCGACGTTTTAAACGTATTCCATAAAACCTGTTTGGGGCCAGAAAATGAAAAATAATAAGTGGTTGAAGAAGATGTTACCGGTAGCAGTGGTATTGGGTATGAGTACTCAGGCCGGTGCGGCGATCACCTTGTATGATGCAGACCAAACCAACTTTACCGTGGATGGTTTGCTGAATACTTTTTTGGTCAGCAACGAAACTACAGACAAGGTAGACAACACTACCCGGAATCAATCTCGGGTGATGATGGGCTTCCTGCCAAACTATATCGGTTTTAATTTTGGCAAACAGGTCGATGACCTAAAACTGGGTGCCCGGTCATCGTTCTGGGTATCGATAAATGATAGTGATCTGCACCGCGCTAATGGTGCGACGCATGGTTTTACTGATACAGGCATCGATGTCCGTCAGTTCTACGCCACCGCCGGTTCTGGCTGGGGTGAGGTGCTGATCGGTAAAGATTTCGCACTGTTTAACCGTAGCAATATCCTTAA
This sequence comes from Motiliproteus sp., assembly GCA_036961355.1. GTDB lineage: Bacteria > Pseudomonadota > Gammaproteobacteria > Pseudomonadales > Balneatricaceae > Motiliproteus. Next base: position 61,636 of record JBALVL010000023.1, read on the forward strand.
CGATGAAATGCTATTGGGATATGGCCAGACGATGACTGTGTCGGCCGATGCCAACAACGTCGCTTTCGGTAATATTGGCGCTGGCTACCTGTACCCGTTCCCTGTTTCTCAGGTGACATACCGTTCGCCCAAGAGCGGTGGTTTCCAGATCGCAGCCGGTCTGCTTGATCCCAATAAGAGCTCGACCACCTCGCAAGAGAGTGCACCGCGTATCGAAGCGGAGCTGACTTTTGACCGTGAATTTGATAACGGTTCGTATAAGTTATGGCTCGGGGGGATGACCCAGTCGTCTGAAGAGCTAGACGGTAGCAATCAGGTTGACTCCGATGGCGTCTCATACGGTGCCAATTTTAAGCTGGCAGGGTTCTCGATAACGGCATCCGGTTTTGATGCTAGTGGTATCGGTGCTTCAGGCCTGGGAAATGTTGTGACCAATAACAACGCCGATGTGAAAGGCACACTGGTACAGGCCTCTTACAGTTTTGGCAGCGAGCGGCTGGTGGCTTCTTACGGTGAAAACAAAGGGGGTACGACCGTCGATGCCAGCGACCTTGATCTGGAAAACTCGGCGGTAGCCTGGTTCCATAAGGTCAATGATAACTTCCAGTTGGTGGCCGAATACAACATGGCTGAAACCGAAACGAAAGAGGTTAGTTCTATCGCAGTCGGTGCCGTGTTGTCTTACTAACGCTTCTTAGCAGCCGATCGTACGTTGTGTAACAAGATCCGCTGCATACTTTTTGATTCGGGTTTCCCCAGCCCGGATGATTCCAAGCAGATCAGTTCAAAAGCCGGCTTGAAGTCTAGATTAATGGCCTGCCGATAAAGCAGAATGTGAACTGTTCCCCTTCAGGGCTCACATTGATAAAGCCCGATGCGATTACTCGCACCGGGCTTTTTGTTGCTTTTTTTCAGACTTTTTAAAACACATCGGTTAAGCGACAGATGATCCATCTCGGGGGGGTAAACGGTTCTGAAGTAGTATGTTGCCGGGGGGTGGTCAGAATTAGAATGGATTCATTTGATTCAATCAGGGGGCCGGGATGTTAGCCACCAAGCCGTTTTTACCGTCACAGCAACAGCCGTTAGCAACGACTTCGGTGATGAGCAGTGTCAGCCATGACTCGGATGTCGAGGCCGCAGCGCAACAACTGTACGACGACCTGGTGGTGCAACCACTGAGTCTGGTGCTGTTTTTTTGCGCTAGCCATTATGATCTGGATGCACTCTCGAGTGCGCTGCAACAGCGTTTTGGCGAGATCCCTCTGGTTGGCTGCACTACTGCCGGAGAACTCTGTCCGCAGGGGTATACCCAAGGCAGTATCACCGCGATCGGGTTCGGCTCTGACGATTTCACTATCGAAGCTTCGCTATTCAACAATTTGGCCGATTTTAGTTTCCAAAACGCCCAGTCGCTGGTTCACGGCATGCTCGACAACTGCCGCCAACGGCAGGTCGCGCCGTTGATGGGGCATTCATTTGCGCTGACATTGCTCGACGGTTTGTCGGTGCGCGAAGAGCAACTGTTGAACGTGCTTAATGCCCACTTGGGCAGTATTCCGCTATTGGGTGGGTCGGCCGGTGATGATCTGCATTTCCGCGACACCCATGTCTATTTTGAAGGCCGCTTTCACTCTGATGCGGCTATTTTGATTCTGGTTAACAGCCGTTGTAGCTTCGAAGTGTTCAGTATCGATCATCTGATCGACACCGATGACAAACTGGTGGTGACCGACGCCGACAGTGCTCAGCGCCGGGTGATCGAATTGAACGCCGAACCGGCGGCGCAGGAGTATGCCCGTGCGCTTAACTTACGGGTGGATCAGCTCGATTCGTCGGTGTTCGCGATGAATCCGTTATCGGTGCGGATCGGTGATCGTTATTACTCACGGGCGATACAGCGGGTCAACGACGACTTGAGCCTGACTTTTTACTGCGCGGTTGAGACCGGTATTGTACTGACCCGTTCGCGCTGCGGCGATATGACCGAGGGTCTGGAAACACTGTTCGATGATATCAAGCGCAAGATCGGCCCGCCTCAGTTGGTGATCGGTTATGACTGTATCTTCCGCCGATTGGAGTCCGAACAGCTATCGCTGAATGTACCGATGTCCAAGGTGCTGAGCGAAAACAGGGTGATCGGTTTTAACACCTACGGCGAACAGTTCAACGGCATGCACCTCAATCAAACCTTCACCGGTGTCGCCCTTGGAGGGCCTGAAGGTGACGGTTGATAACGTGCAGTCGCCTATTGCTGCTGTCGAGTCAACAGACGGCGCGATAGCGCAGTCCATAACCTCAGACTCAGCCTCGGTGCAGCAGCAGCTCGACAAGGCGCTGGCCGATAACGCCAAGCTGAGCAAGATCAACCGAGCGCTGATGCAGCGGGTCGAGTCGGGCCCTGAGCAGCACGATGGTGCTTACGGCAATTTTGAACATGCGGTGTTTCTGGCCGAACAGGTACGCCAGCAGACCGATGCGTTAAACGGCGCACTGGCTGAGATCAAACACAGCAACCAGGCCCTCAAACAAGCCAATACCGAAGCGCAGACGGCGCACAGCAACCTACAGGAAGCGATCGAGAGTATCTCGGACGCGTTTGTGCTGTACGGTAAAGACCGACGCCTGTTGCTGGCGAACTCAAAGTTTATCGAATTCTGGCAGATGGCTGGAGTGGATATCCGTCCCGGCGTTCATTACGAAGAGATCATGGTGCTGGCCAAAAAGGCCCGTCTGATCGAGCGTTACTACGGCGGCGGTTTTACCGCCAAAGGCGCACCGCTGGGGGATGGAAAAGTGTTCCGCATGCGCGGTGGCGGTTGGATGCAGGTCAGTCAGCGTAAAACCGGTGATGGAGGCTTGGTGGTGCTGTACAAGGATATCACCACCCTAATCGAGAACGAGCGGGCGCTGCGAGAACGGGCCTTGGCCAACAAGTCACGGGTGTTGCAACATACCCTCGATAATCTGTCGCAGAGTGTGGTGCTGGTCAACAGCCATAACCAGATAGAGACCTGGAATCAGCGTTTCAGCGAACTGATCGGCAAAGATCCCAGTACGTTGAAGCAGGGCGATTCTTTTACCCAATTGATGTCAGAAACCGATGTCTCGGATCTTAACCCCTGTAGTCGTGATGATGAGGGTAAGCTATGTTTGCGGTTGGAGCAGGCGCTGAACGATGGCCGGATTCTGGAGGTCTGTACCCACCCGCTACCCAGCGGTGAGTTTGTTAATACCTACACCGATATCACCGAGCGCAGTCGCAGTGCCGAGGCGCTGTCGCAGGCTTACCAACATATGGAGTTGCGGGTGACCGAGCGCACCGCCGAGTTGACGCAGGTAAACCGTCAGTTGGTGCAGGAGATCGACGAACGGTGCTTGATTGAGAACCGCTTACTCGACGCCAAGAAAGAGGCCGAGCAGGCCAACCAATCGAAAACCAAGTTTTTGGCGGCAGCCAGCCATGATTTGTTGCAACCGATGAACGCGGCACGTCTGTTCTCGGCCTCGTTGCTGGAGCATCCGTTGCAGGATAAGACCCGCTCGTTAGTTCAGTCGCTGAACTACTCGCTGGAAGATGTCGAGAGTCTGCTGGCTGCGCTGGTGGATATCTCCAAACTCGATGCCGGAGTGGTGACACCCGATATCACCTCATTCAGCGCCGATCGGTTGTTGAATAACCTGGCCAACGAGTTTCAGACACTGGCGGCGCAAAGCCGACTCCATTTTGACTGTGTGGCGTCAACGGCGGTGATCGCCACCGATAGCCAGTTGTTGGCGCGTATTCTGCGCAACTTTCTGAGTAACGCATTGCGCTACACCCGCTCGGGCCGGATTGTGTTGGGCTGCCGTCGCCAAGCCGACGGCTTATCGATTCAGGTCTGGGATACCGGCATTGGCATCGAAGCGGATAAACAACGAGAGATCTTTAAAGAGTTTAACCGGGTCCACCATGACAACTCAGGCCGTGATAAAGGGCTGGGTCTGGGGCTGGCGATCGTTGATAAAATGTCGGGCATTCTCGATCACCGAATCGCCGTGCAATCGACGCCGGGTGCCGGTTCCTGCTTCTCGGTGCTGGTGCCCTATGGCGATCTTGATCAGTCGCAGATTGCTGTTGCTGCGCCTGCTCAATGGCAGCAACTGGCGAACGAACAGCTACGTGATCGTAAGGTTCTAGTGATCGACAACGAACACTCTATCTGTGAAGCGATGCAATTACTGTTGGAAGGTTGGGGGTGTGAGGTGATCACCGCGCTGAGTTATGCCGATGTCGCCGAGCAAGCTGAGCGGTTGCAAAATCTGGATTTGATCGTGGCCGATTACCACCTCAACGATAACAAGACCGGTCTTGAAGCGGTGCATCAAATGGAAACCGAACTGGCGGTCAGTGCACCGGTACTGATGATTACTGCCAACTACGACAACGATCTTAAGCAAGAGATACGCGCGCTAGGTTATCGTTTGATGAACAAGCCGGTGCGCCCTGCCAAACTCAAAGCGGTGATCCAGCACCTGATGACGGTTCAAAGCGCCCAGTCGGTTTAGTTCGGCTAGTAGTTCGGTCAGAAACTGACGAGGGCTTGATGCAACAGTTGCAGCGACTTCGAATGCCCTCACCGCGTTAAGGTCTTGGTGTGTAAGCGAGATTCTGGTGCCAGAAATCGACCACGTAATTAATTCTGGGGCGCATAAGCTCACGGTACTGGGGCAGGTCGCTGAGATGGACCCAGCGGCACTCGATAATCCCTTCTTCGATCTGTGGTGACGTATCATCGTCGTTGCCGTCATAGCGCATCAGGAACCAATGGGTTTTCTTCAGATAGCGAATGTTGTGATGTCGCGTTGTATGCCATGTGGGTACGATCTTGGCCTGAATGGTCAGTTTGTCCAGGTTAAGCCCGGTTTCTTCATTAACTTCACGCAGTGCTGAAATCTCGCGTTGAGCCCCTTGCTCTATGCGGCCTTTGGGCATATCCCACTTGCCACGTTTGAACATCAACAGGATGTGGTGGTTGTTATTGCACACTAACCCCCCAGCCGATTCGATAATGGGAAGGCTTAATGAATCTTTCAAGTTCATGACTGGATGTGTATCCATTTCGTCTATTCCTAAATAGTATTCAAGATCAATCAAGTGGCTTTCTTGAATTTGAAACTCTTCGCGTACGGCTAATTGTCTAACTCTAACCTTGTTAACCCTCATCGTAGTTGGCGATCAAGAAAAAGACGGGTTAACGTTTTAAACTCGTGGGGCTGGTATAGGGGAGTTTACAACAGCAGGTTTATCAGTCTTTATAGCAAATGACTATTCCTCTATTGATGGAGCCATCGCCGCAACCATGCGCCTCGACAAATTTCTCTGTAAAAGCACCGATTTGACCCGCAACGAAGCCACCGTGCTAATTCATAACGGTGGGGTGGTGGTCAATGGTGCGGTGGTGACCCGTGAGTCAGAACAGGTGCACGAGAACAACCGTATTCAACTCAATGGCGAGCAGCTTACTGCACGGCCCTCGCGGTATCTGATGATCAACAAACCCAAAGATACCGTCTGTTCCAATATCGATGAGGCCTATCCGTCGCTGTTTAACCATGTTGACCTGGACAGTGCCGGCCTGGACAGTTCCGAGCTGCACGTAGCGGGGCGGCTGGATGCTGATACCACTGGCCTGGTACTGGCTACCGACGACGGCCGCTGGTCATACCAGATCATTACCCCCAACCAGGGTTGCCCCAAAACGTACCGGGTGGACTTGCGTGATGAGATAACCGACGAGGTGGTGACAAGGTTCGTCGAGGGGGTTCAGTTGCAGGGCGAAAGCGGATTGACGCTACCGGCACAACTGCAGGTGTTGAGTCCCCGGCAGGTGTTGTTAACCCTGACTGAGGGAAAGTACCATCAGGTGAAACGGATGTTTAAGGCGGTGGGTAATCGCGTGGTGGCGCTGCACCGTCAACAGATCGGCGCGGTTCACTTGGATATTGAGGTCGGTTGCTGGCGTTATTTGAGTGCTGACGAGATAGCGTCGTTTGCGATGATTGAGTCATAATGCGCCCGCTTAGTTAGTGACATGTCTGTGTCGTCCGCTGTAATCCGTCAAAAAATACTGAGAGCTGTTGTCCCATGCGCGATGTTGAAATTACCCAAGAGCCGGTCGAACTCTACAAAATCCTCAAGTTTGAAGGCTTAGCGGCCAGTGGCGCTGAAGCCAAGTCGGCAGTCGCCGATGGTCAGGTGCGGGTCAACGGTAAGGTTGAAACCCGCAAGCGAAAAAAGATTGTTGCCGGTGACACTATCGAATTTGGTGACGATCAGATTCGGATACGGTTAGCTTAGTCATAATCTCGTTCTAAGCGCCCATTTTTCAGCGCTATCAGGGGTCAAACTCCCCTAGCTGTCGAACTCCCGTTAAGAGCGCCTGTCTAACAAGCATTCGCCTGTCTTGCGTCCTCGTCGATACCACCGCTCGGTTGGCTCGGTTCAGCGAGTGAGCTGTCTACAGCTGTTGTTTATCGCAGCTTCTGATCCCGCCTGCCGTCATCGTTGCACGGGAGAGCTGTTATGAATACGCAATCAAACCATCGCCCTTTCTGGGCATGTTCTTGTTTTAAGAAACGAGTGCTGAGCGCCGGTATTACGTTGACCGCCTTCCTCGTCGTGGTGATCTTGATCGGGTTTACCGCGCCCAAAGCGATCGCCGCTAACGACGTGGCGATGGAGAACCTGACGCGCGCTTTTAACCCGACGTTGGTCAATCCGCCGCCAGTGGATGGCGTTTCTGCTTCGCAAAATACTGCTGCTCTGTCTACGTATAGCGTTGCGCATCAGAACATAGCCATGATCTTTGATCCGGGGTTGCTGACGGCGGGATTAAACGTCACCGGTGAGCGTCTATACGATACCGCAAAGGCGGGAACAGGAGAGGACGTGGCGCAGCAGAATATTGACCGGATCTTTAGCAGCGGGTCAGCGTACTGAGCTATAACCGGACTGAGCTATAACCGGGCTAAGTCAGAACCGAACAGGGCGGAAGTAGCCGTGTGCGCTGTCGGCTTGTTTTCACAAGGGATGAGTTTTCACTAGGGGTTGGTTTTCACGCGGCATTAGTTTGCACGCGAGGTGGTATATACACACGTCGGTTTGCGTGTGGCATTAGATGGCCGCCAACCCAATCGACGGCTGTTGTTGGTGCTGTATTGATCCGTATCAAAGCGATCAGTGCTCTTTAGATCCGATCAGTGAAGCACACGCTCGCTGAAGCGTGAGTGTTGGGTCTTGCTCATCAGTTGACTAAACTGCTCGCCGGTCAGGTGAATCAATGTTTTGTGATCACCGGCTTCTAGATAGATATCCTTAAGGCCTTGTAATGACTCATCGTAGATCGAGTTCATGTTATAAGCCGGGCCAAATGCCGGTACCGCGCCGGGAGCACAATCGGCGAAGGTGCGGTAGACCTGCCTTTCGCTGACCAGCTGCAAGTCCAGATCCAGCTGATCGCCTAGTCTCTGCAGATTGAGCTTATGATCGGCTGGTAACACCGCCAGCAAGTGACGGCCTTCATGATCTTGCAACAGTACCGCCTTAGCGATCATATCCGGGGTGATGTTGGCGGCAATCGATGTTCCCAGTGAACTGTTGGTATTGGCGTGTTTGAGAGTCTCGTAGTCGATATTTTGCGCCGTTAGATAGGCGTCTACGCGTGTTGAAATACTCATTAGATAATCCTCCACGGTCGTCTTGATTAAGTCGACCTGTACCTCTTAAGTATACGCTGGCGGCTGAGCGTTAATCGGCTGTATGGCGGAATTCAATTCATACCTTTTAGGCCGTTGTTGCATGGTTGTTGTGTTGTATCGCAGCAGTGGACGGCAAGGAAGTGTGATTCTTTCAGTAATAACCGGTGAAAAAATTAAGGACAACAGCGCTAATCGTTTAGCGCTGTTGTGGATGTTGGTGAGCGGGCTGCAGAAACTGACCAGTTGTTACTGATAGTGGCTAGAGGGTTTAAGGACATGGATTTAATGACGCGGCCAGCAGGGAAGCGAGCCGCGGCAGGTCCAATAAGCACCTCAGCGCTTGAGGTATTGGTTAAAATCGATGTTGCCCGTCGATAACACCGCCTGAATCCGGTTGTGGACGTTGAGCTTGCGCAAGATCGCTGAGACGTGGGCTTTTACCGTGGTCTCGGCAATGCACAGGGTGTAGGCGATCTGCTTGTTGGATTCGCCATTGGCCATTCGCTCGAGTACCAGCAGCTGGCGTCGGGTCAGGCTGTTGAGGGTATCCGGGGCGATGGCATTTTCATCGATGCGGCGGCGGTTGGTACGGCTGTTGTCGTTATTGGATCGAATCACATCCGAAGGCAGGTAGACCTGTCCGGCCAGGACCTGTTCCAGCGCTTGGGTCATCTTTTCGCGGGGTAACGACTTGATGATGAAACCGACAGCACCGTAAGTCATCGCCTGCAAGACAACACTCTTCTCCTCTTCGGCTGAGATGATCACCACCGGAATGGTCGGTGATTCATTGCGCAGTTGCATCAGGCCGTTGAGGCCGTGCATGCCGGGCATATTGAGATCCAGCAGAATCAGATCGAGATCATCGTGTTCATTGGCCAGGACTGCGGCGTCGTCGAGGTTTTCTGATTGCAGAATTTCGGCGTCGGGGTAGCGGGCGAGAATTACATCGGCAATGGCTTCGCGGAATAGCGGGTGATCGTCGGCTATCAGTAATTTATACACTGAGGAATCCAGCTCGGCGGGATCGTCAATATGCTCATCTGAGCGCTTTCTATCGGGGGCCACATTCTGACCGACTGCGTCAGTATTGGGGATCTGGCTCGCTGATACTGAGATCACATCACCTGCTGTTGTCGAGGTAGGTTGGAGCGACTGCATGGTCGGTAACTCCTTTTTTATTATGTTGCCCTATTAGACCGCGAATGGCCGGAAGTCGGAATGCGACCTTTGTGCTCAGCAAAGGGGTCGAAAGTACTATGTTTCAGCCGTTGCCGCTGGCGGTACTGTTATTAGTGTAAAACCTTATGTTGGTTCTGGTTGCTTTTTATCCCCCGTTTATAGGCGTTCGTTTTATAGACGTTCCTTCATAGAGGTTAAAAACCCCGTTGAGTCATGTTGGAGGTTGTAGTGTTAACGCAAACGCGGTCCACCGAGTATTTACAGGCTTTGCTGAGTCCAATTATGAACTCAAACCTAAACGCAAAGCTGAGCCAGATTCTGATCCAAGCCAGCACGAAAGCCCGGCGGTTTTTTTTGGCAACGTTGACGGGGGTGTTGTCGCTCAGCTTGTCTTTGACTTTATCTTTAACCTTGTCGTTACCCGTCTGGTTGCTGGGACTCGATCAGAGTCGTGCCGATCAACTGCCTCAGATCAGTGTTGCTGCACTCAAATTTGGCACCCTTAACTGGGAGTTGGAAACGATCCGTCGGCAGCAGTTTGACCGTGCCCATGGCTACCAGCTCGATGTCACCCCGCTGGCCGGTATGAGCGCTACCCGAACGGCGCTGATGAGTGGTTCCAGTGATGTCATTGTCGCCGATTGGATCTGGGTCAGCCGCCAGCGTGCCGCCGGTCAGATGCTGCAATTTATCCCTTTCTCGACCGCCATCGGTGAACTGATATTGGCACGCGATTCATCGATTCAAAGCCTCGCCGATCTTGACGGAAAACGGATCGGTATTGCCGGCGGACCGGCCAGCAAAGGTTGGCTACTACTACGGGCCCGCGCGATGCAGCAGGGGATCGATCTGGCGGCGACAACCGAACAGCAGTATGGCGCGCCACCGTTGCTCAATGCCGCCTTGGAAGCAGGCCGGATCGATGCAGTGCTGACGTTCTGGCATTTTGCCGCGCGCCTCAAAGCACAGGGATTGACCTCGTTATTGAATCTGAAACAGACCAGCCGTGAGCTGGGTCTGGAGAGTGATCTGCCGATGCTCGGGTTTGTGTTTCGTCAACAGTGGGCCGAACAAAATCCGCAGTTGGTGGCAGGGTTGTTGCACTCCTCACAAGCCGCCAAACAACTTCTGTTGCGTGACGCTGAGGCTTGGGGGCCGTTACGCGGGATGATGAAAGCCTCGGCCGATGAGACCTTTATCGAGCTTAAACAGGGCTATCTGGATGGCATTCCGGCACCACTGACCGACGCCCAGATCGATGATGCGGTGAAAATGTACGCACTGATGCACCAAGTTGGCGGCAGCAGGCTGTTGGGCGAATCGGCAACGTTAGATCGTGCCAGTTTTCGGGTGATTCCTTAGCGGCCCGGTCAAGTCGAGCCCGGAATTATTGACCAGAACATAGAGCGGTGATGAGGAGGCGGCTAGGCGTGTGATGAAAACTTCCGAACCCCTGATTCGTCGCTGTCGCTCACTGGAATCTCCGATCTCCACTGCTAATTCGTGTTCTTCTGTTTCAAACCCACCCGGCGATTTAACCATGGCTGGCGCTGCCAGCGCCGGATCCAGACCAAGAGTTTTCCGGTTGTTAGCGATGTTATCACCGCAACCGTTGGTGCTGCTGCTGATACTGTTGTTGTGGCAGCTACTGTCGATGCTGTTGCAGCAACGACTGCTGCCCAGTCCGGAGCAGGTGGCTGCGACCCTATGGCAACACTTTCAAAGCGGGGAACTGCTCTACCACCTCGGCGCAACCTTGGCCCGGGTGGGGGTGAGTTTCACACTATCGATGCTGCTGGGGGTGGTGATCGGCATTGCCATGGGACGTTCCTGGCAGCTCAATCGCTGGCTCGATCCCCTATTAGTGTTGTTGCTGAACCTGCCCGCGCTGGTGACGATTATTTTGCTCTATATCTGGCTCGGTATGAGCGAGCTGGCGGCGGTGTTAGCGGTGGTGATCAACAAGGTTCCCAACGTGGTGGTGGCGCTGCGTGAGGGCACCCGTAGCCTCGATCCGCACTACCAGGAATTGGCCTCGATCTACCGGCTGTCGCGCTGGACGCGATTGCGCGACGTGCTGTTGCCGCAACTGGCGCCCTATCTGTTGATCTCAGCACGAACAGGGCTGGCGCTGATCTGGAAGATCGTCTTGGTGGTTGAACTGCTGGGCCGCAGCGAAGGGGTGGGGTTTCAGCTCCATCTGGCCTTTCAGATGTTCGATGTGGCGGCCATTCTGGCCTACAGCTTGGCGTTTATCGCGATTGTTCAGGCGATAGAGTGGCTGGTGCTGCAACCGTTGGAACAGCGTCAACGGAAGTGGCGTCGGCAGAGCCAGACCTATCGTCATCAAGCGGAAAGTCAGCCGGGCACTCATTCGAAGCAACATCTGGCGGACTCTCTGTCGAAGGAACGTCAGTCGGACTCTCAATTGAATAAAAAGCAGGCCACGCCGTTATGATCCGTCTACAGGTCGATCAAAAGGTGGTGGCGCAGCGGTTACTGTTCTACTCGTTTGAGCTGGAGCTACAGAAGGGTGAGTTGTTGTGCCTGTTGGGGCCTTCGGGGTGTGGTAAGACCACGTTACTGAACATGATCGCCGGTCTGGATAACAACTTTGACGGCCTGCTGCAGCAGGATGTGAGTGCTGCCGATGATCAGAACGGGGTCGAAGTTGGGGAAGGGGCTATGACAGTTGGTAAACAGCCCAGCAAGCAGCAAGATCGCCAACCGCAGGCGATCAGCTACATGTTCCAGCAACCCCGGCTGCTACCCTGGCGCACGGTGCGACAAAACCTGCAGTTGGTAATCGACGCCGACCGCTACCATCGGATCGAACCCTTGCTGGCCTCGATGGGTTTGGCCGGCAGCGCCGAGTTATACCCCAGTGCCTTGTCGGTGGGGATGGAGCGTCGTGTAGCGCTGGCGCGCAGCCTGATTGTCGATCCGCAACTGATCTTGATGGATGAACCCTTTGTATCGCTCGATCCGCCCACCGCTACCGAGATGCGGCAACAGGTGCGGCGTATTCGCCAGCAGCGCCCCGATACCTCGATCCTGTTCGTGACCCACGACCTGCGCGAGGCAATCTCGCTGGCCGATCGGATTTTGATTTTGGGCGGTGATCCGACCCGGGTTCTTCACCAATGGCACAGCGAGGTGCTACCCGAACAACGCGATCATCACTACGTGGCAGCGCAGGAGCGGTTGTTATTGGATCACTACCAACGCCGTGACTGCGATTGGAGTGAGGCGGCGGCTGATGTCGGCCGTGGTGCGGCAGTGCCGGTCGTATGAGGGAGGGTTGTTAACAGGACGGGAAGCCATAGTCACTTGTTATGCATCTTCGCTCAAATCCAGACTAAGAAATTTAGTCCCTGGGACAGGATTGAATGTGATTGCCACGTCAGAGCTAAACCCATAGGACTCGTATAGATTTATAGCCGTTTTAAACTCTGGTAAAACATCAAGGCAAATTTTTCTATAGCCTGAACACTTAGCCTCTTTTAATATTTTATCTACTAATTTGGCACCAAGATTATTACCCCTTGCACAGGGGCGAACATAAACTCGTTTCATTTCACAAATATTATCATCAATATTTCTATATGCCACGCAACCAACCACATTGTGACCATCACAGATTAGATATATCCCAGCTCCATCTGTATTGTATTTTTTAGAAAGATTACTAAATTCACTTTCATTATATTGAAAGTCTAGACTGACGGAGGCGCTATTAATGTACTCTCGGTATATGTCCAGTATATTATATAAATCTTGAGGAAATATCGCTCGCCTTAATTCAAACAAATCACACCTCCATAGTTGTAAATAAACGCTGTAAAACCGCATTAGTCCTAAGTATCTAAGAAAAGAAGGCGGTCAGGTCTTGCGTTTTGCCCCTTGTAGCAAGACCGCAAAGGCAAGACCTAATGGGATGGTCCGCCTCACTACCATACGGCTTCAAATGAGCCATGATGAAAGC
>JBALVL010000024.1:0-74202 GCA_036961355.1 Motiliproteus sp.
ATCCGCCCCTGTCTTAATTGATTATGAGGGGTGACAACTATCCTGACACAGGGGGAAAATGAGGTTATCACAACTGTCGCCATAACTGTTCTGCATAAAAAAAAGAAGATAAAAGAGACTTACTGCTAACGTTTTTCTGCGCATTTTTTTGAATGAATTGTTGCTAGATCGGGTATGGAAACATGTAACGCGCTTTATCATTATATTGATACGCTGATCTTATGGCTGTCGATACAGCCGTGCTGAGAAAGCTGACCGGACTGGTTGCTGTAAAAAATATCGAAGAGAGGAAGCGACAGAGAGAAGTTCTTCCTGATTGCCATCCTGACCTCCTTGGTCTAAGTCGCATGGTAGAGATTACGGACTTTAACTCGGTTACAACACCCTCTAAAGCTATTGAACTATAGCGCATTAATCATGTTTTGTTCGATGCTATCACCGTAAGCGGTTTGGGAATGCAGATGTTATGTATGACTCTACGTTTAAACCGCGACTGGTAGCGCTAACCTCCCCCGAAACCACCGTCAAGATGGGTGTCATTCATACATAAAAGCCCACGCGGTTTGACCTGGAATCCATTGTGCCTTCAGACTGATGGCTGCTTTCCTTCACTTGTCGAACACGAAAGCTTGATCGGGCTTAATTTGGCCTGAAATGGGGTCGATTCAAACTAAGAATCACGTCTCCTTTGTAGATACAGCGGCCGATAGCAGAAGTCGTCGTGATGACCACCTTGGATTTGGACTCTGACTAAATCAGATTGGCTTTATTCGATACATTAGAAAGCCCTTACAGGCTGCTAAGCTCGCATAGCGGAAGACAGTGAAAAAGATTTATGATGGCTGGATTGTCGCCGCAAGCGGCAGAAGTAGGCGCTCACACCCCTACCGTTTAACCCCCCCCACGACGATTGGACGATCCAATTCAGTACGACTTTGGCACCCACATTGTCGATTCTGTCGTTCATGGATGATGCGATAAAAGAAGAGCGCCCATCGGGTGATGGGCGCTACTTTGAAACCCGACATGGGATGAATAGTCCTTGGTTGGGCTTGTTTTCCTGCAAGGGCCGAATGTCCGCCGACGTATAAACCGCTGCCAAAAGCTATCCGTTTGTCTATAACCGCGACGGATAGCCTTTTCAGGGCCTGATTAAGCCGCCTCGTGCAGCGCCGCGGTCAGATCCATGATCGCCTTCTTGCCATCACCAAACATCATAAAAGTATTGTCGTTGGCAAACAGTGGGTTAGGCAGACCTGCATAACCCGGACTCAAGCTGCGCTTAACGACAACCACATTTTTGGCATGGTCGACATTGAGAATCGGCATTCCATAGATAGGACTGCCTTTGTCTTCCCGAGCCATCGGATTGGTCACATCATTGGCGCCGATCACAATCACCACGTCCGTTTTACCAAACCGGGCGTTGGCCTGCTCCATCGTCTTCATCTGCTCGTAGTCCACTTCCGCCTCAGCCAACAGGACGTTCATGTGACCGGGCATACGACCGGCGACCGGGTGAATAGCGTACTCCACCTCCACACCGCGGCTTTCGAGCGTATCCGACAGTTCACGCACCGCGTGCTGTGCCTGCGCCATCGCCAACCCGAAACCAGGCACAATCACCACCCGTTGCGCGTCTTCCAGCAGCATACTTATCTCATCGGGCGTCGATGATTTCACCTTGCCGGCATAGACCTCGTCGGCATCTATCGTTACACCACTACTGGGGACCATGGTGCCAAACAGCACATTCAACAATGACCGGTTCATCGCCACACACATAATCTGCGTCAGGATGATTCCGGATGCCCCGACCAGGGCACCGGAGACGATCAGTACGGTGTTACCCATGATGAAACCCGCAGCCGCCGCTGCGATGCCCGAGTAGGAGTTCAGCAATGCGATAACCACCGGCATATCGGCACCGCCAATCGGCATCACCAGGGTCACCCCAAGCAACAGTGCCAGCGCGATTAATGCCACAAAACTCGACGTCGCCATGCTGTCGCTAATCACCATGCTATAACCCAGCGCCAGCGTTGCCACTAGCAGCCCCAGGTTGAGATATTTCATCCCGCTAAAACCCATCGATTTACCGGAGATCAGCTCCTGTAATTTGGCAAACGCCACGGCACTACCCGTCAGAGTCACCGCACCGATTAGAGCCGCCATCGCCATCGCAACCAACGCCACGACCTGCTCAGCACCTGAAGCAGCAGTGCCGAAACTGATAAAAGAGAAATAGCTGGCCGCGGCGACACCCAGTGAGGCTCCACCACCAAAACCATTCAACAGCGCCACCATCTGCGGCATACCGGTCATCTGTACCCTTTTAGCCATCACAAAACCGATCACTGCTCCCAGACCGATAGCGGCAACAATCAACTCGTAACTGATGACATTACGATCAAGCAACGTCACCACGACCGCGATCAACATCCCCACAGCCGCCAGGGTATTGCCGCGAACGGCGGTACGCGGGCGAGTCAGCCCCTTAATTCCTGCAACAAACAGCAATGCTGCAACCAGATAAAACAGATCTACAATCATAAGGTTCATGGCTTAGCTCCTGCGCTTGAACATGCTAAGCATGCGATGGGTCACCATAAAACCGGCGATAACATTAATGGTGGCCAGTACGATGGCCACAAACCCCAGACTCTGAACCAGTAGGCCAGACGTATCACCGGAGCCGGCCGCAACCAGAGCACCGACGATGGTGATACCCGAAATGGCATTACTGCCCGACATCAATGGGGTGTGCAGCGTCGGCGGCACTTTGGTGATCAGCTCAACCCCCAAAAACACCGCCAGAGCGAACAAGGAGAGTTGCATAATAATAATTTCCATTACGCCACCTCCTGAATGTTCTCTGTGTTTTCTAACTCGGTGAGGACTAATTCGGGCAACTTCAACAAGCTACGAATCCGGCCATGGCAGACGATGCCGTCATTTGTCATCACCGTTTCTTGGATGATTTCGTCATCAAAATCGAGATTGAGCGCCCCCGCATCGTCGATCAAATGGTTGAGCAGGTTTTCAATATTTTTGCCGTACATCTGGCTGGCGTGATTGGGCACCGTGGCTGCCAGGTTATCGGGTCCGATAATAATGACGCCGTGCTCGACCACCGTTTCACCGCAACGGGTCAGTTCACAATTACCGCCTCGCTCGGCAGCCAGGTCGATGATCACCGCACCGGGTTTCATACTGGCGACCATCTCTTTGGTGATTAGAATCGGAGATTTCGCGCCGGGAATGGCGGCGGTTGTGATCACGATATCCTGCTGCGCCAGTACCTCGGTCATCAACTCGCGTTGACGCGTCAGGAAGTCCTCACCCTGCGCTTTGGCATACCCTCCCGTGCCTTCAGTCGCATCAGCGTTCAGATCCAGTTCGATCGGTTTAGCCCCAACCGAGAGAATCTGCTCACGTGCAGCGGGACGGACATCATAGGCTTCCACGACGGCGCCTAACCGTTTTGCGGTTGCGGCCGCCTGCAGACCGGCCACACCCACACCCATAATAAATACCCGGGACGGGGTCAGCGTTCCGGCGGCGGTCATCAACATCGGAAAAATTCGCCCCGAGGCATTAGCCCCCATCAACACCGCCTTATAACCGGCAATGGTGGCCATCGACGACAGCGCGTCCATGCTTTGCGCACGGCTGATCCGGGGTACCAGCTCCATCGCCACGCTGGTGATGTGGCGTTCGGCCAATGACCGTGCTTGCTCGGGATTTCCCAAGGGGTCCATCAAGCCGATAACCAGCTGGCCACGGCGCAGTCGGCAATGTTGCTCGCCCGCCTCATTAGCGGATACGTTTACCTGAGTAATGACCTGCGCCCGGGCAAAAATCTCATCTCGATCGAGCAAAATTTCGGCGCCGGATGTCCGATAGGCGGCATCGGCGTAGTCTGCGGCTTCGCCCGCACCCGACTGGATCAGAACCTGACAGCCACGGCCACAGAGTTGTTGGACATTATCGGGCGTCATCGCGACCCGACTCTCACCGGTTAACGTTTCTTTGGGGATTCCTATTATCATTATTTTTCTCCCGTGACGTGGTGCCCCAGACCACCCAAAATCAGGCAATAGGGTTCCGCAGCCTGTTGATTAACAACAGGCAGAGAACCGAATTCAGGTCGGTGACCTCGTCAGATAGTGAACTGATTAGATCTAAAGATTGGCCAGCTAAGTGTGGTTAGCTGTTGGCCTGATTGAGCACCGCTGCAAGCAATACATTACAACCGGCGGCCAGATGCTCGGGCTTGGCATTTTCAGCCTCGTTGTGACTGATACCGTCCTCGCAAGGCACGAAGACCATCGCAGTCGGGGCGACTCTGGCGATATAACAGGCATCATGACCCGCGCCACTGACGATATCGCGGTGGCTATAGCCGGCGGCTTCTGCGGCATTACGAACGGAGTCGACACACGATTTGTTAAAGGGAACCGGCGGTGAGTACCAGATCTGCTCGAACTTCATCTCCAGACCAGTCTCTTCGGCAATACGCTTGCTGACGTCACGCAATTGCTGATCCATCTTCGATAAAATCGCATCGTCCGGATGGCGCAGGTCGACGGTAAAGAACACCTCACCAGGAATCACGTTCCGAGAATTAGGGAACACCTGCATCAGCCCCACGGTAGAGCACGCCAGAGGCTGATTGGTCAGGCCGATCTGGTTGACCTCATCGATGATCTGAGCGGCACCCACCAGAGCATCCTTACGCAACAACATTGGCGTCGGGCCGGCATGAGATTCTTGTCCCGTCAGAGTGATTTCATACCAGCGTTGACCTTGGGCGTCGGTTACAACACCGATGGTCGTGTCTTCGTTTTCAAGGATCGGGCCCTGTTCAATATGGGACTCGAAGAACGCCTTGATCGGGTAACCACCCACCTCTTCGGCACCGTCATAACCGATGCGGTGCAACTCTTCACCCATCGTTTTACCGTCCAGATCGGCTCGGGTGAGACCGTATTCAAGATCAAATACACCTGCAAAAACACCTGAGGCTACCATTGCAGGAGCGAATCGAGACCCTTCTTCATTGGTCCAAACGGATGCCTCGATCGGCGCTTGGGTTTCAACCCCGTTATCGTTTAATGAACGAATCACTTCCAACCCGGCCAAGACGCCGTAAACACCGTCGAACTTGCCTCCCGTCGGCTGGGTGTCGATATGGCTGCCGATGACCACTGGCGGCAAGCTATTATCTCGTCCGGCACGACGGGCGAAAATATTGCCCATCTTATCGACCCGGACCGTACATCCCGCGTCTTCGCACCAGGAAACAAACAGGTCTCGCGCCTGGCGATCAAGATCGGTCAGAGCAAGTCGGCAACACCCGCCTTTTTCTGTTCCTCCAATCTCGCCCATCACCATGAGACTGTCCCACAAGCGTTGTTGATTTATTTTTATAATCTTCATTGTTAACTCGCTCCTTTCGGCCTCAAACCTGACGTTTGAGCCCTGTTGAACTCGATCAAATGTTTAAACGGGCAAACATCCGATCAACCGAAACATATTTACCGTATGGTAAAAGTAACACTAAATTTACCATTTGGTCAAATTATTATTGGATTTGAACTTACACCTTTAATTTGATATTAAAATCAATTATTTAGATTAAAGACGATAAGTTAAACAAAGATGTCCGGCAAAAAAAAACCGGCGAAGGCCGGCTTATTATGAAAAGGAAACGCTATTAGAAATGCCACTGAACCATCAAATTAGGATTGTGTTCATCAACCCCTTCAATACCGAACTTATTAATCCAGTACACATATTCAATACCCACGTATACAGGCGCCTTGATATCGAATAACTTTCCCGCATTCCACTTCAACTGTGAGGTAAAGTTCATCTCGGACGCATGATCGCTCTGAGCAGAACTCCAATCGACGAAACCATCGTAAACAAAGTCTGCAGCACCGACAGAAAAGGGAAGACCCCAGGTTAGTGTCAATTGCTGGTCATCTTCCCACAGCTCATTAGACACTTGATAGACGTTCAACCCGACATACTGGAACCCCGGCACCTTGAGGTTAAAGCCAACACCGTAGAGATAGTTATCAAAACCCTCACCGGCTTCCCAGGTGGTGGCGATCAATAGGTCATTTACCGGTCCAAACTTCAACTCAGAGCTAGTGAGGTAACCCAGACTCAGCCGCGGTGAAAGCTCAAAGTAACTCTCTGTGGTGCCGTCTTTTGAGTTCAATCGGTCGATAAAGAAGAAATTATCGCCCCAGGTATGGGCACTGGCATGCTCGGCGGTAAACACCGTCCTGTCAGAGTCACCGACTTCGTAGTTACTGCCCTTCATGAAGGTCAGGCTGAAGTCGCTCCATAACATCTCTGCAGAGGCGGATGCAGAGGCGAGAAGGCAGACGCCCCCCAACAAACTGGGTAATGATACTTTCATGTTCATATTCATCTCTTTCGGATTTTATTTTTATTAGTTGTTTTAGGGGGCTTGTGAACAAGTCCCCAAACGTTTTGGATAGTGTTTTGATAGTTCGGTATTGCTTATTCCGCGAGGGTTAAAAAATGTCCCATACGGTGTTTTTTTACGGCCAAATAACCCGCATTTTCCACCTCATGGCCCACCTCTATGGCAATACGTTGGTCCACCTGAACATGCTCTGCCATCAGCGCAGCGACCTTGTCGGGGTTGTTCGTTAACAAACGAATCCGCCTGAGCCCCATCGACTTGAGAATTGAGGCCGCAAGGACATAACTGCGCTCGTCAGCTTGGAAACCCAACGCCAGGTTGGCATCAAGGGTATCTAGGCCTCTGTCCTGCAGTTGATAGGCCTTCAACTTATTACTCAGACCAATTCCCCGCCCTTCCTGGCGCAGGTAAACCAACACCCCGCAGCCCTCGGCCTGGATCCGTTCGAGCGAGTGCTTTAGCTGCGCACCACAATCGCAACGTTTCGACCCAAACAGGTCCCCGGTAGCACACTCAGAGTGCAGCCGAACCAGCGGCGAACCTTGCTGTCCTGGCGTGCCTGTCTCCAGCACCATATGTTCCCGACCATTACTGCGTTCGGTATACACGGTCATCCGAAACTCGCCGTACTCCGTCGGCATAGGCACCGTCACCGATTTTGAAAACAACGCTGAATAGGCAGGCTGAAACATGGCGTACTCCTTTTGCAAAGCGAGTAAATGACTCCACCGCTCGCTGTGGATTTTTAATTCCGGATTTAGCAGAGAATCTGTCGAGTCGATTAGCGGGCCGAGTATCGAAACTCGACGGTCTAGCTCAACGATCTAACTCAACGACAGCGCCATACCAACTGACCCGTCTGGCGTATCCAGACGGGCTGATCCAGACGGGCTTAAGTTAAATCAGTACAGACTTATTTTTGAAATTTAGGAATGATGGCTTCGGCGTAGTCGGCAATGATGCGTTCTTCGTCACCGCTATCCAGGTAGATATTGAACTGTGTTGTACCGGCTTCTTCCAACTCCTTGAGCTTGGAGATATGGGCATCGACATCACCCAGAACACAAAAGCTTTCGACAATTTCTGGGGTGATGAAATCCAGATACGGGTTATCACTCTGGCCGTGTTTGGAATAGTCGTAACCCTTACGGTTTTCGATATACGAGGTCAGACTCTCCGGCACAGCGCCGCTGGTGGAACCGTACTTCTCGACGATATCCGCCACGTGGTTACCCACCATCGCTGGGAACCACTTGGTCGCCTCGATACCTTTCTCTTTGTCACCGGTAAAGGCCGGTGCCGACGTGATCACTTCGAAATTACTCATATCACGACCCGCCGCTTCACCGGCAGCAATCGCCTGATCGGCTAACCATTTCACAATCGAAGGCTCGCCAATCTGCAATACCACACCATCACCAACCTCACCGGCCGTCTGCAGCGCCTTAGGACCGTAGGCACCGATATAGACCGGCAGTTCGTAACCGTTCGCCCAGGGCAGTTTGACCGGCTCAGGACACTCGCCATAGATCACCTCTTCGCCGCGAACCATCGCTTTCACTTTATGGGTGAACTCGGCTACGCGTGCCAGAGTGGCAGGCTTTTTACCCATCACCCGTACCGCACTGTCACCACGTCCCAGACCGACATGGAAGCGGCCGTTGCTCTGCAGAGCCAACGAGCCAAACAGGCTGGCAGCCAGAGACCAGTCACGCGAGTTGGGGTTGGTGACACAGGGACCAAAACTGATCTTGGAGGTATGTTCCATACACATCGCAATGGCCGGGTAACATTCACGCCAGAGGATGTGTGAATCGTAAAACCAGCAATGGGTGAAGCCGGCGTCTTCCGCTTGTTTGGCCAATTTACGAGCGCGTTCCGGGCTAACAAAACCCTTAAAAGTGATACCAAATTTCATAATTATTCTCCGAGTTATACGATGTTGTTTTTATTTATGTAAAAAGTCTTTCTGGATAAACGTTGATTCAGGTTAAAAGTGAATTCAGGTGCCAGGCGCCCAGATCTTTATTCCTGCATGGGAGAACGGCACTTTCTTGGAGATATTCAAACGAATCAGCATCGGTGTGATCGCCTCAACACAGCGCGCATTGACAGCCGGACCGACGTTATACGCCTGTACATCCAGACGCTGGATCAATTCGATCACGGTGTTTTTGGCCGCCAAGTCGTTGCCGCAAATCAGAATGTCGCAATTGATCGGTTGATCCAGTTTGTTCAGTGTTGCAGCAGAGACATTGTGCAGTGCTCCGACCACTGGGATCTCCGCGCCCAACAACGCCTGGGCGGCTTCCGTGGCGGACCCTTCAACAGGCATCGCAACCGCTTTGGGGTCGCCATCGGCCAGCGGTACCACGATATCAACCAAGACCTTGCCACTAAGGGCCGGTTTAATAGCGTTCAACGTGGCATCGTGAGCGGCATAGGGGACCGCCAGGATAACCATCTCGTCAGCAGCCTGTACCGCCGCCATGTTGTCAGCACCGCTGATTACTGCGTTTGCTGTATCGAGCTGCGCGGTCAATTCAGCCGCTATCTCGGCGGCACGATCACCATCTCGCGAGCCAATAACAACGTCAACGCCCGCTGCTGCAAAGCGCAACGCCAAGCCTTTACCCTGTGGTCCGGTACCGCCTAAAATTGCAATTTTCATCGAAATAGATCCTCTTGTTGGGGTCGTATCAGGTCGAGTGCTGAGCTATTGCCCGGTGTCCACTCGACGCCTTTAAAAATCAGCGCGGGCTTTTTGCCCTCTTTGCTCATCAGCAAGCCAGAAGCGGCTGCCAACTCATCGGCCAGGGCCGGTACGGTGACCGACAGTTCCCGCCCGTAGGCATCACTCTCACCGGCCATATTGACCGTGCTGGGCACGCGTGCCAGGCCGATCGCCACATTCACCAATCCCATCCGCCAGGGACGGCCAAAGGTATCGGTAATCACCACTCCCAGTTTTTTGCCGGTCGCCTGCTCCAGCCCCCGGCATAAGTCCCAGGCGCTTTTATCGGGGTCTTCGGGTAGCAAAATCACACTGCCGGGGGTTCCTACGTTGGATTCATCGACGGCCGCGTTGGCACAGATAAAGCCCAACCGATGCTCAGCGATCAGCGTGCCCTCCTCCTGATCCGGCCGTTTCACCGCCCGTACCACACGCTTGGATTCACTCAGAATCACCTCAACCTTGCGCGGGTTCTTGTTGACGGTATGCGCCAACTCCAGCGCCTGAGCCGAGGGTTTGACATCTTCCAAGCGAACAATGCGGCCTTCGGATTTAGAAACCACCTTATGGGCGATCACCAAAATATCGCCGTCATCGAGGCTGATGTTGTTGCGGTCCATCGAGGCCAGCAGCAGTTCGACCAGATCATCTCCGGGTTGAATGTCCGGCAAGCCGGGGACTGCCTGGATGCTGACACCAGCATCAACAGCGGCCGCTACGGCGGTTTTAAGGGTGGGTAGCTCGGTAGGGCTCAATACATGTTGCATGCGTTCAATACCTCCTGCGCGGGAACTAACATCGGCAGAGCTGCCAGCTGCTCCAGATCGTCTGGACTATCTACGTCAAAAGCCAAATTTTTCATCTCGTTCACCACCGAGTGCACACCGAGCTTGCGTGCGACGGCCAAGTGTTCTTCACAGGAATCGATGCCGAAACGAAACGGAATCACGTCGGGTGGCGATGTCATCAGCGCGTTGGTGCCGCCATCGTCGGCGGGACAGATGGATACCCAGGGCGCATCCCAGAGCTGATCCAGCAACTGGCCGATCTCGTGCTCATCCAACACCGCAATATCAGCCGGAATTAGTAACTGCGATTCATAGCCCTGTTGACGGCTCCACTGCGCCGCTTGGCTAGCCGCACCGTTCAACCCACCGGGCGGGGTTTCCATCAACACCTCGGCTTGGTGTCTTTTCGCGATAGCGCGAATCCGCTCGGAACGGGTAACCACCAGTACCGTATAAGCCGGGAAATGCGTTTGAAAAAACTCCAGGCTATGGGTGAACATGGACAGCGCCAACTGCTGCCGATTAGCCGGATTCAGCACACCGGATAACCGTTGTTTCGACTGTCTTGGGTCTTTCATCGGTATCACAATAATGGTCTTCATCACCGACCCTCCCTTAGTTTGCAGCGGTCATCAGAGCAGCAGAATCGTCTGAACCGGCAGTGGTCACATGATTGGCGGCAAAGAAGCCAACCACCGCTTCAGCCAGATCGATTTTGTGCTGCCGCGTGGTCATCAGCGTGGGGATGGTTAACACCGCCAGTCCGTCAGCCATTAACGCTGTTGCCGCGTCACTGTCTGACTGGTCGATCACCAGCGCATCGATCAGCCCGCGATAACAGTCGGCTATACCGTTTTGATCACAGCGATAACCGGCAGCGATCATCATTTTGTCGGCCGGACCTTTGACGGTCTGGCCGTTAATCAGCGGAGAAACCGCAATCTTGTAGGCCGACGACCGAATCAGCGCCTGACGAATTCCGGGGATCGCCACAATGGCGCCGATGCTGACGATCGGATTACTGGGCGCAAAGACGATCAGGTCGGCTTCGGCGATCGCCCGCAGCGCTTCATCCGTCGCGGTTGCCTGCTCGATCCCGTCAATAGCAAACTCGGTGATCACCGGTCGGCAGCCTTGGCGGACAAAGTAGCTTTGGAAGTCGAGCCAGCCCTGATCGGTTTTAACCCGGGTCTGGATGCAATCATCGGTGGGTAAAATGATGTTGGCCTGCACCCCTAAACGGCGGGCGATATGGGCAGCAATCTCGGTGGGTCGAACGCCCATCCGCCGTTGCTCGGTACGGTAGATGTGGGTAGCAAAGTCCTGATCACCCAGATACATCCAGGTGTCCGCTCCCAGTCGATTCAGCGCATCTAAGGTCCGGTTACTCTCATCTTTTAGCCCCCAGCCTTTATCACGGTCGATCAGGTCCGCCAGGGTATAGGTCAAGGTGTCGATATCCGGTGATACCCACAGTCCATGAAACTGCTGGTCGTCGGCGACGTTACCGATGATGCTCAGCTGCTCGCCGTACCGGCTGAACGCCAACCCCTCGGCCATCTTGGCGCCGCCGACGCCACCCGCCAGCACGGTGATGTTGACTGTCTTTTCTGCCGCGAAACTCATACCGCAGCCACTGCACTGGTGGCGATCAGCTGATGTCCGTGATGACTAGCAGCCATCGCTCGACCATCGCGGTAGGGGGCGGCATCGGTTAAACCGCTGGCTGGCTCGAACGTCTCTAGCGGCTGGTACAGCGTGTTGCGGCGAAACGGATCGCGACCGGCCTGTTGAATCATTCTGACCATATCTTCAGGGACGATCTCCTGACCGTGTTTACCGCCGGACGAACGTGAAATACTTTCGTTCATCAACGTGCCGCCCAGGTCATTCGCCCCGGACCGCAGCATCTGTTGGGCATACTCGGGCCCCAGCTTGACCCAGGATGCTTGGATATTGTCGATCCAGCCGTTGAGCATCAGTCGAGCCACCGCATGCATACGGGTGTTCTCCTGCGGGGTTGGCCCCGGACGGACATCCTTATTGTTGAGATATAACGGCGATTCGTAGTGCACAAAACCCAGCGGCACAAACTCGGTAAAGCCGCCGGTGTCCTTCTGAATGTCACGCAATTGAGCAAGGTGGGCCGCCCAATGGCGAGGGTGATCGATATGACCGTACATAATGGTCGATGTCGTCGGCAGACCCAGCCGATGAGCTGTCTTGATAATATCCACCCACTGTTTGGTGGTCAGTTTGTCTTTGGTCAGTTGCTGGCGGATCTCGACATCAAGAATCTCCGCTGCCGTGCCGGGCATAGAGTCCAGACCACAATCGATCAGATCCTGAATGAATTCGGCCGTGGTCATTTTGCTTTTAAGCGCACCAAACCAGATCTCAAACGGTGAGAACGCATGAATATGAATCTTCGGTAACCGCTGCTTTATCGCGATCAGAATATTGCGGTAATGATCGCCGCCAATATTGGGGTGCAGGCCGCCCTGGATGCAGACTTCGGTAGCGCCGCGATCCCAGGCCTCTTGCGCCCGATTGACGATCTCATCCATCGATAGCAGCTCAGCGTCCGGATCGTCCTTACGCTTCGCAAATCCGCAGAATTTACAGCCCATGTAACAAACATTGGTAAAATTGATATTGCGGGTAATCACAAAGCTGGCGCTGTTGCCGACGCTCTTCTCACGCAGGTAATCCGCCGTGGCAACCAACGCGTCCAGCTCCGGGCCTTGCGTTTCAAACAAGCTGATCGCATCGGGCTCACTCAGTTCCTGACCCTTGATGACGTCCATCAGAATCTGCTGTGTCTGGCGATCGGCTGCTGCCAAAGATTGCAGCAGCGCACCACTGAGTGCGGGTTGCTGATGCGGCGAATTAAATGCTGCGGTGGTGAAACTGTTCATGATCAATTCCTCTGTTTTCTCAGGAAGCGTTGCAAAAGTTGCGGCTCGACCAGCTGGTCAAATCAGGCGCACTGCATCGCTGCAAAACCGTCTGACCGGGCGATAGCTTCGACACGTTCGGCAATCAACGGAGAAAAATAGACATTCGGAAGATTCTGATAAGGGGGGTAGACCGCCAGGCGCTCGGTCAGTCGGTAACCACAATCGGCCGTTGCACGCTGCAATTGATCGATCTGCGGCCAAGCGCGTTCAGGGTTGATATGGTCCAAGGTCAGCGGAGAGATACCGCCCCAATCGTTGATACCGGATTCGATATAGTGGCTAAAACGCTGCTGTAAATTAGGCGGGGCTTGCAGACTGATACGGGGATCGAGCAGTAATCGCGCTACAGCGAGGGTCCGCAACATGTCGTCGAGATCTGGCTCAGGATGGTTAGCCATCGCTGTTCCGGGCTTGGCGCAGAAGTTCTGAACAATCACTTCTTGGATATGACCGTACTGTAGGTACAGCTCGTTGATCGCCAACACGCTATCAATGCGCTCTTCCCAAGTTTCGCCGATGCCGATCAGAATACCGGTCGTGAAAGGCACATCATGGTGGCCCGCACGATCCAAGGTGCGAAGTCGCTGCACCGGGACTTTGTCGGGGCAGGCATAGTGGGCCTCGCCTTTCACCAACAGACGGCGACTGACATTTTCCAACATCATTCCCATGCTGGCGCTTACCGGCTTGAGCTTGATGATTTCATCTTCCGTCAGCGTACCTGCGTTGACGTGAGGCAACATGCCGGTTTCTTCGATGACGCGCTCACACATCGCCTTCAGGTAATCGGTCATCGACTCGTAACCAAGCGCGGCCAATGCGTCTTTTGCCTGGCTGTAACGCAGCTCCGGTTTTTCTCCGAGGCTAAACAGAACCTCTTTGCAGCCCATCGCCTCGCCTTCGCGCACCACCGCCATCACCTGCTCCGGTGTCATAACACGTGCATTCGGCGAACCCGGCTTTTGAACGAAGGTGCAGTAACCACAATCGTCACGGCACATATTGGTCAGGGGCACGAAGACCTTACGTGAGTAGGTCAAATTGCTGCCCCAGTGCAGATCCCGTAAAGCCGAAGCCTGTTGCTGCAACCTTTCCAACTCAACACCTGTAACGGTGCCTAATTCCAGTGCTTGTGAGCGTGACAACATCGCAGTCAGGCCTCCATTGTTATTTTTATTGGCGGTCTCTGCTGGATCCCGGCGCCTCTATTGGGGCCAATGGATTCAACATCAAAAGTTTTACCTTCTGGTCAATTTATCCTAGCGTTGTTTTGACCATATGGTCAAGTTATTTTTTCCAATACAATGCCGCCATAGTTTGGATGCAAAAAAACCTTTACAGATCAGCTATTAAAAAGAGGAAAGATAAAAAACTGAGGAGTAATACTCGTGAGGTTCGAAACGAAAGGACGTGAAACAGGTGCATAACAGATGATTTAAACAGTAAATAAAACGGTATATGAACGCCGTTAGGACGGGAGGACGTTACGGAAAAGTTACGGGGAATTGACAAAAAGACAAAAAAAGGCGGACTGAGCCACCTCTCTGAATTATTCACTACCTATATATTGGTAACTGACTGTATTGGTAACCGCTTGAATTGCTAACCGACTGGTCCGCGATTCAGGTTTTGAGACCGATCCCTTTCAGAACCATATGGGTCAGGAAATCACTGGCCCCTTTGAAGTCTTCAACATCCAATTGGTCTTTCTTCAACGATAGCTGAATCTGGGTGGAGAAATCCGCATAGGTTTGAGTAGACGACCAAATCACGAAGAACAGGTGATACGGGTCAATCGGGTCCATCTTGCCATCAGCAATCCAACTACGAACCAGATTCACATCAGCATCGAGAATAGGAACCAGTTGAGATTGTAAGTGATTCTTCAGATAGGGGGCACCGTTGATGATCTCGTTGGCAAACACCTTGGAGCCGTTGGGGTGGGTTCGTGACAGCTCAATTTTACCCCGGATGTAGTTCTCCAGCATTGTTGCAGGGTCATCTCCATCCTGATCCAGCAGCACCATCTTTTCCAACCAAAGATCAAGAATACTGGCCAATACGCGGAGGTATAGGACCTCCTTGGAAGGAAAATAATAAAGCATGTTCTGTTTCGACATGCCGGCACGTTCGGCAATGGACTCGATAGAGGTGCCGTTATACCCAAACTGGGCGAAGATATCTTCGGCAACACTTAATATCTTAGCTTCATGGGCTTCACGAACACGAGAGCGACGACGAGGCCGCTCGACTTCAACTTTCCCTATCAAATCTTGTGTCATTAACAAGTCCCACAGAATTTAGATGTTATGAATAACAGTGTAATTTTACCACATGGTAACATTTGTAAGCGCGTTTTTCGTCGCTCTGTCATTCAAGATATCTACAATACCTCTATATAGCGGCTAGTTAGTATGATCGCCCGTAAATAGCCTGAAATAAGTAACAAACTGAATAATGTACAAAGCCTATAGCTAACAACATGTCAGTTAAAGACTTTTGCTAACAACACTCTCAGTTTCCGTATCGTAACGTACTGATTTTCTCGTTCTCCCAAAAAAAACCTGCCAGTCGTGACAGGGCTTTAAAATAGCTAAAATCTGCTCTGGCCCCGCTTATACCAACAGCGATACCTTTTTCGTCAACCGACGACTCGACAACAAAATATAAGGGCCCGATCCCAGCAGCTGGATTAGCGTTCACACCTGCGAAACATACACCCTAAATTAGCAAAACCTCACTCACGTGGTATCAACCCTAAAACCACGCTAATTGTACGAATTACGATCTCAGACGCTCAGGACAACTTGATCAGGGTCAAGTTCAGCCTCTATATCTGACGGAATTGACAAGGATCAAGTCTGTAGGAAATCAGAAGTTTAGTATTTCGTATGGCTCACCGGGTCGCACCCCAGTCCATTATTTCAGGCTCTCTATTAGAGAGATTGAAGTGATACAGGGATGACAACATGACTGGGCCAGTACCTACGATGTTTAAGTTTTAAACAACGACAATGAATCGTTATGAGGTCAACATCTATGAAACGCGCTAAATTAGGACTGTCTACTCTGGCTCTAGCCATGGGTTTAAGTGTAGGGGGAGTACAGGCGGCAACTACAGCGCCGACTCTGTCAGAAGCTGAATTCGACAAAGCAAAAACCATGTATTTCCAACGCTGCGCCGGTTGTCACGGTGTTCTGCGTAAGGGCGCCACCGGTAAGAGCCTGATGCCGAAAGATACCCTGAAGAAAGGTACCGATCGTCTGCATCGTATCATCGAGCTGGGCACCGAAGGCGGCATGAACAACTTCGACGATATCTTCTCCAAAGACGAGATCGGCCTCCTGGCCAAGTTCATCCAGATGGAGCCACCGATTCCCCCAGAGATGTCTCTGGAGATGATGAAGAAGCACACCAAGCAGTTCGTTGCTCTGGAAGACTACCCAACCAAGCCACTGCACGGTCTGAACTGGGAAAACTTCTTCGTTGTTATCGAGCGTGATGCAGGTACTGCCGCCATCATCGACGGCGATACTAAAGAGATCGTTGCTCACATCGACACCGGTTACGCCGTACACGTCATCAAGGGCACCGAGCACCACAAAACTCAGCATCCAAAAGATGCAGTGGGCCGTTTCTGGTACACCATCGGTCGTGATGGCAAGGTCAACAAGATCGACCTGTGGCAGACGCCTGACAAGATGCTGGTTGCTGAAACCAAGATGGCATACGACGCACGCGACATCGCTGTTTCTGGCGATGGCAAGTACGTAATTGCTGGTGGTTACTGGCCTCCACACTTCGTCATCATGGATGCCGAAACTCTTGAGCCGCTGAAAGTAGTTTCTTCACGTGGTATCAACGTTGACGGCGAGTACGTTAACGAAGCCCGTGTTGCCGCTATCTACACCACGCCAAATGAGCCAACCTTCATGGTTGCCATTAAAGAGCTGGGCCAGATGTGGCAGGTTGATTACACCGATCTGGCTAACCTGCGGATCGAGCAGATCGACTCCGCTAAATTCCTGCACGATGGTTTCTTCGACCCAACCGGTCGTTACTTCCAGATCGCTGCAAACGCCTCTAACAAGATGGTCGTCGTTGATACCAAGACGCGCAAGCTTGAGAAGATCATCGACGTTGCCAAGCTGCCACACCCGGGGCCTGGTGCTAACTGGATCGACAAAGAGTGTGGTCCTGTAGGCGGTACAACTCACCTGGGCGAAGGCGCAGTTTCTGTTTGGGGCAACGATCCAATCGGTCACCCTGATCAGGCGTGGAAGCTTTGCTACGAAGTTGAAACCGACGGTGCTGGTGTCTTCATCCGTACTCACGAGACCTCTCAGTACGTTTGGGCTGATCAGCTGAAGCACCCTGAGCCAGAGGTTCAGCAGAGCGTTCAGGTATTCGATAAGGATACTCGTGAAATCGTTAAGACCATCCGCGTTACCGAAGAAGAAGGTAAAGCAGCTCTGCACATGGAGTTCAACCAGGATGGTACTGAGGTTTGGGTCTCTGTCTGGAACCGTAAAGATGCCAGCAACCCAACCGGCGAAATCGTTGTATACGATGCCAAGACTCTGGAAGAGAAGACTCGTATTAAGGGTCTGACCACTCCAACTGGTAAGTTCAACGTATTCAACCGCATTAATCACAAGACCTGATTAATCGCTTGAGCGTTATCAACCGGAGGGGTTAACCCCTCCGGTTTTTCTACCCCAATAATTACCGTTTTTGTTCATTTCATTTCCGCGCGCTGAGAGGTTTTTATGCCGCATGTACTTTCTAAACTGTTATCTCGCAAGATAATACTGGGCACCTCGATAGGGGTCGGCCTGATTTTCATGGCTATTGGCGTGATTTTCTGGGGCGGTTTCAACACAGCAATGCAAGCTACCAATACCATGGAGTTCTGTATTGGTTGCCACGAAATGAAGGACAACGTCTACGTCGAATACAAAGAGACGATTCACTACCAGAACCGTAGCGGCGTACGAGCTGTCTGTTCAGACTGCCACGTGCCACGCGACTGGACCTACAAGATGATCCGTAAGATCCAGGCCAGTAAAGAGGTTTGGGGCAAAATCACCGGGGTGATTGATACCCGCGAAAAATTCCAGGAACACCGCATCGAGATGGCCGCCCGTGAATGGGCTCGGATGAAGTCCACTGACTCCCGCGAATGCCGCAACTGTCACGATTTCAACACCATGATGCCGGAGAACCAAAAACCACGGGCTCGCAAGCAACACATCAATGCGATGACCGCCGGTAATACCTGTATCGACTGTCACAAAGGTATTGCCCACGAAAGTGTTCATGACCAGCTCAGCGACGAAGAGATGGAAGAACTGAGCAAGCCAAATCCAGACAATGCGATCGAACTGCCGCAGCACTGGAAAGACTTCCTTGTTAAAGAGGAAGCCGACAAGCAACGCGCGAAGGAAGAAAAGAAAGCTGCCATTGAAGCCGCTAAGATTGCTAAAGCTAAAGCAGCCGAAGAGGCCGCCAAACAAGCGGCTATTGATGCAGAGAAAGCCAAGGCCGATGCCGCCACTGCTAAAGCTGCTGGCGTCAAAGCCAAGCCGGTTGCCAAAGCCCAGCCAGTTGCAATGACAAAAGCCGCTGCCAAGCCTGCAGCATCCTCGGTCGATTGGGATCTGGTGGCAGACCGTACCGTCACCGTATTCTTCCCGGGCCAAACCTCGATCGAATGGGTGATGCGCGGTAAAGACCACGGTGGTGCCCGTCCGGTTAAAGCCGGTGACCGCTGTGTCGACTGTCACGATCAGGAAACCGCCGATATGGGCGAGAAGATCGTTACCGGTAAGAAGGAGGGTGTAGAGCCTACGCCGATCCCGGGTAAGCGCGGCAGCATTGCGGTTTCCGTTAAAGCAGCCCACGACACTGACAACCTGTACCTACGGTTCCAGTGGACCAACAGTGAGCATACACCGGCACCGTTTGTCGATGGCGGCAAGATGGACCCTAAGAACCAGATGAAACTGGCGCTGATGCTGGCCGATGACAACAGCGATAAATTCGCATCACAGGCCGGTTGCTGGGGCACTTGCCACGCCGATCTGGATGGTATGCCGTTCGCACCCGAAGGCCAGCAGGTTAGTAAGTACCTGATGGATAGCCGTACCAAGGTTGAGATGAAAGGTCGTCGCGGTAAAGCACTGGGTGGCTGGGACAAGCGTAAAGAGGACGGCGATATCAAAGCCGAATTCGACGCTGGCCGCTTCATGGACATCCTGCGCTACAAGGGTGGCGAGGAGCTAGCTGAAACCGGTTATATCCTGGCCGATCGTGAGATGAACCATGACGACATGGTTAAGTTCAACGCGCGTAAAGAGGGTGACCAGTGGATTGTTGAAGTTAAGCGTAAGCTTAATACCGGCAAGCCAGGCGACATTGTACTGTCCAAGGACAATGTCTATAACCTAGGCTTCGCGATCCACGACGACTACACTAATGCGCGTTTCCACCACGTATCGCTGGGTTATAAGCTAGGCTTTGATAACGACGACGTGGAGATCAATTCCGCAGCCCAGTAACGGCTGCACCAACTGACGGAGAACGGGGCCATGATCGCACACCGCTATCATTCGCAGCGTATGCAACTTGTCGCTGCTGGCGGGTTAACCACCCGCTGCACCCCGCTCACTCTGATTCTGTCGCTGGTACTGATACTGTTCAGTACCAGCTCTCTCGCCGAAACCCATACCATCGAAATCAAAAAGATGAAGTTCCTAACACCGGAACTAACCATCAAATTGAACGATACTGTGGTCTGGAACAACATCGAAAAGCGCCAGTACCACAGCGTCTGGTTCGAACAAGCGGGCGACCCCGAACCCGATTACTTCTTCCCCGATGAATCTTATCAACGCAGCTTTGAGCAATTAGGCTCATTTCTGTATCGCTGCGGCCCCCACCCCGAGATGACAGGCACTATTCACGTCGTTGAGTAACGGCCTGCGCTATCCCTTCATAACGATAACCCCGTTCTATCGATTACCTTTCTGTCGATCACCTCCCTCCACATCAAAAATCCGCCATATCGATACCTATCATTTGACCCGTCTACAGGTTGAGGGTTTAAGCTCAGCATTCGACAGGCAGAGGATGATTGAATGTTTACGGTGACTCAGCTCGCACGAAAATGCGGCATCTCTCGGGCAACAATTTTGTACTACGAACGCCAAGGGCTGCTGGTTCCTGCCCACCGTTCGGATAACGGTTACCGCTGGTACGGCGATAGCGAGATAGAACGGTTACAAGCGATCGTTTCATACCGCTCGTACGGCATAGCCGTGGTCCAGATCGCCGATCTACTCGATCACAGAGATGGCGCCTCCCAATGGGAGATTCTGAAAGATCACTTCAACGGGCTGGAGCAAGAGATCAACCAGCTACGAAAACAACAGCGAGCGATTATCGCCTTGCTGCAACAACCTAAATTATTGGAGCAAAACATGGTCACCAAAGAGCGTTGGGTAGAGATAATGAAAGCCGCCGGTTTTGATGAAGCGGCGATGACAAAATGGCACCAGAAATTTGAAACGATGGAGCCGACCGAGCACCAGCTATTTCTCGAATCGCTGGGGATTGAGGAGCAGGAAATTAAGCGGATACGCGGTTTGTAAAAAACAAAGGCCTCACGAAGAGGCCTTAATACGCGGAGGCAGCCGAAGTTAACATCCGCCTCGTGACATCGCTATCAGCGACAGGTCGAGCTATTTCAGACCGCAGCGGTCACCGAAATTTCTACTAAGAGTTCCGAGCTAGCCATACGTGCCTCGACGCAGGCTCTGGCGGGGGCGCTTCCCTCAGGAACCCAAGCATCCCAGACCGCATTCATTGCGGCGAAGTCGGCCATATCTTTGAGATAGATGGTCGCCGTTAGCAATTTATCCCGGCTGCTGCCTACAGACTCAACCAGCGCATCGACCTTGGCCAGCATCGTCGTTGTCTGCCCGGTAATATCGGCGCTGCGATCTTCGGCCACCTGGCCGCAAAGGTAGGCGGTGCCATTATGCACCACGATTCGGCTCATACGTGCTGCGGTCTGGAAACGGGTAATCGACATCGTATTACTCTCTTTTTCTAATACGGATAGGGATAATCAGGCTTTGGCCTGCTCAACGAATTCTGACTCTAATTTTGGCTCTAGTTCTGACTCTAGTTCTGGCTCCATGCTCGCCAACTCCCCTAAGGTGACCGGCTTGATCGGTGAACGAATATTGTAATAGCCGACCTCAGAGACCGGCGCATTATGCACTTCGGCCATCAGTTGCGATACCGTCAGCCCGCACATACGCCCCTGACATGGCCCCATACCCGCTCGGCTGAAGGCTTTTGCCTGGTTCGGGCCGGCACAACCATTTTTCGCGACACTGCGGATATCACCCGCAGTGACCTCTTCGCAGCGGCACACCAATGTCTCATCGGCTGGCCGCAAAAACACCGCAGCCGGGCGGTAGAGTCGGTCCAGAAAGGGGCGGATTGCCAACTGCTGAGCGATCGCCTGCTGCAATTTTTGGGTGTCTTGGTCGTGTGCCTCTGTGTTCTGGGTTTGCTGACCGGTATCACCCAGCCTCGATGCTATCTCAATGGCTGCTAATTTACCCTGCAGCTCGGCAACCAGCGCACCACCAATCCCAGCGCTATCGCCGGCGACAAAGACACCGCCGACGCTGGTCTCTCCGCCACTATCAAGGCACGGATGCCAACACTGCTGTAGTTCATCCCAGCGGTGCTCTGCGCCCAAAGACCTCGTTAACTGGACGTTGGGTACTACACCCTGATGAACCAATAGCGTGGAACAGGCCAGCGTTTGCTCGCGGTCCTTGTGGCGAAAGCGAACCCTGGCAAGTTTGCCGTCGCTGCCGCCCTCGGCACGTAGCTGTTGGACACCACTCAGCCGCTTTACACCAGCAGAGCGCAGCTCCATCAGTAACTTGCAGCCTTTGAGCAGATAACGCCACCCCCGCAGCGCGCCCGGTAGTTCGCGTAGCGCCTCAACGTAATGGCGGCTCGGCGTGGTATCGAGCACCGCGGCGATCGACACGCCGGCGCGCTGTAACTGGCAGGCGATCAGCAGCAACAACGGCCCGCTACCGGCGATCACCAGCGGTTCGGACGGAGCCAAACCGCTACTTTTAAGCATGATCTGGGCAGCGCCGCAGGTCATCACCCCCGGCGTGGTCCAGCCGGGGAACGGTACCGGCCGCTCCTGTGCACCGGTTGCAAGCAATAAGCGGCTGAAACTGATCCGCCGACTGCTACCCTCCAGCGACAGACACAGATGGCGGGCACCGATCTCCCACACGGTGGCGCTGTGTAACACCTCGATCTTGGCCGCTGAAAACTCAGCCACCAGATCGGCGCCATAATAATACTCAGGTCCCAGAATCCGTTTATCCTGCAACACCGGTTGTCCGACTTGGCGGTAGATCTGACCGCCAGCGCGGGGCTGCTCATCGATCACCACCACGTTTAAGCCACGGTGGGCACTCTCGATAGCGGCTGCCATCCCCGCAGGGCCGGCACCCACCACGGCAAGATCGTATTGCACTGTGCTCATACTGACTCCTCCATCACCGCGCGAGCGCCGTGTTGAAAGCCAACCTCCATCCCTTCGACCACCGGGATCATACAGCCCTGTGTATTGGCTTGCCCGTCGATCACCATCAGGCACTCAAAGCAGACACCCATCATGCAGTAAGGCGCGCGCGGACTCGTCGACACAGCTGTGGTTCGGGTTGGCCCGAGGCCAGCCGCCAATACCGCTGCCGCCACACTTTCCCCCGCCCGAGCGGTAACAACCTGCCCTTCGACACGAAAGCTAATCGTTTCAGCGGCGTTCGAGGGGAGCCGTTTAAAGGCTGAATCGTTCAGCATGGAACTCCTCCAGAGAGAGACTTGGGTCGGCAATGCCAGTGGCGATCCACTCGGCGATCGGACCGGCATGCGCCGCTGCTAAAGTGACACCGCTGTGGCATGACACCAGAAAGGCCCCCGGATATTGTTGAGATTGCTGATAAATAGGGTAACCGTCGGGTGTCATCACCCGCAGCGCCCCCCAGGAGCGAATCAACCGGACCTTTTTGAGCAGTGGGAACATCGTTATCGCTCGTCGTGCAATCGTCGCCACCACGTCGGTGGTCGTGCCGCTGTCCAGCCCCACGTCCTCCTTAGAATCACCACACTGGATAGTGCCTTCGCCGGTTTGGCGTACATGGCCGGTGGGATAATCGAGAAAATGCTGCACCCGTTCGGCGATCAATACCTGGCCGCGGTTGGGTACCACCGGAGCAGACAACCCCAATTGAGGAGCCAGATCACGGTTGCCTAGCCCTGCGGCCAGTACCACCTTATCTGCCTCAAATTGCTGGTCGCCGCAGTGAACCCGGAAACGGCCCTGTTGCGGCTCGACCCGGGTCACCGGACCGCTAGTGAGTAATCGACCACCGTTAGCGATAAAGCGCTGCGCCATCGCGCGCAATAGCAACAGCGGATTAACGTGACCGTCTTCCGGCCCCCAGGTGGCGCCTGCCACCGTCGGACCAATCTCGGGCACCTTGGCTTTGAGCTGCTCATGGTTCAGCACCTCGTACGGATAGTCACCGTTATGCTCGTCGCGCATCGCGTCTAGCATCAGCCGACGTTGTTCCAATTCTTGCTCGGTGAGACAGATAAACAGCCCGCCGATCTGAGAGAGCTGTACGTCAACACCGGTCGAGGCGGTCAGTTGCTCGGCAAACGGCCCCCACAAGCGTGCCGATAAGCGGCTCAAGCGGGCGTAGGCGGGACAGGTATCCCCTTTGCCCTGCACCCACACCAAGCCAAAATTTCCGCGAGACGCACGTATAGCGATATCACCTTCGTCGATGATAGAAACGGTTAACCCCTGGTCTTGCAACCCGAGAGCCACCGCCAACCCCACTAGCCCGCCACCGATAACGGCCACCTCTGCCTCATAGCGACCAGGATTCGCACCTACGCTCATGGCCTTCTCTCCAGTCGAATAATCGGTTAGCCCATACGAATCGGGCTTGATGGCCGGCCACAACAAATGTGGCCGGCGTGTCGAGCTATCGGATTAGAGAATCAATTGGCGACCTGATCCAAGATACCCTGACCCCACTCAGCACCCACGTCTTCCAGGATCTGTGGCCAAACCTCGGCGCGGACTTTCTGGGCCGCTGCGGCTAGCTCCTCGTCGTTCAAACGGACGATGGTCGCACCGTTATCGGCCAGCTTCTGCTCATAGGCTGCTTGGTCGGACTCGGCACGGCTCCAGCGCGTCACCTCGAAGGCCTGTGCTTCTGTCTGCAGCGCTTCACGCTCGTCTGCGTCAAGGTCGGAGAACGTCTCAGAGTTGATGATCATGTACCACACCTCAAAATGGGTGTTGACCGGCAAGTAGGTCTTGGTGACATCACGGAACGAGGCGTAGTAACCCTCGGCACCAGAGCCGATCACCCCGTCAACCACGCCGGTCTGCACCGCGGTAAAGGCTTCTGAGAAGGGAATGGGGGAGCTGATGTAACCCAAAGCGTCGCCGGTCAACTGGAAGCTCTTGATACCGGGGACCCGCACCTTGATGCCTTTTTTGGCATTGGCATCGCCAGGTGATACCGCATCACGGTTCAATGAGATGCCACCGAAGTAGACCGGGTAGGCAGCCAACATGGTGATGTCCTGCTGGGCGTAGAGGCCTTTCATGGCTGTGTAGATAGCACCACCGGGGCCGTAGACCTTGCGAGCCTGTGTCCAGTTCTCAGCAAGGTAAGGGAAGGAGCTGATCTGCATCTTGCGTGAAGCGGCGGTAGCAGCCGGCTGCACAGCCATGTCCACAGCGCCTACGGAGATCCGTTCTTGAACCGAGGTGTAGTCGCCCAGCGCGCTGGCCGCGTAGATCTTGAGTTTGATGTCTCCGCCGGTAGCCGCATCAACCTTGTCGGAAAACGCTTTGAGTTCCTGGTCGATGATCGTGCCTTGAGGCCGTACATGAGACATCTTCAGTGTCGCCGCTTGAGCAACTCCTACGGTTGCCAACGACAGTGACAGTGCAAAAGCGATTTCTTTGGTCAGCGTTATACGCATGGTCTTCTCCATTTTTTTTTAATATCCCAAAGCGGGAATCGAGGTAGAGCCTTTCTTTCGATCGTTAAAAACTTTCTGTTCAAATGCTTTCTATTCAAATATTTAGCTACAGCCTTAGTATCCAAGCTGGGCCGGAATGTATTCTGAGACTTCGGGCCAGATCAGCACCATGATCACCACCGGCAGATAGCCGAACAGCAGCAGGATCATGGCGGGTTTAATCACTTCGGTGAATTTGACGTTGCCGATCCGTGCACCCAGATAGAGGATGCTGGCGTAGGGCGGTGTTACCCCACCCATCGCGGTGGTCACACCCATGATGGCGGCGAACTGGATTGGACTAACACCCAGTGCTCCCATCAGCGGCATCAATAGCGGCGCGGTCAGGATGATGGCAGTGATGTCGTTGACCACCATGCCGATGGCGAACAGAAACAGTGTCACCAGAATCAGCAGCATGGTCTTATCGGTGGTGATCTCGAAGATCACCTCTACCAGCGCCTGGGGGATGTCCTCCATCACGAACAGCTGGCTCAGCATCAGGCTGAACAGGATCATGATCAGGATGGCGCCCACGGCGGTGGCCGATTCTTTAGCGGATTCCAGGAAGGTTTTCCAAGTCAGCCCTTTATAGATCCAGAAGCCGACCGGTAGCGCGTAGATCACTGCCACGGCTGCCGCTTCGGTGGGCGTCATAATGCCACCGTAGATACCGCCCAGAATGATCACCGGCATCAGCAACGCCGGGATCGCATGCACGGTATGGTTGCCCGCTTCCTTGACTATCGCCCCGATCTCCATCGGCTCATCGAGCACCAGCGGGAACTTGCGCGCCATTACTAGGTTAACGATGGCGAAGTTGAGCATGATCAGCAGACCCGGCCCCAGCGTCGCCAGAAAGCTGGCCAGGATTGAGGTTTCAGTCACCCAGCCGTAGACGATCATGGTGACGCTGGGCGGAATCAACAGACCCAGGATCGACGAGTTGGCAATCAGTGCGGTAGCATACGCTCGGGGGTATCCCTTGCGCTCCATCTCGGGGATTAATAGCGGGCCGATAGCGGCAATGCCGGTCAGGCCGCTGCCGGAGATAGCGCCGATAATGGCGCAGCTGATCGAGGCCACCACGCCCAGCCCGCCGCGAATCCGGCCGACAAAAACATTAACGAATTTGAGTAGACTGGCGGCGATACCACTAACACTCATGATGGTACCGGCAAACACGAACAGCGGGATGGCCAGCAGTATCGGGTTGGTCAGCTGGCTAAAGCCCCACAACATCATCCCCTTCATGGTGGCATCACCCACCAGGGTCATGACCATCAGACCGGCGCCAAAGCAGTATGGCAGCGGCACACCCAGGGTCAGCAGAATAACCAGTACCAGAAAGGCTAACAGTGCAATCTCAACCATGATTCTTATCCTCGCGCTGATCCAGCACCTGTAGCTCGTCGATTTCGTTGGTATGAGGGTGTTCGTGATCGATCGGCGTGCTCAGTGCTGCGCCTCCCCGGATCAGCGTGCGGATATGACCCCAGAGGTGCCAGGCGACGTATAGCGTCATCACGAAGAGGCCAAGAAACAGCGACGCTTCGTAAGTCAGCGTTGGCAGATACAGCGTTGGGGTCTCTTTACCTACCCGCCAGGCATACTTCAAATAGTCCCAGGCCCAAAAGGTTAACCAGATTGAGATCGCCAGGCTGCAACTCTCAGAGACCACCAGCAAGATATGCCGGGCCCGTTCGGTACTGAGGAAGATCTCCAGTACATTGGCGCGTATCTGGGTGTCATCGCGAGAGGCGTTAACGGCACCGAGGATGTACAGCCATAGGGTCGGAATCACGGCAACCTCTTCCAGCCCCATCACCGGGGTTTCGAATACGTAGCGCGTAATCACCTGAATAAACTGGAAACCGGCGACCATGCTGATCAGCAGTGCCAGTGAATAACGAAAGAATCTCTCCATCTGTATTCTCTTTATTATGTTGGAGTCCTGCATGCGGGAATCGCTGTTTCGATCCACGCTGCTTCGGTGATAGCTATATTGCCCAGAGCAGCAAATAACATCAAATCGTTTATTTTTGGCATTTGATAACATAGGATTATGAAGTAGGATTGCGAATTGACCGCTGAAACCCTTAGGAGCAGATATGTCACGACTTAGCTTTCGGCAGGTAGAAGCGTTCCGCGCGGTGATGATCGCCGGCACAACCACCGGTGCGGCCGAGATTCTTTACATCTCGCAACCGGCGGTCAGCCGACTGTTGAGCGACTTCGAGGAGAGCGTCAAAGTAAAGCTGTTTGAACGCCATAAGAAGCGTTTGCTACCGACCCCCGAAGCGCTGATTCTATTCGAAGAGGTCGAGAAATCGTTTGTCGGCATCGAGAAACTGGCGAGAACCGCCGAGGAGTTACGCGATTTTCATCGCGGCACGCTGCGCATCGTCTGCATGCCCGCGCTGGCGCAGGATTTCATGCCGCTGGTGGTACATGATTTTATGGAGAGCCACAAAGGCGTCGCCGTCACCCTACAAGTGCGCAGCTCACAACAGGTAGCTGACTGGATCTCTACCCAGCACTTTGACATCGGCATCTCCGCCATCAAAGTTTCCGATCCTGCCATCGAGGTACAGAATCTGGCCAATAGTCAGTTGCTGTGCATCCTGCCCCCCAACCATCGACTCAAAGATAAAGCGGTGATCGTGCCGGAGGATCTGGAGGGGGAGATGTTCGTGTCGCTGGGCACCGAACAGAGTGTCCGTTACAAGGTTGATGAGGCCTTTGAACAAGCCGGCGTTAAACGCCAGTTGCTGCTGGATACCCAAGTATCCCATGTCGCCTGTGCTTACGTACTGGCAGGCAGCGGCGTCTCCTTGGTCGATCCGGCGACGGCCATCAACTATGCCCAACGCGGCTTAGTGGTGAAACCGTTCAAGCCGAAAATCGAGTTCAATTACAACATCATCTATCCCGCGACACGCTCTAAATCACGCTTAGCAATCGACTTCTCCGAGCTGCTAAGCGAGCGTTTAAAACAACTATCCCAAGATTCTAATGGCTTATTCGTTTATGGAGCAGGTTAGGCCCAATGGCCCAGTTTATCGGCAGTTAGCACCGCTTCTCGGTCAGAAAGGGCAACTGGCCGATCTGCTGGTACAGCCACTGACCCGCCCGCCCTTCGAGATAAGTAAAAGCCAGCAACAGGTCCACCTGCACGTGATACTGATCACTGTCCAGATCACAGCGAAGCCGGTGCAGCTGCCCGGAGTCGAGCATATCCGTCGCCATATGTAGCGGCACCCAGGCCCAGCCAATGCCTCGCTTTACCAGATCCAACAGACCGTATTGACTCTCAACACGCCAGACCTGCCGGCCGATCTGTTCGCTGGGATACATTTTGTCACCGCGTGAGGTCAGCACCAGTTGGCGGTATGGCCTCAAATCATCGAGATGCAATAAACTCCGGCTAGCCAACGGATGCTCAGCGCCAGCCACGGCCACCAGCGTCATCTCCCCCATGGAGCGTAACCGATAGCCTTGCGGGGTTTGAAATGTCGATATCAGCAACCCCATATCGGCACGTCCCTGCTGAATCAGGTCGACAATATCCATCCGCGCCGGGTTCAGCAGCTCAAGCTCAAGCTGAGGAAACAGCTTTTCCAACTCAACCAACACCGTCTCTAACTCAGGGCCTATCAGCGACTCCTCGACCGCAAGGGTTAACCGCCCCTCTTCACCGAGAACCATCGCATCAGCGCGCCCCTGAAGGCTTTGTGCCTGTTCCAGCAACGCCATAACCTGCGGCAACAACGCGATAGCGGCCTCCGTCATCACCGGCGACCGGCGGCTGCGATCGAACAGCTCCAACCCTAAATCGAGCTCCAGATTTGAAATTGAATTGCTGACCGCAGATTGCGCTTTATTGAGTTTGCGGGCAGCCGCAGAAAACGACTGTTGCTCGCACGCCGTGACAAAGGTTCGAAGTTGCTCCAGGTTAAATCGCAAATCTATCTCCAAAATAGATAGATACTAACTTTAATCTATCTGATATTAAGGTAATTATAGCCATTAATGAACAGGGGCTGTGTCAGAGCCCTTCGGTAAACCTTGGATAATAACTATGCGTTCCACCTTAGATCGAATCCGTCACACGCTACTATTCGAAATCATCGCCCTTATCATCGCCACCCCTATCGTGTACTGGATCACCGCCAAACCGCTGCTATCGATCGGTGCGCTGGCGCTGCTACTGAGCGGTCTGGCGATGACCTGGAACTACCTTTACAACTGGGGGTTCGATTATTGGGAGTTACGACTTGAGTGGCAGCGTCCGAGAAAGTTCACCACCCGGTTGTGGCACGCGCTGGGGTTTGAGGTAGTACTGCTGCTCGTCGGCGTCTTTATCATCGCCTACTGGTTACAGATGACACTTTGGGCTGCGTTGTTGATGGACATCGGTTTTGCGCTGTTCTTTCTGGTTTATGCGCTGGTTTATAACTGGGGCTACGATCAGGTTTTTCCTATCGACAGCCCTGAACTGCCCGTAATGGTGGGTAATCAGTAAACACCGGCACTGGCAGGCTGCTCCATATCAGAGCAGCCACCCCCTATGGCACGTTTTATTACGTTGTGTGGAAGTGTCATGTACTCGTGCCTTAACATATGAAAGCAAGCCCCTCTGGCCTTGACGGTGTTAAAACCTCGTCAATCGTAGGTCGTTCTGGGTGATTATTATTCTCTTCATGAATGCACTCAGTACCTACCACTATACGTTGTAACAATCCCCTACCGCCTACTCACTGGCCGTTGGACTTGCAGGCCCTGCCTACAAGTTATAGTGCGGAACAACCCACCAGATTCTTTAGCCTTTACAAACCTTTACCTAACTTTACATTCCCTAGCATTAATAACTAATAGGGACGCTGGTAAACTTTCACCACCCAATTTCCTTTCGAGTGATCAACATGGATACCCGATCAAAATTATCTCACCCTACCGTTTTTCTTCACTGGTTGATCGCGTTTGCAATGATCGGCAGTTTGGCATTCGGACTCTATCTGGAAGAGTTACCCCGCTCACCCGATAAAGGCGCATTGATTGGCATACATAAATCGGTCGGTGTACTGATATTGCTGTTTGCCGCCTACCGAGTGCTACACCGTCTACGCAATAAGCTACCGAAACCGCTGACAGTGACACCCCGATGGCAACAAAAATCGGCACCGCAACCTTGTTAGGGTCGTTGAAGATGTGCATAACGGCAGGCATTGATAGATAAATAGCCGAAGAAAATTTTACCGAATTCAGCCATCCAAAATCATTCGAGTAAAAATAGATTTTTGGTAAAGATGGGTGGGGATTTTATCTTCAATTGTCGCATGGAGTGCCGGTAGTTTTGACCAGTGAACGCCTTGTTTATGGTGGTGCGCAGTATGGTATCCAAGGTTGCCGGTCAAACGATTGAAAAACGGGTCCAGGTTGTTGTGAGACGCTTCAAATTCGTTTCCCGTATCAAGACCTGAATGATGCTCGTAGGTCACATAGGCGGTGAACAGAAGGCTGGTGATCATCGGTAATACAAATAACATTAAGCCTGCAGCGGGCTTATACCAGACAAGAAGTGCGACGATAACAAATGTTATTGCGGTATAAATAAGAAAGGTAGATAACTGTTTTGGATACTTTTTTCCCACCCGATAGCCACGTGTGTAAGCGGTCAGAGCAACATTGAGCGTGTACTCGATCACCCCCATCCGGGTCCCGTCTTTGCGTTTCCAGCGACTCTCATCCTGTTCTTGATCGAGAAAGTTCAAATGGTGGCCCAATACATGGTGTAGCCGCCAAAGATGTGTAGTTACTCCGGTGTGCAAGGCGTAAGCGAACTCTAAACCGCGATTGAGGAAAGTGTGCCTAAATGTGAAAAGGTGTTGGTGATGGTGATTCCAAGCGCAGATAACTCCCTTTGGAAGTATCATCAGCAGATAATAGCCGATAAAAACAGCTATATTATTGATTGTTAAGTATAAAATAAAATCTACGACTGTCAGCATTAGAACGATAAAGACAGGCCAGCGATCTTCTTTATACCTAAATCTACTCAATGTATTTTGTTCTTTAATCATTGTCGTCACACAGACTTCCAGTACTTTTCATATCGTTTCGATTATCAGCAATCCGGCAACCGCAGCATAGAGATTACGCCTAGGCTTCTGGTTATTTCGAATGATAAGAAGGCAAAAATAGGATAAGAAAACATAGTGTAAAAGCAAGGAACTGTATATAAGAAAATAGCCAATAGGCTGCTGGGCGCGGATGCCAACACCATATCTTATCAAGCTGAGCATCACTCCTCGCGCGCAGGTGCACCGGTTTCACTGAAACAACAACCTAGCCAACCCCTGAATCGCTACCCGTTATTTAGACAAAACCCACCACCTACTACGATTACCTGACCACTCAGGGCGCGTCTGGTGAAACCGGTCTGGAAGAGTTGTGGCAGGGTTAACCGGTGAAAGAAAGGTCAAGATGCTATGAAAGAAGCGGCAACCGGTTAAAAGCAAGAAGCTCTGGCTAAGCCCGCAGACTTCTCTGCGGGCGATAGAACCGACAGCGAAACAAGCCGCCTGACAGATCGGATCGAACAGTTAATTTTCACTTAACCAATACGCTGTCTTCTGGGAAGTCGGGATTATAGAAAACCTTAACCGACTTTCCTGGTGAGAATTCTGTTAGGAGTGATTCAACACTACTAAGAGAGCGGGTTTTATTTTCAACAAACCCTAACCTATTGCCCTGATACGCTATCCCATCAACGTTGTAGTCGTATGACACCACTAGCGAATATTCGACA
This sequence comes from Motiliproteus sp., assembly GCA_036961355.1. Classification (GTDB taxonomy): domain Bacteria; phylum Pseudomonadota; class Gammaproteobacteria; order Pseudomonadales; family Balneatricaceae; genus Motiliproteus. The sequence continues at coordinate 31,917 of JBALVL010000024.1, forward strand.
ACCTCCCTTCCTGTTTTGTATCCATCGATCTCTTTGTATTCTAATCTCCGAGTGTCCGCGATGCTTGCTAACGAGATAACGCCCTCTGTGTCAGGCCAATCTCTCGCTTGATACTTATCTTTCACTTGTCCAAGTAGCTGAAATACGACAAAACAAATAGCGATAACGACTGCTATGTGGGTCCGTTTCATTGAGACTCCATAAAATGTTGAAAGACCAGGGTAGTGCACTTTAGACACCTTTGGGGGTTTGGATAGAAGACGTGACAATCTGCCAGCATTGTCTTGTGCCTGCTTCAGGCGTAAATCAAAGGTGTGCAGTCCTCGCTCTGCCAGCCAACAGTTATATGGGCTGGCGTTTAACCCTAGTGTTGCAACCGCTTCATCTAGCTTGTTTAAAAGGTCTTGGTTATTTGCACCGATATACCCAAGCGTCAGATCACTGTGTCCCGAGAGCATCTTGGTAACCGAGTGCATCACCATGTCGGCGCCATGATCGAGTGGGTTAAATCCACTGGGCGTTGTAAATGTATTATCAATCACCAGCAGTGCACCGACATCCTTGGCGACCCTCGTCAACGCCTGAAAATCAGTCACCCTTAACATGGGATTCGATACAATTTCGGCTAAAATAATTTTGGTGCCGGGCCGTATGGCCTTAGCAAAAGCGTCCGGATCTGAAGCATCGAAAAAGGTCGTTTTGAATCCCAGGCGTGGAAGCACCTGAGATGTCATTTTCAAGGATTGTCCATACAACTGGGTTGCGACCGCAATTGCATCTCCCGCTGCTAAAATACCCAAAAATACAGTAGAAAGTGCTGACATACCCGAAGCGGTCATCACCCCGCCTTGAGCATTTTCCATCCATGATATCTTGTCAGCAAGCACCGCAGAGTTTGGATTGCCGTAACGGGCGTAAGTAAACCCCTCAGCCTTTTTCTCATACACGGCTTTTAATTGATCGACATCGGGATAGTGATAGACCACCGATGGCGATAAGGGTGTCGTTAGCGGGCTACCCATGTTTTCAGGCTCGCTGCTTCGCCTGACTACCGAACGACGCTTTTTGCTCATAAGAAGATTCGCTCACCAAAAATGCTTCTCTTGGAATGCTTTCATCGGGACTATTTATTCTGAACTAGGAGCTGCCTCATTGATGCTGGATTACGTCTGATGTGTACAGTCTTATAGACTAAGTTTGGGTAAAGAGGCGCAGCAAGCAGAGCTTGGCGAGTTGAATTCACTAGCTCCAAGCCAGCTTGCTGGCTGGCTGAAGTTGAACACCTTGTATGGCTGTTCAACCATCCTGTTGCGGTCATAACTTGGCAGGGCTTGATATAGATTAAAGCCAACGCTGCGGCCTTCCCCCTTTCGACGCAGACGAGCATTGCTGCTTGGCGATGGCGTAGAGCAGCGGTTGTTTGAGGGTGCCAAGCATCCGAGTTTCCGATGCGTCCATCGACAAGTCATAAGCGCAGTGAACCGACGTAGTCGGCAAGGCGCGGGGAATGCATTTTTTGGTTCGTTTTTGATGCTTCAAAAATGATCCCGCCCGGCGGGGCGGAATAAGAACTACCAAGCCATATCGATAAATCAGAATAACGCATCACCACTAGGGCATAGCAAAACCGGCCCGTATCGCTACGGGCCGGTGGTTTCGCGCTTGTGCTTAATCTGGATTTAATACCGGATCACATCACCTCGCTGGGTTCTGAAGCTTCCGATGGCGGAGGCGATGGCGAACTTGTCCTTCACCGAGGTCACTTTGATCTGGCCAACGGCGTTCTCGATCTTGCCCAGTGCGATACCGCTTTCAGGGTCGATCAGCTCTTCGGCGACCGCGGATACCTGCATCACGTCACCCACCTTGATACCCGTATCCTGCCCGGCATTGATAAAGATATGCTGACCGCGAGTGCTGACCACCTGGCCCTGCCACGGAACTTGACGGGTACCCTTGATCACGTAGAACACGGCATCGTTAAGCGCGACCCGGGTCGCCTGGCCCATGGGGGTCTTGTAGAACTTATCGCCACCGACGGTGAACTGCTCAAAGTCGAGTCCCAACGCCAGACCACGGGAATCACTGTCGGCCTCCACCCGCTGCGAGAACAGTACCTCACCGGTGGTTGCGTCCAGCAGCCGCAGGTCGATGGCAACGTGACTGGTGCCGCCGCTGCCGCCCAGACGCAGGCCAAACGGCATGGATGAAGAAGCAAAACCAAAGTTCAGACCGCCACCCTCTTTCTGTGGTTCGAATTCGGTGATGTCGGCCTTAACCAGAATCTGGGCACCGGCGACACGACCGGCACGGGGTGCGGTTTCCGGGTTGGAGACTCCAGCTAAGCCCAGTTCTTGTTCCCGCAGGATATGGGATAGCGCGGTACGCTCGAGAACCACAAAACAGTCGGTCTGCTCCAGCGCGGTAGTGAGCTGAGAAGAGAGTGCTTCGCCGACATCGTAACCCTCGAAGGAACCCAGCTTACCGGTGGCACCGACGGGCATCACCGCAACGCGCATTTTGGGGCCGGTACAGCTCACTTCGGCGCGTTCCTCGACGGTGACGTTCGATTTAACGGTGGCTTGCTTGCAGCCTACCAGGCTAATGGCGATCAAAGGGATGGCGATCAGGCTATTGAATTTCATGACGTTATCTCCGCGCTTGTTGATTGGTATGCCTGTAGGTAACGGCTAGCGCAAAGGGGGTTCAAAGTTTCGTAAAAAAAACCGCTAGGCCCGGTCCCTGACGGGCCGTTGACGGTGATGAGGGCGATAAGCTTTGCTACTTCTTGGCCGCCTTGTCCTCCCTGGCCGCGTTGCTCAGCAGCATCTCCAGATAGCGGATCTGGACTTCGGTCAGCTCCGCCTCGCCGTTGTTATAGGGAATCACGATAAAGCGCGGCTTGTTGGCTATCCGATGGCCACTCATCTGCTGCTTCAATAACAGCTGCTGCACCAGGGGATCGAACCGGTCCTCGCCGGTAATCACCAGGCTGACACCGCCGCCACCGCAGTGATGGTTATTGATCGGGTACTGAGCACCCGATAGGGCCGTGCCCGAGAGCAGCGCGCCCGCCAACATGACGATAGGAATTAGTAAGCGTTTCATTGGCCACCTCCTCTGACATTCAGGTCGGCTCCGAGAGCCTGCTGGTTATTGTTTGATATGCCGCCATTGTTATCGCCACATATCAGCACCACGTTACCGTTGTTGCCGTTAAGGTCGACGTCCAAACAGCGGAAGCGCTCCTCCATCCGTGCCAAGTTCTGGGTTACCTCCTGTCGCATCTGCCGTACATCCGGCGAGCCGGACGGCTGCATCGGTTGAACGCCGGTATTGTCGCGCGCCGATTGCAGGTAGTAGGACCAGTCCTGTTCAAACCGCTGGCGCATGCTCTGCAGCGACTGCAACCTTTCAATTACCGGGTCGACCGGTTGTGCCGCTGTTGCCGGCGGTTCCTCGGCCAGAACGGTGCCAGAAATCAGTATGCACAGGCTCAATAGTTTGAGTTTCATCTTCGATACCTCCTAATTGCTCATCTGGTCGCTGCTGCCGGCCTGACTGTCGGCCTGCTGCTTCTGGCTGTTGCTCTGCGCGTTGACGCTATCGCCGCCCTGGCTGCCCTGTTGGTTGTTGCCGATCTGGCTGTTGTAGAGGTTGCCCTTGTTGACGTCACCGATATGGACGTTGCCGCCGTTGGCGTTGACGTTAGAGAGCTGGATCAGCGAGTTGTTATCACCGCCCAACATCAGGGTGTTACTTTGCGGCGCGTACTGCCAGCTGATACCCCCACCGTTGCCGTTGTTGTTAGCACCACTGCTCTCGGTAACCAGACTGCCGACGCTGACGCCGCCCTGCTGCTGGTCCTGCTGATGGCCGCGGGCCTGACCACTGTTGCCAGCCCCTTGGCCTACCGCGCTGCTGTAGCCGCGCTGCTCGTTGCGCTGCTGTTGGCTGCTGCGATACTGCTGATCCATCAGGTACTGCCTGGTCAGGGCCAAGCGCCGCTGCTGCTGTGTGCTGGTGCTGTTATCCACCGCAACAGCAACATCACTGCGTGAGACCTGCTGACGACTGTTATCGACGCTCCGCGCGCTGGAACTGTCGCGATTAACGCTGTCGGTGACCTTGCTCTCGGTTGCCACGGTATCAGCCGCGGCGGCGGGCAGAGCCAGCATTACCGATAAGCCGAGGGTCAGGGGAAAAATATAGTTCTGCATGACGAAACTCCTTCTGTGGTTTGAAATAAACCAGGCCGCTTAACCTACCGGAACAAAACCGGTGGCCAGGCAAGCCCCTTGCTCCCAAAGTGGGTAACGGATGCTTGGCAAGGAGTTCAACGTAATTACGCCGAAGGCGCAAAAAAAGGCTATATCTTAGTTAGTTGTTGTAGCAGATACCGATACAAAGTCGCCGCCCAGATGTTCCCTAGTGCCGACCGCGGTTGCGACTTAGCGACCATCAGCCTTGACCTATTGGAGTTTCCCGAATAACGTAAATTCAATCTAGAGATGGGTGTGTAGCTTATCTACGGCTCAATAATAGATGGTTGCTGCTTGTTCGATAGACGTCCGTAGAAGCGCCCGAAGCAGCCATCCAACTTAGAACAATCATCACGACGGGCAACAGCTCTGTGCCTGCTAAGTTGAGAGCGTTCGATAAACGAGACTTAACTGAAATGCAGGAGAGCAACTAAGTGCATATCCGGGAAGAGGTTCAACAGTTAGCCGATGAAATCGTCGAACGGATCTTAGGACCTTCTGTGCCTCCCAGCTACTTCGGTCAATTTTGTGAACAGGCTACAGCTACTGGATTACCGCTCGCTCGAGCCCATCTTTCATGGCGTACATTGCACCCGACAATTGAAGGGTTGAGTATGGTCTGGACGCGGCACGGTGGAATGGAAGAGGTGCTTTTTCATCAATTTGGCTCCGAAGCTGACAGCGAAAATATCACCTGGCAGACCAGCCCACTGAAATACGTACTCGATAATAAGTTGGCCTTTTTCAGGCGTTGCTTGGTGGGTTCTGAAGCGAAAATAGATTATCCGATACTGCAGGAATTTCGTAATCAAGGTGCCACCGACTATGTGGTCACAACCATTCCCTTCGGGCCGCCACCGGAGATGGAACCCATCTACGACGGTGTGCTGATGAGTTGGTGCGCTAATGCCAAAGGCGGGTTCAGTGACCAGGACCTGCATGAAATCAAATTTCTGGCCCGATACATTGGCATCCTCATAAAAATGACGCAGCGTGAGCGTACAGGGCTTAACACTTTGACTGCTTATCTTGGTGAAAAAACCGCACGACGGGTACTCGGCGGAAAAATTCATCGCGGTGACGGTGATCAGATTCCGGCGGTGATTCTCTATTGTGATTTGCGCAACTCGACCCAAATGGCTGAAGAACTACCTGGACCTGAATATCTGAAAACACTCAATCAATTTTTTGATTGTACTGCCGGGGCAGTAATCGCTGAGGGAGGGGAAATTCTGCGTTTTATCGGGGACGGCATACTGGCCATTTTTCCGATTTCTGAAGGCACCTGCCAGCAGGCACTGCTCGCGACTGAAGAAATGGAACGTCGCATCAAGCAACTTAACCGACAGCGGCAGACTGCAAAGTTGCCCACGCTCTCTTATGGACTCGGACTGCATACCGGAGAGGTGATGCATGGCAATATTGGAGTACCGGAACGGCTTGATTTTTCTGTGACCGGCCCTGCTGCCAATGAAGCGGCAAGAATCGAGGGTCTCACCAAGCAACTGGGCTATCGGGTGCTCGCCTCCAGGCCTTTTGTGGAGCAGACCAAAGGGGACTGGGTTTCGTTGGGAAGCCACGCCCTTCGTGGCGTCGGTTCAGAATTTGAGTTATTTGCTCTGGCGTCAACCCGCTCACAGTAGCTGTCTGTCACCGACTTTCTTCACTATCTAGCTAATGTCTGCTGTTGGGCGGTAGCTACCTGTTATGAGCCCTTTTCCATCATCCTCAGAACGTCTGACTATAGAGCCACTGCTTGTTGGAGCAGGTCACCCAGAAAGAGTTATTTTTTGAACAGTCCACGTAGATGGAGTTCCAGTAGGGTGCGGAAAAATGCCTCAATCGATGGAATAGGGGCGCAGTCGTAGAAGCCGTCAATCATCAGCGAGGCGATACCATGCACCTTGGCCCAGCAGCTATTGGCCAGCAGGAACGGCTGCTGATCGACAAACTCACCGGTGGCGATCCCCTTCTCAGCTTGATTAATGACCACCTGCAGAGCATTAAAACCACTCTCCTGGAGTTCTGGGTAATTCTGGCGATCGTGAATGATCGGTCCGAACATCAGTTTGTAGCGCTCGGGGTTGCGGCGAGCAAAATCGATATAAGCCAGGCCGATCGATGTCATGCCATCGGCGGCTGCCGGAACCGTCTGGGCAGCTTGTTGGGTCTCGTCGCGCAGTTGTTCATAGCCCTCGACGGCAAGCGCCACCAGTAGCTGGTTCTTATCCTTGAAATGGCGGTAAGGCGCGGTCTGCGAAACGCCTGCATCACGCGCAACAGCCCGCAAGCTGAGCTTTTCAACACCATGTTCCCGTATCTGTTTAAGCGCGGCTTCTAGCAGAGCGTTGCGGAGATCGCCGTGATGGTAGTTCTGTTTTTCCTGATTCATAGTGAAAGTCTCGCATAGAACGGCATTGCAAAGAAGTTCAGTTGCTTTCTTATTCGACAATGTTGACGATGAACACATAGTGGAATAGCATGTGATCAGTGTCAACATTTAGATGGAGGTGGTTATGCGTGGTTTATTGGTTGTTTCAATCCTGCTGGGATTACTGAGTGGCCGGCTGTATGCCGAGCCGACGCCTGTGGAAGTGGTTAGTATCAGCTACCTACCTCAAGCCAAGATGGTGCGCAGCAGCGGCCAGGTTCGACCTGTTTCCGAGCAGGCACTGGCGTTTAAGGTCGGCGGTATCCTGGAACGGATTTTTGTTCAGGAGGGGCAGGCAGTAAAGCGCGGCGCAGTCATTGCCCGTCTAGATCTGGAAGAGATGAAGGCTGGCGTGGCCCGAGCAGAGAGCCTGGTTTCCGCTGCTCAGCGTCAGGCCGATCGTTTAGGCAAGCTCAAGCAACGCAATCTGATCTCAGAAGAACGGCTCCAGCAGGCTGAAACTGTGTTGCAAGTGGCGTTGTCTGATCTACGCGTGGCGCGCTTCAATCGCCAGCATGCCGAGATCCGGGCACCCGCTGATGGGAGAGTATTACAGCGTTTGCTCGAAGAAAATGAACTGATCCAACAGGGTCAGTCGGTGTTGGTGTTTGCCGACGAAACCCAGGGCTGGGCTGTCAGTCTAGGCGTGGCCGATGTCGATGTGGTCAAGCTAGCCCTCGGCGACCGAGCCGAGGTGCGCCTGGATGCTTATCCGGGTCAGGCCTTCACCGCCATCATTCGTGAAATCTCCGGTCGCGCCGACCCTCGTTCGCTTACCTTTGCGGTCGAAGTGGCGCTAGAACAGCCACCAAAGCTCTACTCGGGGCTGATTGCCCATGCTGATATTATGCCATCCCAGACCGAGCCGCTGGCTCAGCTGCCGTTGTCTGCGCTGGTAAGTGCGCAGGGGGCAGAGGGCGATGTTTATCGCCTCGATAACGTGGGACTGGCTCGCCTGGCGCACGTAGAGATCGCCTACCTGGAGGCCGGCGGCGCGCTGATTCGGCCGGGGCTGGAACCCGGTGCTCGGGTCATCACTCAGGGGGGCGCTTTTTTGTTTGATGGCGCGCCTGTTCGCATTCTGGATTAAGGGGCGTTGACGATGAAGTTGCCGGTATTGGCGATACGCCACCATCAATTGACCCTGCTGGTCAGTCTAATTCTGGTGTTGCTGGGAGTAGTCTCCTTCCTGACCATGCCGCGCTCGGAAGATCCTATTTTTGATTTTCCAACGATCACTCTGACCGTGGTCAACCCGGGTGCCAACCCTTCAGATATGGAATCGTTGGTGGTCGACCCCATCGAATCCGAGATTAACGAGCTCGAAGACCTTAAGCATATCAAAACCAGCATCGAGGATGGCCTGGTGTTGGTGGAGGTGGAGTTCTTGTTCGGCAGCGATCCTGATGAAAAACACGACGATGTCGTGGCTGCCGTCAATCGTGTGCGTGAGCAGCTGCCCAACAGTATTCGTAAGCTGGAGGTCAAGAAGGCCTCCCCCGGAGAGGTGGGGGTTCTGCAGCTGGCGTTGACCCACGACCGTAGCGATTACCGCGCGCTGCGTCACATCGGTGAGCGCCTTGAGCGAAAAATCGAGCAAGTTGCCGGTGTTAAGCGGGTCGACCTCGAGGCGCTGCCGGAGCTGGAGGTGCAGCTGCGAGTCGATCCTTCCAAACTCTATGCCTTGGGTATCGGGCTGGACACGGTTTATCAGGCCGTCAACTCGCAGCAGGAAAATCTGCCAGGGGGGCATGCCCATGTCGGCGAACGACGACTGACGGTGCGCACCAGCGGTGATTATCAGAGCCTGGCCGAAATTGAGAATACCGTAGTGACCTCGCGCGCTGGCCAGCCGATCTACGTGCGCAACCTAGCCCAGGTTGAATTCAACCAGGGCCTGCCCAGCTACCGTGCCCGCTACCGCGACCGCGATGCGTTATTTCTGAATGTGATCCAGCGCCAGGGTAGCAACATCTTTGACGTGACCACGGCTATCGACGAGGTGATCGCTGGGATCGAGACGACGCTGCCGGCCGGGGTGGCACTCTATCGAGTCGCCGAACAGCGCGACAGTGTCTCCAGCCGTGTTAACGGTTTTTTTATCAACCTGCTTCAAGGGTTGGCTTTGGTGGCTCTCGCGTGTCTGTTGGTGCTGGGCCGGCGACCCAGTGTAGTTGTGGTCACCGCCGTGCCCGTCTCGATCTTTATCGCTATCGGTTGGCTCGATCTGACCGGGTTTGGTCTGCAGCAGATGTCGATCGTCGGGTTGGTGATAGCCCTGGGGCTGTTGGTGGATAACGCCATCGTGGTGACCGAGAATGTGTTGCGGTTGCAGCGGCAAGGATTGGATGCAGACCAAGCTGCTAGCCGAGGCAGTCGGCAGGTGGCGTTGGCCGTGGTCAGTGGCACCCTAACCACGGTGCTCTCTTTTGTGCCCATGCTGATGATGCAGAATGGATCTGGCACCTTTATCCGCTCCATGCCAGTGACAGTGGTGTTGACCTTGGTGGCGTCGCTAGTAGTGGCGCTGACCTTGACGCCACTGATGGCCAAGCGCATGGCCCTGTCGCCGACATCTCGACCCCGATTGCAGCGAGGCTTGGACCGTCTCGCGTCCGGCCCTTATAGCCGAGGACTGGCATGGACGTTGCGCCATCCGCTGCCGGTACTGATGGTGGCCGTGCTGTTGACGGGTTCGGCTCTGATGTTGTTTCCCAAGATCGGTGTCAGCCTGTTTCCCAAGGCGGAGAAATCAATGCTGCTGGTCAATCTAGAACTGGCCGAGGGTGCGAGTTTCTACCGCACTCAAGCAGTGGCCGAAACCGTGGCGGATGAATTGTTACTGGAAGCGTTGGTCGAGGATGTTGCGATCAATATTGGCCGAGGCCATCCACGTATCTATTACAACGTAAATCCGTCGCGCCAGAAACCCAACTTTGCCCAGCTGTTAATCAAACTCAATGATAGCCATTTGGCTGTAGTCGAGCCCTTCGTTGAGCGTATCCGCAGCTCCCTGGATCACTATCCAGGCGTGCAGATTCGGGTCAAGGAGTTCGCCCAAGGACCGCCAACGGTAGCTCCAATTTCGGTGCGGGTGCTGGGAGAGGAGTGGCTGGCGATTCGTGACGCTTCTTCTCGGGTAGTACGTTTACTAGATGGCATTGATGGCACCGTTAACGTCGATAATCCGATCGGCAAAAACCAGATCGATCTGAAGGTCGATATCAATCGTGATAAGGCAGCGATGGTGGGACTTCCCCTGAGCCAGGTCGATCAGAATATTCGTGCCGCGCTGGTGGGCCTGCAGATGGGAAGTTACCGTGATGCCCAGGGGGATGAGTTTGCCATCGTGCTGCGCTCCTCCAATCAACACAAGCCCGAGCTGGAGGTGTTCGACACTCTCAAACTCAAGGCTCAAAGTGGCGCGATGGTGCCCTTTAATCAGATTGCACGGCTGAAATTGGAAAGCGGCATGCCCCGGCTGCAGCACCATAACCTGGAACGGATGGCGCGAATTACTGCAGATGTGCGCCCCGGCTATAACACAGAGGCGCTGACCAACCGGATTATTGTCGAACTTGAAAAGCTGTCACTACCAGAAGGCGTGCGTTTTGCCATCGGGGGCGAACAGGCCAGCCGCAAGGAGTCATTCGGCGGTATGGCCAAGGCGCTGATCATCGCGTTGCTGGGGATTTTTACGGTGCTGGTGATGCAGTTTCGCTCTTTCACGCAGCCATTGATCGTGCTGGCGACCATTCCATTCGCAGCCACTGGCGCGTTCTTCGGACTCTACCTAACCGGCTATACCTTCTCTTTTACCGCCTTCGTGGGGCTGACATCTTTGGTCGGGATCGTGGTCAACAATGCCATCATCCTGGTGGACTACGCCAATCAGCTGCGCCAAGGCGGGGCTGAGTTGAGTGAGGCGATATTGACGAGCGCCCGCACCCGGATGACGCCGATCCTACTGACCAGCGTCACCACCATCGCAGGGCTGCTGCCGCTGACCCTCAGCGGTTCGAGCTTGTGGACCCCCATGGGAGTGGCGATCATCGCCGGGCTGCTGATATCGACCCTGTTGAGCCTGTTTGTGGTACCGGTACTTTACCGGTTATTTACTCCAAGCAGGTCGATTGAGGTAAACGATGGCCGCTAAGTCTTAGATGAAGCAGCCGCCTCGCATCCTCTCCAGAACGACTGCTACGGGGCCACTTAAGTTGCTTAGTCTCTGACTTGCTCTTCACCACAGCTAATAAAATAACCCCCAATGGCGGGGGCTCAGCATGCTATTAATCGGCTAGACCAATAGCTATCTGCCATCACCCCTAACAGCTGGCGCAACGGGACTTACATTTCAGTGCATGCTTTTCAGCACTTACTTGGCGGCGCTATTGCTGACACCGTCATCAGAGCTAACGAAAGAGACTGCGGTCTGGTCCTGATCGTTGGCCTGCAGGTTGGTCACATTACCTCCCTGCATACCCGACTGTACCGAGCCGATCTGGCTATTGAGCATATTGCCGCTGCTGATGTTGCCGTATTGGCGGCTATAGGTCGGTGACGCGACATTGTGCCCGCTGCGCTTGTTGGTGTTGGTTTCGTGTGCCAACGTACCAACAGCCGTACCGCCCTGCTTCTGCTCCATGCTGTGGCCCGAAGCACGGCCCTGGTTGGTGGCGTTCTGACCGACGTTGCTGGAATAATTACGCTTCTGGTTAAGGTTCTGGTTGGCGTTCAGATTGTCCATGCGGTAGTCATGGCTAGAGTTGAAACGATAGCTTTGGTTGAGGCGATTACGGACGCTGTTATCCAGATCGTAGTTGAGATTAGTACGACTATCGACACGCTTACTGTTGTCGATGCGGGTCTTGTACTTGTTGGTGGTGTTGTTGGTATTAGTGACGTTAGCATCGTAGCCGATCTTAACCTGCGGGTAGCCGTAACCCACGGGGTTCGCCTGGGCCACGCCTGAGGTCAAAACAGCAAGGGTAGCAACGGTTGCAAGTGCAGTTTTAGTGAATGCTTTCATGGTTATTTCCTCGTAATGGACTTTCTTGGTTGTTGTTTGGTAAATCGCTTGGTGGATTCCTACGGTAGGTCACAGTCAGATCCGAGGCGGTTCAAACTAAATGAGAAAATATTGAAAAAAACTCGCAAAAAATACGCAGTTAATTGAATTTAAAGAGATAAAAAAATCGAACAGTGCGACAACCGGCGCCCATAATTGCGTCCAACGCTTTGGGCTAAAGAGCGATAGGCCTGAAAATGGCTAAGCCTGGGCGCGCCAACCTAGAGAGCCTTTGATTAGGTCCAACAGCACTTCTGGTAATCGGGCCGTAACCACGACAAAAGCCCCCATAAGCGGGGGCCTTTAGTTCTGGTGGTGATACGGCTGATTACTTCGCTGCGGTGTTGCTCACTTTGTCGCTGCTGCTGACGCCAGAGCTGCCGTGCTGTGTCTGGTTGTTGCTTTGCAGATTAGCCACATCACCCACCTGCATACCCGACTGAATGCCGCCGATCTGGCTATTTCGCATGTTGCCGTAAGCCTGGTCACCGGTATGGCTCTGGATGCTGGGTGACAACAGGTTATGACCGATGTGGCTGGTGCGGGTGTTCTGGTCAACCAGGCCGCCAACCCGGGTTCCGCCCTGCTTCTGCTTCATGCTGTGACCGCTTGCACTGCCGTAGTTATTGGCATCCTGATTCACACCGCTGGAGTAGTTACGGTACTGGTTCAGGTTCTGATTGGCGTTGATCTTATCCTTGCGAATATCATATTTAACATCGGTACGGTGATCGGTATTAATCTTGGTGCGAACGCTGTTATCCGCCTTGTAGTCGAGCGTGAAGTTACGCTTGAAACGCTTGCTGTTGTCGATATCGGTGTTGGACTTGTTGCTGGTGTTAAAGCTGTTGCTGTAGTCGACCTTTCCCACCTTAAAGCCATAACCCAGCGGGTTGGCTTCAACGATGCCTGCGGTCATAACGAACAGGGTAGCGACGGTTGCAATAGCGGTTTTATTGATTTTTTTATTGATGGCTTTCATGATTATTTCCTCATTGTTTAGGGGACTAACGTTGTGGTTACAGACGGTAAGTAACAGCCAAATGTCGAGGGGTTCAAAGAAAATTCAAAAACATCACCACATGCTTAAAAAAATCAATGGTAGCCAATAAAAACAATGAGATAGGAGATTGTAATTATTACTGATTTCTCGCCAGAACAGCGACATCAAGAATGAGGCGACGATGGCAGTGCCTAAAAAGAGGAGAAAAAGGGAGAAGGGAAAGGCCGAACAGGCTGGCGCTTCAGCAGCCGACTATAGCCGCCTCTAGATAAACAACTACAGCCGGCTAAACTTAAGCAGGTCACCAGCGCCCTGTTCCATCCTAAACGGCAGGGCGCGAGTAACGTAACGACCGTCCACCACCCGGGTGACGTGGACCACCGCGACCGAGTTTCCATCAAACAGGTTGGCCGCATCCACCTTATCGAACTGACTACCCAGACCGCGCACCCCCGACGAGGGTGAGGAGAACCCCATCTGCTGCCAGATCGGTTGCGGCAGGTCCTTGAGCAGGCCCTGCTGGTATTCACCCAACGCCTTGGCGTCAGTCATGTTGATGCTGCCCTTGGCGAGATCAAACTCACCGCTCTTGTGAAATCCGCCGGAGGTGGTTTGCTCCGACACCAGGCTGTCATTTTGGTAGTGACTCTCGGTCTTGGTCCAGCTGACCGACAGTGACCACTCCACCCACATACGGTAGTTGAGGTAGCGATTGGGGAAGGTGCGTTTGCAGTCCTTGCGCTCAAGATAGACGGCATGAAAGGTCGAATTGTCCGGCGCCGAATCGATGTCGGTACTCAGCAACAGGCCCTTGTCGGTTAATCGACCGGAAATGGTCATCTCGGTATCGCTGAGTTGATCATGAAATACCTGGCGGGCGGATTCGGGAATGGGATCGCTGACCGTGGGCGGGGCGTCGGGTTCATCATCCACATCACCACCACCGAAGCTGCCAAACAGCGCCCGGCCGAGTGCCCCCATCGCAGCGGACTTTATCTGGCCGGTCAGCCAAGCTTCCTTGGGGCCAAGATCCAGCGACGAGGCGGACAGCTCGCTGGCGCAGGGGCCTTGCCGCGTCTGTTGAGATGCCGTCTGCAGCGACGAGCCGCCGGTTTGGCCCGTGGCGGCCGGGACAAACATGATGGTTGGCGGCGCTGGGGTCGCAGCCAGAGGGCCGGGGTTCAGTTCGGATGGCACCACCAGTTTCGGCCAGGCTTGGCCGGGCCCGTAGCTGAAATCGCCCTTGGCACTGTCATAACCGGTTACCGCTGGCGACTTGGCAGCCAGGGGTTGAGCGCTCTGCTCCGCCGATTTTTTAGCCGCAGTTTGCTTAGCCTCAGCTTGCTTGGCCTCGACCGGCTGAGTTTCGGCCTGCTTAGGCGATGCCGAGGCTGGGTCGCTATTCTTTACCGGAGTCGGTTGGCATCCGGTCAGACTGCCACCCACCACCACGGCGAGAACACCGACAGTGATACCCTGGATATTCATAAGCCGCCTCCGCAAAGCTCATCCAGACCGGACAGCTCGCCTAGGTCGGCCAGATCCCGCGCGGTACCACAAGCATCCACCAGCCCGGCGCCGTACTCTGCATCCCTGCCCTCAATTCCTAGGTCATGACTGTGCAACTCCAGCATGCGAGCCAGATCCGCCGCCCGCGCCTGGGGATTGACCTGCAACAGCAAAGCGGCAATGCCACTGGCATGAGCGGTCGCCATCGAGGTCCCCGACAGCATCGGCTGACCGTTGCCCGGACCGGCAGTGATCACATCCACCCCCGGCGCTGCGATCTGTACATAATCACCACGGTTAGCATTGGCGTAAAGCTGCCGCTCGGCATCAACCGCAGTGACCGCCAGGCTTTCGGGCCAAGCGGCGGGATACACCGGTCGCGCGTTGGGTCCGCCGTTACCGGCAGCGGCCAGCACCAGAATGCCACGCGCTGCCGCCGCCTTGATCAGTCGTTCCATCAGCGGTGAGGGTGGTCCACCGAGGCTCATGTTGATCAACGGGATATCGCGACTGATCGCCTCGTCCAGCGCCTTGATCAGACTGCTACTCCAGCATTGCGCCGCCAGCCCGCCCGGTTGCCGTGGCTGGCAGGCTTTGAAGCTGTAGATCTCCACCCCGGGAGCCACGCCTGAGGCGCCGATGCCATTGCCGCGAGCGCCGGCGATGATCGCCGCCACGCCGGTTCCGTGAGCATCCGCCGAGTAGCCCCGGCCGCTAAAGTCGGTCTGTTCGACCACCGCGTGACGCAGCTCCGGGTGACTGACGTCGATGCCGGTATCGATCACCGCCAGCTTCACTTGAGCGCCGGAATAACGGGGTGTCAGCTGCGCGGCACCAGTCAGGGTCGGTCCGTAATTGAACAGCTCCAGCGGATCGCCGTAGGCGGCCGATATCGACTCGACGGCGGTGCTAACTGTGACACCTTCTTTAGCATCAGCTCCTTCTGCTTTAACGCTACCTTCAGCACCTTCAGAAATAGTGCTGCCAGGTGCCGTGGTCGTGTTGATCGTTGTGGCCGTGGCGTGGCTATCGAGGGTGAAATAGACCACGTCCTTCTGCACCCCCAGTACCGACTGAACACTGCCCAGCAGATCGACCAGACCGTCCAGCGTCGCGCTGCTACCGGCGGGGCGCAACAACCGAACCAGACGATCGCCGGTACTCTTCAGTTCGGTCACCTCCAGCACCTGCAGCCCCTGACTGTCGGCGAAGTCGGACACCGAAATTCCACCATTAGTACCGTCGCTGGGTAACAGCACCACCAGCTGATTGGGGCGCCAATGGGGCTTGAGGTACTCCGCCGGGGTCTCTTCGCTCTGGCACGGCCGGGCCAGTTGCAGCGACCAGCAGGCCGGATCGGTGCCCGCTGGCAGTGAACCGTCCCAAGGCAGCGCCTCACGGTTAGCCGGACAACTGTCTGGACGCCCGGCCAGAATCGTTTTCAGGTCCGGGGCTCTGGGGGTCAACCAGCCCTGTCCACCCTCGGGCAGAGTGCCCATCAGGTTGAGACTCTGAATACTCTGGCAGCTGTCGCTCAGACACTGGGCGGCCAGCGGGTTGGTCGGGTCACACTGACCCTGCAACTGCTGCCACTGGCCCTCGTCGGCGCGAAAACTGACAAACTGCCGCCCGTCGCTGCCGCGCTGAACCTGCGCGCCCTGAATACCCCGTTGCCGGGCCCACTCTCCCGCCACCCAGTCACCGGGCAGCGATAGGCTACGCATCGGTTGCTGATGAGATTTGATCTGCTGTGGCTGATCCCAGCTCCAGGCCAGCCCCGCATAGAGCATCATTAACAACCATATCCACAACGACGGCCACGGACTGCGCCCTAAGGGTTTCATGGTGCACCTCCCGGCAGCTGCAGCTGTAACCGGCTTTCACGGGTACTGCCGTCCCGATGCTCGGTGATCAGACGCAAGGTCATCAACTGGCCCTTGGGCAGCGAATTGGCATCGAGGCTCAGCAGCGGCTGATTGCGTAGCGGTTGGCTAATCGGTTGCGCCAGCAGCGGTTGCCAACTTTGCGGGGCCTCGCCCATACCGTAATCGACCTGTGCCTGGAAGAAACTATCGGCGTCGGTGGTGCCCACCACCACCAGCTGCTGCGCGGCGTTCAGCTCGGCACGTTGCAGCCGGGCCTCGACGAAGTGTTCAGGCGAAGCCTTAAGCGCAGCCTCAGCGTCCAGCAAACCGTAGCCGTGGTTCTGATCAATTCCCCGCGGCCCGAGATCACGGGCAGAGTGCAGCAACATGCGCTGTAATTGGGGCGGTTTCAGCCAAGGATCCCGCCCCAGAATCAGCGCCGCCAGCCCGGTCACATGAGGCGCGGCAAAGGAGGTCCCGGTGGCGCGATAGTAGTGCTGCTGGACAATAGCGCTAGCGGGCGTATACCCCGCCACACCGTTGCGGCGCAGAAAATCACTACCTTGGGCCCGCAACGACAGCACGTTGACCCCCGGCGCCACCAGATCCAGGGCCGGACCCCAGTCACTGAACAGTGCCCGCTGGCCGTCTGGTGTCACCGCACCGACCACCAACACCCGCTCCAGCTGCTCATATCCACGATCCGAGTCACCCCGAGCCTGGTTGCCAGCGGCGGTGATCACCACCACCTCGCGATCGAGGGCGTAATTGATGGCATCCAGTTCCACCGCGCCCGGTTCTTGGCCGCCCAGACTCAGATGGATCAGGCGCGCGCCTTTGTCGGTAGCGTAACGAACCGCCTGGGCAATGTGGCTGCCGCTGGCGTGGCCGCTGGCATCAACCACTTTCAGAACCATCAGCCGCGCGTTGGGGGCAATGCCCGAGATCCCGATACCGTTGTCACGGCCAGCGGCGATGATC
The DNA here is from genome assembly GCA_036961355.1 of Motiliproteus sp. Lineage (GTDB taxonomy): Bacteria > Pseudomonadota > Gammaproteobacteria > Pseudomonadales > Balneatricaceae > Motiliproteus. Next base: position 49,036 of record JBALVL010000024.1, read on the forward strand.
CCGGCAATGTGGGTGCCGTGTCCGTGATCGTCCCAGGGACTGTTGCTGCGGGCAACGAAGTTCCAACCGATCAAGTCATCGATCAAGCCGTTGCCGTCATCGTCACGGCCATTAGCCCGCTCGTCCGGATTACGCCACAGCTGTTCTACGGGTAGGTCGGGGTGGCTGTAATCTACGCCGCTATCGATCAGCGCCACAATCACCGGTTTAAGCTGCTCAGGAAAGGCGGCGCTCGGTATACCCTCTTCGCTAACCAGGCCGATGTGGCTCAACCCCCACTGGTCACCGTAGCTCTGGTCCCAGCTGCCACGGCTACTGAGCAGCGGGTCATTTAGAGGTAAATCGTTGAGCGGCGTTGTTTTCTCTACAGAGGGCGCTATGGGCGTAGATCCGAAGGCAGCCGCAAATGGATTGGCAGCAGACGCGCCGGTCGCCGGCGTGTTGGTTACAGGCTGTATCTCCGGTTCCTGAGCCGAGACCGCAGCGGCCAGGGCCAGCAACAGTGCGGCCAGGGTCAACTTCATGGCTCAGTTCTCTGTAGGTAGAGCACCGATGGGTGGACTTGCAGCGCCGCTAGCCGAGCCTCGAGCTGATCGTCTTGTGGCAGCTGGATGCGATAGGTACCTATGGCGGAGGGGCCATCAACGATGACGGCGCTCTGCGCGCGCAGCAGCGCCTGAAGCTCGGCCAGGCTGATCTCAGGGTTGAGACCGATAGTCGCCTGCGTGCCTGCTGTAACCGCGGTAGGCGTCGACCCAGACAGCACTTGGTAGCCCTCATCGGTTTCGCCGGGCAGCAGCATCACCGCGCTCAGGGCCACCACTAGGCCTAATTGGGAGACCATCGCTACCCGTGCGAACGCCGGGGTCAGGTCCCACTTCAACGTCTCGGCGCACCAATTTTGCAACCGCTCTAACAGAGAGGCAGGGGCCTGACGCTCGACCGTCTCGTTGGCAACCTCTTCGATCTCGATCCGAGCCATTAACTTATCAAAACCCGCCTGTGCGTTGAATACCGGCTCCTCGGCACCCACCTCGCCAACGCTCTGCTGCATAAATTCGTACTCAGCCAACTGCTGCTGGGCCTCGGGATTGTTCTCCAACCAGACCTCAACCTCGCGCCGTTCGGCATCATCCAAACTTCCGTTGGCGTACCAGGCCAGTCGCTCATCCATTTTGTATTCACTCATGTCACACCTCCCACTTCAGTCTCGGACAGCCCTAGGTTGGTTAACCAGGGTTTAAGCTTGGCCTTGGCATGGTACATCCGAGTTTTTACCGTATTTTCAGGGCACTGCAGAATGTCAGCAATCTCTTTGTAGGAACAGTCGTGGAAAAAGGTCAGCTCGACCACTTCCCGATGTTCGTCCGACAACCGTGCGATGGCCTGCCTCATCAGCGCCCGAAGCTGCTCGTGGCTCTTGGCAGCGCTCGCATCTTCGCGTTCGTCCACCGCCTCGGGGGCCTGGCTCAGCTCAACGGTATCGAGCTTTTTGCCCCGCACCGCATTGAGGGTGCGAAAGCGGGCGATACCCAGAATCCAGGTAGACGGCGATGAACGCCCCTCAAAACTGGCCGCACTCTTCCAAATTTCCATCATCACGTCGTTGACCAGCTCCTCGGCTTTGGCTTCGTCTTTCATCATCCGAATCACGAAGCGGAAAATACGCGAAGCATAACGCTGATATAGCTGCTCCAACGCGGCCTTATCGCCTTTTCCAATACGATGAATCCATGCAACCTCTTCAGCAGCAGGTTCATTGGCAGTATCCATCAATAGGCACCTCCGTCAACGAGCGACGTTTACGCAACGATAACTGGCTGCATTTAAACGGCAACGTCGATATAGATCTGCTGAGAGAGCCGGCGACACCGCCGTACAGAAGGTGAAGTTCACCGGTTTCCTGTCGGCCTCATCGCACAGATGCCGGGGTGTAGGGCCGACCCGTTGGCCTGGGTCGGTGCGATTTGAGACTAGTTTCAGCTTAGGAAGCTTGCTCCGGTTTTGCCAATTCTGGCCTGTTTTAACTGGTAATGTTGGTAACCGCATTGGCTTATACCCGCCGTTGTTAATCGTAGTGTCTGCGTATCTCTTAGATGGCAAAATCCTCTTGAATCGCCAGTGACATACCGCCGTAGCTAGGGCTGGTCTGGCTCAAAGCTCGCAGTGCGCGAAGGCAGTGCATGTTGCTCAATTCTTGCTGCAGGCGTTCGAAGTCGGAGCGATCGATAAGCAGTGCTTCGTTGATTTGACCTTTGCTGCGTAGGCGGTGAACGAGTTCGTAAAGGCGTGTGCTGATCATGACTGACTCCTTGGCGCTGGGCGCTTTGTGTCTCTGTTGCCACGTAGGTAACGGCTAGACGCAACCAGGTTCAAAAAAGAAGAGGGAGGGCGAAAGCTGGTCGTTTATAAATTCGAAGGGGAAAACGGTACCTGATTACCCAGCAAGCTCTGCCGAGAACCGCACTTGTAGCCGGTAGGAGCCCAGTCCTCTGGGCGATATTTTGATCTTTTGATCTTTTGGTCTTTTGGTCTTTTGGTCTTTTGGTCTTTTGGCTTCAAGGATGAAACATTGTCGCCAATCCGATACTAGCGGGACCGCTAGCCACGGTCAGAGATGACAGCCTGTGGCATCTGTCCTGAAGGCATAGGCGCTGTAAGTCGGTAAAGATCGCCGAGGGGACTCGGCTCCTACATCGACCACTGTGCAGACGCGGCTGTGTGATGACTTTAGCTGAGCATTGGGGATAATCAGGAAACGGCAATAAATAGCAAACAAGTAATGTCCGTTCACCAGCACTTCGTAGGTACCGTTATGCTAGTGTTGACCGCTTTGTAATCTAACGGTTTTTATTGTGAACTTAGACAAATCCATTCTTATCACCGGTTGTTCTACCGGTATCGGCTTAGAGGTCGCCCTGGGATTAAAAGCCCAGGGATATCAAGTATTTGCTTCTTCCCGTCAACCTTCAGACGTGGCACGATTGCAACAACAAGGGCTGCAAGCCTGCTTGCTTGACCTTGACGACAGCGAGTCAATTCATAACGCCGTTGCGTGGTTATTGAAAGAGACCGATAACAAGCTTTATGCACTCTTTAACAATGGTGCATACGGCCAGCCAGGTGCCGTAGAAGATCTATCCCGCGACGTACTACGCCAGCAATTTGAAACCAACCTTTTTGGCTGGTTAGAACTCACTAACTTGTTGATCCCGGTGATGAGACGTCAAGGGTATGGACGTATCATCCAAAACAGTTCGGTACTGGGGCTAATCACGATGAAATACCGTGGTGCATACAATGCCAGCAAGTTCGCACTCGAAGGCCTCACCGATACCTTAAGACAAGAGCTTTATGGCAGCGGCATCCATGTATCACTGATCGAACCGGGTCCCATTAGCAGTGACTTTAGAAAAAATGCTTACGCAAAATTTAAACAAAACATCCGCACGCAAGGCAGTGCACACCAAGCCACCTATGAAATGGTGGAACAACGCTTAGCCGCACCGTCTGATTCAAGTAAAAAAGATCCCTTCACACTCGGCCCAGACGCGGTATTAAAAAGAGTGGTTCACGCACTCGAAGCAAAGAAGCCGAAAGCACGCTATTACGTGACGTTTCCGACGTATCTGTTCGCCTACCTTAGACGGTTTTTATCGGCCAACATGCTAGATTTCGTATTACGCAAGGTTGCCGAGGGCGAGCATAAATAATCGATAGCTCGATTAATAAAAATCGATGATAAAGCCCGCGGTGACATAGGTCTCATCATAATCGAGGGCAAATTCGCTCAAGATAGCCCGGCCGGTATAAGCCTCCAACACCAGCCTCAGGTTGCTACTGCTGGTCTCTCGCTTAATCAAATACCCCAACTGCCCAGTGATGCCGGGCTTCCAGCCACTCTCGTCAAACGCACGAACATGGGTGGCGCCGAAAAACGCCATGTTGCCATCCCAGAGGTCGAAGGGGCCTTGGTATTGAGCGCCACCCTCAATACCAAGACGCTCCTGACGCTCCTCATTACCTATGTTAAAGGCCCAGCTCGGCTCGACGTAGGTGATCCAATTATTTTCCAGCCGCCAGGCGAAACCGGCAACCAGTGCATCACGCGTGTAGCCGACCCGCTCGCGCCCGGTCGTTTCGATATATTCATCCCCCAAGTGTGCCGATAGATGTCGGTAGCCAAGCCGCACATCCAGGGTGTTATTCCACTCGTAAACTCCATAAATCCCATAAACCCCTTCCCAACCGATCGAATCCAGCTGATTGCCAAGGTCAAACTGGGTAAACAATCCGCCTTCGATATCGATCGCAAATTCGTTGACACTATCGGGGTTTGAGACTTTGAACAGGGTATAGCGTGTGCCAGCATCGAGCATAATTCTGCCGCTCGAAGTCTCCGGAATATCGGTATTGGTCCAGCCCGCGCTGACGTTCATTCGCGGACGCCGGGGATCGGCAATATAGGCAGGATAGGGTTGGTCGTTAGGGTCAAACTCCCAGACCCGGCCGCCCCGCCCCTCCATTGTCGGTGCCTCAGACACTACTTCCGCATCGTTACTGGCTGCCTGCAGCGTGGTGACTGGCGCTGATAGCGCTATGGTGCTGATTAAACATGCTATTACAGCGCAGTTGCGTGGCATTGTTGGCTCTCCAGTATCGATCAATTGGCTATATAGCCTGCGAGGGTGGCAACTCGCCAATGGGTGAACCTAGCCTTTATAACCGGCAAACCCAAGAGTAAGGGCTTAAACGAACATATGATTTGCCGGGGTAACGCCTCGATCGTAGGTACAAAAAGTATCCGTCGCTTGAGGGGTTTTAGTGTGAATTTTAATGTTAGTAATGACCTCAAGCGCGCCGTGGTCGTAGCAAGCTTGTTGTGCGGCTTTTACAATCTCCAGAAGGTGGTCAAGCTCACCTTTCATGGTGGTTTCCATAGCGCCAACCTGATAAGGAACGTTTGAGTTCTTAACCACTTCAATGGCCTTGTCCACCACTTCAAAGTTATTACCCGTCTCAACCCGAGGGATAATTTGAAAAGCCAGAAAGACCTCTTTTAAGGGTTTGTTTGCGCTTGTCATTGACTACCAACCTCGAAGACTGATTTGAATAATTCTGGAACCGTAATATGCATGCCCCTTTGAAACCCTTGAATTCGGCCACAACGATGAGCATGGGACCAGGTGCAGATTGATGGGTATTATTCTGGATTATTGCGTGCTCGTATAGCCTTCTTTCGCCCCGCCGGGCGGCTTCATTTCTTAGTTACGCGGTGGAAAAACCGAAGCAAAGAAGTCGCGTCCCGGAGACCTAGATCTCAATATGCCTGCACACCGTATTTCAACAGTAAGTTCGGCAAAATATCATCCAAGTTTTGGACATGCTTATCGTCCAACTCAATCAGATTAAAACCGTACTGTTTGTAGATATCCTGCTTCTTCTTTTTACGAGCCAGATACTTTGGCTCATTTTCATTGCCCCAGTACTCGATGTAAACCTTGCCTTCTGGTATCCAGAAATCACTGTAGAGCTTTTCTTCGATCGGCAGTCTACGCTCATAAGCGTGGACGATTCCGGCCATATAGAGCCAGTTATCGATCAGCATTTCAGCCTTTGATCTGACGAAGTGGCCATCAGTGGCACGGTGCTTGGCTACAAATTTTTCACGAAACTCGGCGTAACCCGCGGAGTCTTCTTTGACGATATTTTTGTCTTTCTTGATGCCTTTGAATTCATCAACGGTTTCCATCAGAACAGAGGACTCTTTAATCGACTCGGGCCAGAGAACACAACTCGTTCCCGTATCCGTATTTTTCACTTGATGACCTTTCATCGCCTTGCCTTGCTCGGTGATGGCCCAGCCTTTGAGGCGGCTTTTCTGCCAACCCAACTCGGCAAGTATATGGGTGATCTGTTTCTCTTGAATATCAAAATACTGAGCCAACATTTTGCTTGTCTTCAGCTTTGACGTATCGACCTGTTCGGCCGGGCTAGCTTTGTCTTCATTTAGCAGCGATTCAGGCCAGGCGATATAGCTAAAGTCCGCCGCTTCTTTGTAGGCCCCACCCGCTTTCTTTCCTTTGTGCGTCAGCTCCCAACTGCCTTCATCTCTTGTGATAAATTTTTCTTGGAAGAGCTGACTGAACAAGTCCTTGCTCGCCATACCATGCTTCTTGGCTATGGCTGTGGTGGAAAGCAAACGCGCTTTTGCAGGGATTTCCACGGTAAGGTTCGGTTCGGTTTTTTTCGATTCGCTAGACTCAATCTCGATATCTTCTGGCCAGGCGATGTATTTCCCTGCCTGCGATGAAGATTTATAGACCCCGCCTTTCTCTTTACCCAGGTCCGTTAATGCCCATTTATCTTTCTCTCGAATAATCAGTTTTTGTTTAACAAAGATATTGAACAACGCCTTCGTACTAATGGTGCTCTTTTTTGCCAATGCCGTCGTCGATATCAACTTCATAATCGAATCAATCCTTAAATAGAAATGTGTTTATTTTTGCCCGGTAGAGATGACTACTATTTATACAGAAAGATAACTTTTAATCCATTGAACTGTATTGTATTTTTGTTGGCCACTAGGTCGACACCTATGTTCGATAATCGCTGTTTTTCGGGGGCATTAGCGCCCAATAGATGGTGCTGAAAGGTTCAGCTTTATTCTGAATTATTGAGTGTATGGATCGCTTTCCTTCGCCCTGCCAGGCGACTTCATTTCTTTATTAACCTATCGTTTCAATGGTGGATCAGAGCACGCAGAGCAGAGATCCAGCCTGTGCGACATTGATTGATCGGTTAAACACCACCTTTCAGTTTTAGCACATATTTGTATGACGTTTTTTGGAAGCCAATTTTTTCGTAGTACGCTTGTGTCCGCTCTCTACGAAATGAGGTAGTTAGCTCAAGCGCCGTGCAATTTTCAGCCAGTGCGATTGATTTCGCGTGGTCGATTAGCGTTGATCCGATGCCGGTTCCGCGAACACCTTGATCAACAACGAGTGAAGTAATACGGCAGAGTTTCTCAGCTGACGGGAAATAATCAAAAAATATCAGAGACATTACCGCGACAATATTTCCGTTAACAATACCTAAGTAAATAGGGTCGCCTCCCGAGGGCTTAGAAAGCAACGTCTCAATTTTTGACGGCGCTGTTTCATAGCCCAATTGGACAAGCAGGTTTGATATGGCGGAGGCATCTCTTTTCCGTGCTTTGACAATCTCGAATTCGGACATAGTCACTCAGATAGTTAGCGATCGTTAGAAAGGAACGCGGCCCCTTAATTATGGGGAACTTATAGTCCACTTCTTCGATTTAATGCCCAGAGCCGTCGTTGCTGTTAAAGGATTCCTCCCCCCAGAACGTCAATTATTGGCGGCTCGACCCCAGTGGTGAGAGGGGTTGACCGGTTGCAATGTCTGCAACGCACCGACGATTCGCTCGAGTTGTTGCGGTAGAACCAGATCAGCCAGTATCCCCTGAAAATGCGGAAGGCTGGCACCGGACAGAATGTACTGGTAGCGATAGGCTTCGAGCATAACTTCGGCAAGTTCGGCCTGACTCTCTTCGTCAAAGGATTGACCGCAGACCGCAAGAAAGTATCGGGTATCACTCGCCGCCTGAGCTTGCAGAATGCCGTCGACCGCTACCACAAGGTCGATCAGGTCGGTAACTGCCGCGTCACGTGACGGGAAAGCCAACCGGGTATCATGCTGCCGCCACTCAATTTCATCGAGAATTGCATGCTGCGATTCCTCTTTCCAGTGGAACAGGAAGACATCTTTATAGAGCGGGCAGATATCCGCGTCGCGGTCGATGCTGTGACGATAGTGCGCTTGGGTAAAAAGCTCGATCACACAGGTCAATCCCAGCACCGCCCAGGTTGACTTGCTTAACACCGCGGCAGCAACTTCATCCGGGTCGGCAACAAATCGATAACCTGACGGCATGATTTCAGAGGCAAGCTGGTCGATACGTCGAAACAGTTTCTGGTGTTTGATCTCCTCTTCGCTGAAGCGAGCCAGAGCTTCAAATTCAACCGCGTTAGCCGGACGATGATGTTCTCGCAGTTCAACTATCTTGGTGTTGATGAAGCGCTCAACCAAGCCAAACATATTGGCATAGGTTCGGCCCTGAATTTGGCTCAATAACCGGCTGTCGTCAGGCGACAGAAAATCAAGCAGTGTCACACCCGAGAGTCCGTCGGGCAGAAATTTCCGAGTACTGTCCAGGCTACGGCCGCGAATAACATCATCGTCGATGTCCCAGCTAATACGCTTCGAGGTCTCAACGCAACGCGCATACCGGTCAGTGCTGATATTGTTTTGGATTCCCAACATAATAATTTACCTCGTCGATTCTATGAATTGATCCACACAGTGGCGTGGATAGCCCTAAGATTACGGAGGCAACTGAGCGAACATAAGTTTGTAACGGTTAGTCACCCGGGGTTAGTGACCTAGATTTAGTCACCAAAGACTCGTGGCCTTGGTTTCGGTGGTTCATGCGACCAAAGGGTTTTGAGGTAAATAATGGCAATTGATCGGGACAAAGTTCACCAACAACTCGACAAGATCGAGAGCAGCATGACCTTTGCACAAGCCACTAGGTTGGCAGGTTTTCTGCGTTACATTGTCGAGGCCACACTCGATGGCGAAGCCTCCAGACTCAACCAATTTTCTATAGCCATCGATGTCTTAGGCCGAGGTGCCGATTTTGACCCTGCCACTGATTCCAGTGTTCGTGTTGAAGCTGGTCGCTTGCGGGCCAAGATCCGCGAGTACTACGACACGGAAGGCAACGCAGATGCTATCCGGTTTCATTTGCCCAAAGGACGCTATAACCCAGACATCAATTTTATCGACAACGATGGCCCGGCAGAGACTCCAGCCTTGCTGCAGCAGACCGTTCGCTTTTGCCATACCGCCGACGAGGTCGCCATTGCTTATGCCGTATCGGGAAGAGATAAACCGGTGCTCGTCAAAGCAGCCAACTGGTTAAGCCACCTAGAGCACGATTGCAGCAGCCCTGTTTGGGCCCATTGGTGGCAGCAGTTGAGTCATCGCTTCAAGTTGGTTCGTTACGATGAAAGGGGCTGCGGGCTTTCGAATTAGGACGTCGGTGAGTTTTCATTTGAATCCTGGGTCAGCGACCTGACACACATCGTCGATGCTGCTCGGCTCGACAAGTTTGCTTTACTCGGTATATCCCAGGGTGCGGCAGTAGCTATTGCCTATGCGGTGCTATATCCGCAAAAGGTGAGTCATCTGATTTTGTACGGTGGCTTTGTCCAGGGACGTTTGCGGCGAGATCCGCCGCAGCAAGACGAGGCCAGGATGTTAGAAGAGCTGGTCACGCTGGGCTGGGGGCGCGCGGACCCAGCATTCAGACGAATTTTCGCGTCACTATTTGCACCAGACGCCTCACCCCGGGAGCTGGATGCCTTCGACGAGCTGCAGCGGGTTTCAACGTCACCTGACAATGCATTGCGATTTGTGCAGATGTTTAATCGTATCGATGTTCTGGAATTGGCCACACAGGTACGCGTACCAACGCTGGTGCTGCATGCCCGGGATGAAGCCGAAATACCCTTCTCACAATCCCGACTGATGGCGGCAAAAATCCCCGATGCCACGTTTATTACGCTAGATAGTAGAAATCACATCCTTGGACCGAACGAGCCTGCGTGGCAGCACTTCCTGCAACAGGTCGAAAACTTTATCACTGACTAAGGCCATCCCCGTACACACTGTTACCTCCCCATAAGCGCCCAAGTGTCTCTATATTGGGTCGAAAATCACTACACAAACGTGAAATTTATGCAGGGGAGCCCAACAGGATTCGCCTGCCACAGTATGTTTCCAAAACGTTAATCTGAAGCCGCAACTTCGGTTAGCTTGGAATCACCCGGCCGAACATCCGAATAAGGGTTGATACCGAGCCAATCAGGCATGGTTTTAGACAGGTTCTTATTGCCTTGTGTCAGCACTCGTTCATCACGCAGAGCGGATTGGAGTGTCAAATCCCCCTCCCAGATTTCGATCATGGTGCGGATCGAACTGCGGATATAAAGATCAACATTGGCACCGGGGCTTTCTGTACACAGGTCAACACTGTTATCACGCACCACCAGCCACCAAGTGTTGTAGCGCTCGATGTCGTTAAAAATAAAGCAGAATATTGTTTCGCCATCGGGAAGCTTATCAAACTGCAAACGCCGCTGGATGTCCCACATAAGGAGTTCAACATCGAGCTCTTCATCGAGCAACTGCCCGCGTGCCCAGCGCATCCCCCATACCGCAAGATTTTCAATCAATGGCTTTAGTTCTTTGCCTGCGGCGTTAAATAGTAACTATGCCCTTTGCGGTGTTTCTCAGCCTTGCGCACGACAATACCTGCCTGCTCGAGCTGCTTCAGCCGCTTGGTCAACAGAGAGGGAGAGATTCGTGATAGTCCACGTTGAAGCTCACTGTAACGGTGAGAGCCAAGAAATAGCTCGCGTAAAATAAGCATCATCCATCGCTCACCGAGTACCTCCGCCACTTTTGCAACAGGGCAGAATTGTCCGTAGCTCATGATCGCCTCCCGTTCATGATTCGCTAACCATCACAAAACAGCCTACTACAGATTTTGTAGTCATTTACTACATCTGGAGATGTATTAACCAAACCCGCGTAACCATAAGATTTCCCCATCGACCTAAACAATCGATTTTAATAACTGACCTCTTCAGGGGAAACTTATGACTAATGCAGCAGAAAAAACTGATCAAATCGTAAACGGCATTAATACCGGTCGCATTATCGAGCTGGCTACCACTATGTCCCAGCAAAGCGAATTCGCTAAATTTCGCTTCCAAGCAAACAACGACTGGATCGGTGGTAGTCGCAGTCGCACCTCGGTAAAGGATTTTTACGCCGGTAACAACGAACGAACAGAGAGGGCGAAAGCGCTAACCATCGGTGCCGACCAACCTGCTTTTCTGGGAGGCGAAAACACCGCACCCAACGCCGTGGAGCACTACCTAAACTCCCTGGTTAGCTGCCTAAGCACCACCATCGTAGCCCATGCGTCGGTGCAGGGTATTAAGATCGAAGCACTTGCAATCAATGCGGAAGGGACCATGGATGCCCGTGGTTTTTTTGGTGTTTCCGAAGCGGTCAGACGTGGTTATAGCAAGGTTAAGGTCGGCATCAAAGCCAAGGCAACGACCGACGAAGAAACGCTAAGAAATCTGATTAATTACTCTCCCGTTTACGAGATGGTATCCAAAGCGTTACCTGTTGAGGTTGATATAGCGGTGGAGTAATAGCAGACAGGCAAGAAAAGCGGCGGTGGTAAATGGATCGAACGGGTCCTTGAACAAAGCTTACCACCAGTCGCGCGCCCCAGCCCCAGCTTTGCACGTTAAAGGGCACCCTCGATCCGGTAGCGCCTTTCGACATTGATAGCGATGGCTCCCCACTTGGAATGACGTACCCGTTGTTGATGTAACTCAAATGAGTTTTGACTAGCAAACTCCTCGTAGACATTAAATCGATTTATATTTTCTTCATCTTGTAAAACCTTGAAGACAAGACAACCCTCTTCCTCGCGGGTTAGCTTAATGTGCGATGGCAGCTCTTGCTCAACAGCATGAAGGTCAGCATCAGGCACTAAAATGTATCCTTCCAAGACGACTTTTGACAATTATTTATCCCTTAATACGTATAACACCGCACTCGCCGGCTACGCCGGTTCCCACCCATCGCCTTGAGTCTTTGCTGCTGGCGACTATGTCACCTCAAACATTGATTCAGCACATCCCTATGCTTATCCCTACGGGTAGCCTACGGCTGTCCAAATTCGACTTATCAAATTTGTCCCAGCTCTTCTCCAATACCCAAGACACTGCTCGGCTGCGTCGTAAAGGGGGGTTGGAGTTTGCCCTGATAAACCAGCGACTCTGACCCCGCTGATTGGATTCTGATTGCCCGAAACCAGCGACTCTGACCCCGCTGATTAAGCTGTGAATGCTGCATATTTATCGGTACTGTAGCCAAAAAATAATAAAGGATACGCATACACATGACGACATTATCTGCAGAAGCCCAGTTACGCTTTGATCTGGCATTAATTCACCGCTATATGGCCGAGGTGAATTGGAACGAGGGGGTCGTTAACCACCTCACGGCCATGATGCCCGATAGTAGCGAGCGTTTTTTAGCGCTTCCTTACGGCTTGCACTGGTCCGAAGTTAAAAGCTCCGATTTCCTCGTCGTAGATTGCGACGGCAACGTGTGTTCGGGCGTAGGTAGGATTGAGCCAAGCAACTTGAATATTCATGGTGCTATCCATCGGAAAATCCCTAAAGCCCGAGCAATTCTACACTCACACCAACCCAATATTACGGCATTGACCTTGCTAGAGGATCAAACCGTTCTGATGGTTAGCCAGCACGCCTTGCGGTTCTCCGGCAGAATTGCGCACCTTGATACCTATGGTGATCCGGGTAATCCGGAGATCGGCGATGCGATCGTCGATAGTATGAAAACCAGTGATGTGCTGATGTGTGCCAATCACGGCGTAATCGTCGCACGGCCGTCATTATGGGATGCGTTTGATGATCTGTATTTTCTTGATCGCGCCTGTGAAGTACAGCTGATGGCTATGAATACCGGCAAAAGAATACGTGTGATTCCCGAAGAAAAAGCCACGGCCCTTGGCAAGGCCGTCATCAAGTGGAGTAAAGATGAAGGTGAACAGCACTTCATCGCCCTTAGGCGTTTGTATCTAAAGAAATACCCGGAACTTATCGATTAATCAGAGCGCTAATCGTAGCTAGAACTGGAGTGGCCTGATAGATCGCAATCACAGAGAGACAGGTACTGATAGCCCGGTTTTGTTCTGGATTATTGTGCGTGGGGTTTAGCCTTCTTTCGCCTTGCCGGGCGACTTCATTTCTTTGCTACGCCGTAATCAAACAAAAGTAGAAACGGAAGCAAGGCCGTTCTTGGCCTCGCGACATTCGGCAAGTCGCGGAAAAGCATTTTTTGGTTCGTTTTTGATGCTTCAAAAATGCACCCGCCCGGCAGGGGCGGAAAAAACCTTCAATCGACACTGTAACGGGCTAAACAACCCATACCACGCAGCGAAAGATCGCCAGCAGGCTAGCTCCTACTGAACCTCCTCATCAATCAACAACGTCAACTCCTGTTGATTACCCCCGGTAAAATCAACAACCGGAGACTTACCAACAAGATCCCCCGCTAACGTCTCATGCGGACTGTTAATACGACTAACCTTAACCGCCACAACAACCTGATCCGGCCCCGCCAACGTCAAATGAGGTAACAAGAAATCCTGCTCGGTCAGCTCAAGCCGCTGCGGCAGCTGATCCAGAGTTATCTTTTTCGACGCCACCGGCACTCTAGAGTCGAGCGGCTTGGCATACAGGTACAGCGTCCAGCTCTGGTGCTGGTATTGTTGCAACTCGGGACTCAATTGCAGATCAACGCTGATCACCCGCGGCTCGGACTTAACGGTGGTTACCGCTGGCTCAGCAGCCACTGCGGGCGGGGCCGTCTCTGCCGCTATCAGTGGCGTGGTGCCAACCAACAGAGTCAGTAGCCAGGTTTGAATGGCGCGGCGCGCTTGAAACTGGGGTATCCGCATCACGGACCTCTTGAGTGTTCGGGGTTAGTCATGGCGGACAAAGCCAGCCTGTTCCAGCGTTTCTACGTCACAAACGATTGTTAGGCTTCAACTAAATCATCTTTAAGGCTTAGAACAAAGGCAACCACATCGTCGCACTCTTGTTTGGGAACACTTAAAGCCACCATCGTATCCCCTGCATGACCCAGAAATACCGACCAATCACTTTCACTGATTCCCATACCTTTATGGGACAATTTCATATCCCGACCGGTGTAATAAACATTTCCCCCTGCATTTGAGCACAGATAATCAATCAGCAATTTCTTCTCTCTCGCAATGCCATCTTCACCCCGGTTTTGCCAGAAACGGCCCAATTGTGAGTCCGCCTGCAAGCGAGGTAATAGGTTGTTTACGAAACCGGTAATGCCATCGTAACCACCTAGTCGGTCATACAGTGTTTTGTCACTCATTAACGTTCTCCTTAGTTAGAAAAAGCCTATCGGCTGGCTTAATGTCGAAGGCGGGATAGCGTCGCAATTAACTGAACAAATGGTAAGACGACGCTAATGACAGTTTAGGTCACTTGTAAGCCATCAACCTCTTCGCACGCGCTGTGGGTTGTTAAAGGACTCGTCTACGAATTCAACGCCCAAGACTCAGCAGGCTTTAAACTACCAGCCACCGATCAGTGGCTGGTGCCGGCCGAGTACTTGGTCTTGTTGTGGACGTTGTACTTGCCCGAGGGTTTCTTCATCGGTAGCCGCTTGACCTCCTCCAACGTGTTGGCATCGTAGACGATCAGCGCGCCGTCGTTATCCCAGATACTCAGCAGCGCGTAGCGGCCGTCTTTGGTGAATTCGACGTGGGCGGCGGTCTTACCCGGCACCGGACGCAGCGTCTTGACGATCTCCAGCGTCGATTTATCGATCACATGGACCTTGTCCTTGTTGGGACCGAAGAACACATCGACCCAGGCGTAGGGCGAGTTCTCGTGGCTGCGCATAAAGAAGCCAGGGCCTTCGGTCTTGATCTCTTTGATGGTTTTCCAGCTGTCCATATCGATGATGCTGACCGCGCCCTTCTTGATGTTGGGGCTGGCCATCACGGTACGGCCCTCATACTCCCAAGTAATACCCGAGCTCAGGTGCGGCATCCCTTCGATTTCGAGCGAACTGACTTCGCGACGCGAATCCAGCGATAGCACCAACCCTTCGCCTTCGCGCGAGGTGCCCAGCAACAACGAATAGCTCTGATCGAAGAAGAAGTCATCGAGGTGCGCACGCGACTTGGTGCGACGAATCGGGAACGATTCGAGCTTGCGGGCATCGCTGGCGTTGTCCTCGTAATCATGAACCCAACCGGCGTAGTCGTTGCCCGGATTGTCGTCGTAGCTGATCTCCCACACCTCTTTGGTGTCCTTGAGACCGGCGATAAAGCTATTACGCGGTGGCGCGGCATAGACCGCACTGACGCGCGAGCTGATCATCTTACTGGGATCTTCAGGATCTTTTATCTCGGTTTTGATGATTTTCAGCGGCTTCAGGTTCTTGGTGTCGAGTACCACCAGGCTATGCGGCAGGTAGTTGGCCACCATCACATAACGACCGTCACCGGAAACCGCCAGGTTACGAGTGTTGATACCGGCGCGGATCTCGGCCACCACCTTGAGGTTGTAGACGTCGAATTTGCTGATCCAGCCATCGCGCGAGGCGAAGAAGACGTAACGGCCATCGGGCGAGTACTTGGGACCGCCGTGCAGCGCGAAACGACTCGGGAAGCGGTGGATCGGTTCAAACTTGTCGCCGTCAAGCACCGTGACGTGATGATCGGCCAGCTCGACCACCATGAACAGGTTCTGCATGTCGGCTTCAAACGATGGCGTATCGGGCAGGCTGCCGTAAGGGTGGTTGATGATCTGGCTGGCCAGCATCTCATCCATACCCCATACCGGCATTGTCGCCAGCGGGCGGTAGATATAGTCGACTAGCTGCTCAATCTGTTGGCTATCGAGCTTATCGCCGAACGACGGCATCTGGGTTGCCACCCGACCGTTGGCAATCACTTTTGCCGCTTTAGGCTGGCGCAAACGTTTGAGGTTCTGCGGCAACAGCGCAGGTCCCATCGCACCGAGCCGCTCGGCACCGTGGCAGTCGGCGCAGTGCGTTTGGTAGTTAGCGTCGGTCTTCTGAAAAGCGGCGTCGGTTTGCTCAAACGCCACGCCGGCCGCCGCGTTTACCGCTGTGGCTCCGACCAGACAGAACAGGCCGACCAGACCGACCGATACCAACAGCGGTGCTAGTGCTTCCGAGAGCGCTTCCGAACGAGCCTTGCCAGCCACGGTCGCCTTGCCGGCAGCCTGTTTACCCTGGTTGATCACTACTTTCCCTCCGCCTCGGCGTTGGCTGCTTGTTTAGCTAACGCTTCCTGCTTCTTAACCACCGACGGATGGACATAAGGGGTCATCACCAACCGTTGCACGTCACTCTCAACGCCGATCTCTTCGTCGGTCAGGTAACAGGCCGGATCTTCAGCCCAGGCATCGCCGGTCAACTGGTAAGCCCGCACGCGGGTGTTACCGCCGCAGATCTTGAGGTACTGGCAATCGCCGCAACGGCCATGGACCGGACGCGGCTTCTGGCGGAAGCCGGCCATCAGCGGATCATCGGTTTTCGACCAAATTTCAGAGAACGGTTTATCGCGCACGTTGCCCAAGTCGTAGTTCCACCAAAAAGTATCAGGATGCACGGTGCCGAGGTTGTCGATGTTGGCGATATGTCTGCCGGAGGCGTTACCACCCCAGGCTTCGAGGTGCTCACGGATCGCCGCAGCCTGCTCGGGAAACTTCTCCAGCGTCCAGCGGTACAGGTAAACACCGTCGGCATCGTTGTTGCCGGTGACAAACTCACGGTCGTGGCCTTCACGGACATCCTTGAGCGCTTCTTCCATCAGCAGATCGAGCGCCTTGCGGGTGGTGATGTGGAAGGCGTCGTCGGCGCGGTTTTTGTTACCCCGTCCGGCGTAGTTGAGGTGCGACAGGTAGAACTTCTCGATGTTGTAATCTTTGCTGATCTTCAGCAACTCGGGCAGTTCGTGGGCGTTATCTTCGGTCAGGGTAAAGCGCAGGCCAACCTTGATCCCAGCGGCACGGCACAGCTCAACCGCTTTGAACGAGGCGGCAAACGCCCCCTTCATCTGGCGGAACTCGTCGTGGGTCTCTTCCAGACCGTCGAGGCTGATACCGACATAATCGAAGCCGACCTCTTTGAGCTTCTCGACCACTTCCTCGTCGATCAAGGTGCCGTTGGTCGACAGGCCGGTGTAGATCCCCAGCTCTTTGGCGCGGCTACCGAGCTGATAGATGTCGGGACGCATAAGCGGCTCACCGCCGGACAGAATCAGCGCTGGGACTTTAAAGCTTTTCAGGTCGTCGAGGACGGTAAGTGCCTCCTCGGTATTCAACTCGCCTTTAAAATCAGTATCGGCGGAGATCGAATAGCAGTGTTTACACAGCAGGTTACAGCGGCGGATCAGGTTCCAGATCACCACAGGCCCCGGTGGGGTTCCCGGCTTACGCTGACTTCCGGGCTCGACCAATTCACGTACATAATTTGTTAATCTGAACATCGCTATCTCTCCAAATAATTCGATTCGCCGTGCCGAATTGGGCTTTTGTACCGCGAATATAAGCAGGGCGTTATACCGAGCGCTTAATCCGCATGCCGGTCTTTTTCAAAATTCGTTTACTATCAAGCCGTATACCGTCGCGCAGGTGTTCTTTTAACAGTTCACGCAGCTGCGCCACCTTCTGCTCCACTTCCGCCTCACTGCGGCCGTGGACCATGGCAAACAGGTTGTAACGCCATAGCGGCAGGTGTCGTGGACGTTCATAACTGTGGCTGACAAAATCCATTGCCCCGACCTGCTTACCCAACTGGGTGACCTGCTCGTCGGGCACATCCCACACCGTCATAGCATTGTGCTTGTAACCAAGACGGTAGTGGTTGGGCACCAGTCCGATGCGGCGGATCAGGCCGCGATCCATCATCTGCTGTAGCCGCTCGATCACCTCGGACTCTTCCAGCCATAGTTCTTCAGCGATCCGCTGGTAAGGGTGCAGATCCAGCGGCAAGCCCTGCTGAGTCGCTTCGATCAGCTGGCGATCGATCGTATCGAGCGCCGACTCATTACCGGCAGGCTCATTTTTGGAAGACCGATTGCTGGCGAGGTCGGCGGTTGTATTAGGGCGAGTCATGCGTCAAACCTCAAGCCGATGAAAAACTCCTGCAATTTAGGAAACGGGTACGGGCGGATGCCTGTTGCCTGATGCAACTGATCTAACATCGATTGCGTCTGATCGGCACTTTCACACGCCAGCACAAACCACATATTGAGCTGGTGATCACGTTCGTAATTGTGCGCCACTTCGCTATAAGCGTTGACGATCTCGTTGACCTCTTCGAAGCGCTCAACCGGGACCTCCATCGCGGTCAGGGTGAACTCACCACCCATGTGTTCGATGTTGAACAGCGGTCCGAAACGGCTCAGCGTGCCGTCTTCGAGCATCGCTGTGATCCTTGCCAACGCTTGCTCGGCGCTTACACCGACCCGTTCGCCGACCACGTCATAAGGGTCGGAACAGAGCGGAAACCCGCTCTGATATTCGTTGATCAGCAACCGGTCGATCGCGTCCAACTGGATGCTTTGTTGTGGAATAGGTTGTGGAATCGACTGTGGTATCGATTGAGAGGTCGACTGAGGCGCCGCTTGGTTATCGGCTAACGACTTCGATTCAGACATCTTTTACACCTCCGGTCGGGGCTTTATCGAGGTAACGACCGCCGCACTGTTTAAAACAACGGGTGCTGAACAGCGGCTGATGGCTAATGTCGTTAAGACCCAGTTTATCGGTCAGTTCGCTCAGCCGCGCCAGTACTGCATCGCGCTCATAACCGTGAATCATACAAAACAGATTGTAGCGCCACTCGGGTAACCGACGCGGACGTTGATAACAGAGCGTCACCGCAGGCTCGGCCGCCATCAATTCGGCCACCGCATCGACCTGATCGTCAGGCACATCCCACACCACCATGGCGTTGGCTTTAAACCCCAGCGTCCGGTGTTTTACGATGATGCCCATCCGGCGGACGATATCCGAATCCGCCAACCAGGCCATGGTGTCCAGCACCTGCTGCTCGCTCCAACCCAGCTGTTCAGCCAGTTGCGCGTACGGCCGCTCGACAATCGGCAAACCTTCCTGCAACAGTTGCAGCAACGGCTCGGCCGCTGTCAGTTCCATCGCGTCGTTGATCGCTGATGCGTGACTGTTCATAAGGCAAACCCCAGATCCAGATGGTGCGATTTGAGCATCGGTAGATTCAGCAGTGGCAAACCGGTCTCCGTTTTAATCTGTTCCAGCACCGCATCAACCCGGGCTTTGGTCGGCGCGGCCAGCACAAACCAGAGGTTATAAACGTGTTCGCGCTGGTAGTTATGATTGACCTCAGCAAACGCGCTGACCTGCTCGGCGACCCGGTCGATATCCTGCTCGGGAACCGCCAGTGCCGCCAGCGTGCTGGAACCGACTTTCTGATGGTTAACCACCGCACCGATACGGCTAACAACACCACTGTCCTGCCACGATTGCAGCCGCTCGATCACCTGCTGTTCGGTCATACCGCAGCTCTCGGCCATCACCGCATAGGGACGGGCGTCGACCGGTAAACCGCGTTGGTAGCTGTTCAACAACTGCCGTTCCTGATCTGTCAGTGTCATCATCTTGTTTCCTGCCTATGCTGCTGCGCTGCTGTTCTGCTAAGCCGTCTCGATAACTCGTTTCTACAACCTAAAGCCCGATACGGTGGGCGCGCGACGTAAAGAAGATGCCGCTGGGGCTGTCCACCGAGATGCTGGCCTTCTTCTCAAAGGTTGCGGTATCGAAGATCTGCACTTCGTTTTCATTGCGCACCGATACCCAGACCTCCTCACCGCGTGGGGTGAATTCCATATGCAACACCCCTTCACCCGGCTCCATGTGGATCAGCTTCTGGTGTGTTTCGGAGTTGAACACCTGCAGATGGCGATTCTCGGGGAAAGCAAAGTTGACCCAGATCTGGCGGCTGTCGGGGCTCGACATCACAAATACCGGCTGGCTGTGTACTGCAATCCGGTCGACCTCCTGCCAGGTATTGATATCCACCACCAGCACTTCGTGACGGCCTACTGCCGGGATGAAGGCTTTGTTGCCGGCGATGGCCCAGCCTTCCAGATGCGGCATCTTGTAGACCGGCATCCGCTTCTCGCCGCGACCGTAGCCGGACAGAATGCGTTGCACCCCTTTCTCCGGGTGCCACAGATCCAGCAGCGCCAGTCCGTCTTCACCGAACAGACCGGCGATGTAATAACGACCATCGGGGGTAATCAGCGCGTCGTAAGGTTTCTTGCCGATTCCTGGGTATTTGGTCACCGCCGGCTGGCCGTCGATCATCTTGGCGGCGCTGAAGTCGACCACCCAGATCTCGCCACCATCAAACAGGCTGAAGACGAAGCGATTGCCCGGCGCATCGACCAGACCAACCGTTTTAGAGGGGTTGCCGTTGCTGTCAATGGCGGGCAGGTCGAGCACCATCTCCAGTGTCACGCTATCAAAGATACGCACCCCGCCCGGCTCATAATTGGACACCGCCACCAGCTTGCCGTCTTGTGAGATTGCACCGCCGATACTGTTACCCGACTGCATCACCCGATTAGCGATGCGACGACCGATCAAATCGACCTTGGTCAGGCCGCCGTCGCGGCCAAAAATGTAGGCGTAGCGCTGATCACGGCTATAAACCGCCGAGGCATGAGACAGGTCGCCCAGACCGTCGATCTCGGCCAATTTCTTACGCTCGCTGGTATTAACCAGTGCAACCCGGCCGTCGGCCCGTTCGATCACGATGCCCAGGTCACCCGTTGGCATCCAGTGTTCGGTATTTACGTCGCCAGACAGAGCGCTGCAGCCCTGTAGGCCGAACAGTGCCGAGGTGGCCAGCATCAAGGAGAGGAAGTAACGTCTTTGCATGAGGTTTGCCTGTCTTCGGGTGCGGTTAATTCTGAGTGGATACAATGGCTCTGAATCGGTTTATCACTTTTCTTACTTACTCTGAGCGCCCTATTCGGACGCTTCCATGTCGAGCAATCGCTGAGCCAGCCAGCGGATCTCATCATCGTCGAGCAATGGTCCCCAGGGCGGCATCGCTTTTTCGGGAACGCCGCGATGGATGATCAGACTGACACTGTCGACCGTATGGCCTTTATCATGCAGAACTTGCGGTAGCAGTGACGGGCCAAGACCGCCTTTTAGGGTCATGCCGTGACAGGAGCCGCAATCGTGTTTCAGCATGTAATTCAACGACTCTTGCCGCGCATCACTCGGCGCTGCGGCGCTCAATGTACCGACCCAAAGCAGCAAGCTGAGGCTGCCAAGCCGTGCTATCAGATTGCGGTATCGGGTCACTGTTAAATACTCCAACTTGTGTTCTAGATCGGTTCTAAATCAATTCTTGATCGGTTCTATCTATCAAGACTTGCCATCCCGCAGTGACCGACACAGCTAGCTTTGCGGGTCTCTCCTCGGAGTTTCAGCCTTGTCAAACAAGAATAAAGGTTGGCCGACAGACTGCCTTGACTTAAGACAATTCCCATCAGCTTCGGAAGGATTAAGCTTCACCACAAGTTTTCTCATCAGCCTGGAAACGCAATCACGTTCTACCGCTGCTGAGGCACTCGAATAATTAAAGGGATAAACAAAAGGATTAACCGTGGATACGTTGCCGATTTTTCTACGCTCAACAGAATGCCGTGCACTGGTTATCGGTGGAGGCCCTCAGGCTACCGCCAAAGTTCGCCTGCTGTGTCAGGCTAAATTTGAAGTCACTGTCATCGCCTTACAGCTTTGCGACGAGCTGGCCGGTTTAATCGACCAGTACAACCTAAGCCACCTCAATACCGAATTCTCACCGCTGATATTGCAACAGCAGGATCTGGTGATCGTCGCCGATACCGACCCGGAGCTGGCCGCCGTGATCGCCAGCCAAGTACGGCAACTGCGACTTCCGCTTAATGTGGTCGATCAACCTTCGCTGTGCAGCTTCTTTTTTCCCGCCATGGTCGACCGTTCGCCGATGGTGGTGGCGGTTGGTAGCCAGGGGCAATCGCCGGTACTGACTCACTATGTCCGTCGCCGTATCGAAGAGTCACTGCCATCAGCGCTGGAGCCGCTGGCTCAACTGACCGCAGACTACCGTCAACGGGTAAAAGAACTGATCCCCTCAACCACCGACCGGTTAGATTTCTGGGACGCGCTACTCGACGGCCCGTTACCCGAGCAGCTACGTAACGGCGCCGATTGCGGCAAGCAACTGATGGAACAGGCGATCGCCGACTACAGCGCGGCCAAGCCTACTGCGGGCACGGTCTTTTTGGTCGGTGCAGGACCCGGTGATCCGGACCTGCTGACCGTCAAAGCGCTGCGGATCATTCAACAGGCCGACGTGGTGGTGTACGACCGCCTGGTTTCGCCGCAGATCATCAACCTGATCCGTCGCGACGCCCAGCAGATCAATGTCGGTAAGAGCATGGGCAACCACACCCTGCCGCAGGAAGAGATCAACCGGTTACTGGTCAAACTGTCGCGAGAAAACAAACGCGTGGTGCGCCTCAAAGGCGGCGATCCGTTTATCTTTGGCCGAGGTGGCGAGGAGCTGGAAGAGCTGGTGCAGGAAAATGTCAGTTTCCAGGTCATTCCGGGGATCACCGCCGCGTCCGGCAGTGCCTCCTACTGTGGCATTCCGCTGACCCACCGCGATCACGCCCAGTCGGTCACCTTTGTTACCGGCCATCTGAAATCCGACACTCTGGATCTGCAATGGCAAAGTCTGGCGCGTCCGCATCAAACCGTGGTGTTCTACATGGGACTGACCGCACTGGAGATCATCTCCACCCAACTGCAAGCCCACGGCATGCCGGCCGACACCCCGGTAGCATTGGTGTACAAGGCCACCAACCCCGACCAGCGACTGCTGACCGCACGGCTCGATAACATCGCCCAGCGCTCGAAAGAGGAAGAGTTCCGCTCGCCTTCGTTGATCATTGTCGGCACCGTTGTGAGTCTGTCCGAACGCCTCAGCCCACTGGACAGCCGTAATCTAAGTCGTGGCATCAGTAGCGACGCAGACGAGCGCATCGAAAAAGTCTGCAACGGCTGATCAGCCGCCTCTCACCCCGCCCTATGCCTACAGGATTGGGGCGGAGTCGCACACGATTCCTTCTGTTTGCTCTGATAGGTGACTGCTCGGTTCATTATTGATGATCGGTGATGGCCTTATTCCGCCTTGCCGGGCGGGTTCATTCTTTGTCAGAAGCCACCAAGAACGGAACCAAGAAAAGGCCTCCCCTCGTCTTGCCGACTATGTCGGTACACTGCGCGCTGTGTCTGAAGATGGGCGCTGGGGAAACTCGGCGACTCCGTCACCTCAAACAACCCCAGCACTGATCCCTCTCCAGACCCAGTGCTCGTCTGCGTCGAAAGGGGGTTAGTGTTTAATTAAATCTGTCCCCTTTATTTCCAGTTCCCATATTTCTACAAAACGAACCAAAACCACTATTATCCTGTGATTTTAGATAGGTTTGCGTGCCAACAGGGTCGCAAACTGCAATTTCGCGCCATTGTGCATCGTACCGACATCTTCATTGTACTTAATCAGTTCCCAGCCCTCATAAGCCTCACGCAACTGCCCCGCTTTTAGAGTAAAAGGGAAAGGAGCTGGGCACGGATTTTCTTCAGTGCTCATGGCGCAAACAATCAGGTTATACCCGCCGGCCAGAGTACGCGTATGCATATCGGCAATAACCGCATCAACACGGGCTGGATCGACAAACATTAAGGTGACGGTACAGGAGATAAAACCATAGTCCTCACCCAGACTCGCATTGTTAATGTCGTACACGCGGGCCTTAACATTATCCATCCCTTGCTCAACAATAATGCTCTGCAGCATATCAATGGCACCGGAATTGGTATCGATTGCGGTAACGTTAAATCCGAGTTGACCGAGGTGCAAAGCATTACGGCCATTCGAACAACCCATATCTAACGTATCGCACGGCTCAACAATTTTGCAGGCCTCTACCACTTCGCTATGCGCAGGATTTAAGCCGTAACGGCTATTTAGATCAACTGTCATGGTAACCACTTAGTTTTAGAAATTAGGGCTGCTATTTTACTACTAATCTTGCCAAATTAAATATGAACGGGTACGTTTTACCGCTATTAACTGACGAATAAAAACTCCCTATTGGAATTAATATCATCGGCATATGTTATTTGTCATCAACATGGAATTCGCATTTTTAAACAACCCGGTTTTATATTCTAAGCGGATGAAAAAATTTGGGCATATTTATTTTGAATAATTAAATAAATCCGTCCCCTTTATTCTGATTTATCGATGTGGCTCGATGGCTTTATTCCGCCCCGCCGGGCGGGATCATTTTGGAAGCACCCAAAACGAACCAAAAGGTGCTTTCCCCACGACTTGCCGACTGCGTCGGTTCACTGCGCTTACCCCTTATCGATGGCCACATCGGAAACTCGGCGGCTTCGCCCCCTCAAACAACCGCTGTTTTACTCCATCGCCAAGCGGTAATGCTCGTCGGCGTCGAAAGGGCGGTGCTCAGCTAAAGTCACCACACAGCCTCGCCTGCACTGGGGTCTGTGTAGGAGCCGAGTCCCCTCGGCGATCTTTACCGCCTTACAGCACCGATACCGTAGGACAGAGGCTGTCATCTTTGACCGTTGCTAGCTGCCCCGCTCGTATCTCGTTGGCGACAATGTTTCATCCTTGAAACCAAAAGACCAAAAGATCGCCCAGAGGACTGGGCTCCTACAGGCGCGTAGCGAACTGTTCTTGTGGGGAAAGTCCGTCGAGCCCACCCGTCAATGAAACGCGCAGCAGCAGGGACCGCCTAGGAGTCCAGAGGATATGGCGGAGCATATCCTTGGGTCGCCCCGTGGGGCGAAATAAAGCTCAGATCAAACGCGATAATTCAGGATTATGGAAGAAGCCGCAAGGAACGGAACCGATGCCGCTCCACCGTAAGAGGTTGGTGTTTGAGAATTAAATAGATCCGTCCCCTTTATTGCCCGTTATATATTATTGATTTCAAAAAGACGGTACTTATAAGTATTTTCTTTTTGTATAAGACAAAGAATAACTTGCTTATTTCCTTTCTCAAACTCACAGACTGTATCGATAGCAACAGAACCAGGTATTTCTTTTTCATTTTCTTTTAAAAAACCTAGATCGAAATCTTTACATTCTTTGAATTTACCAAGCCATGCAAGAGAGTCAAGTTCAATTTGTACTTCTTCTCTATTGTTCGATAAATCATTCGCTGAATAGGGCTGGAGATCGTCAATATTCCATTCTTTGGAAGGGCTATGTTCGTGCTAAATGTTGAAAACTCTCTGCCATCATGAAATCCGCCAT
>JBALVL010000025.1:0-73559 GCA_036961355.1 Motiliproteus sp.
ATTCCTGATACTTATCAGTATAGGCACGAAGAGAGCTGAGTTTCATGGGTAATCAAGAAAAGTCATAGGCTACTCTAGGCCAAAGCGCCATGATCAAGCCTGCTCAACCACCCGAGCGCGAGCTGAGCTGGTAGCGGCTACCCGGGTGGATAAGCCGGGCACAGCTGATCAACCGCCCCTTGGACCAGGTTCGCCGATTGACCTGCAAACAAGGCTCATTGGCATCTATCTCGAGAAACCGCTGGACCTGAGCATCGGAGGCTATCGCTTCGATGATATGCTCCACCTCCGACAGCGGG
Organism: Motiliproteus sp.; assembly: GCA_036961355.1. Taxonomy (GTDB): domain Bacteria; phylum Pseudomonadota; class Gammaproteobacteria; order Pseudomonadales; family Balneatricaceae; genus Motiliproteus. Next base: position 300 of record JBALVL010000025.1, read on the forward strand.
AAGCGTTCACTCAGGTACTGGCTGGGAGTCTGCAGGCTAAAGTCCTGTTCCAAATAATCGGGGCCGATAGCTGCGTTCACATAGCGATCTTCAAGCTGGATCGGCACGCCGTTTTCACGGTGGACGATTAGCGAATGAAACGCCGCCATCCCCGCTTTGATACCCAACCGCAGGCCGATGGCGGCATCAACCTCAACCGCCTCTAATCGGTGCAATTCGCTGCTATGAACATGATGACGGTCGCCGATCTCGTCGGCTATGTTGCGAATTTCTAACAACGATGATTGCGCACAAACTTCTGCCACGAATGTCCCCAACCCCTGATGCCGTACCAGCACGCCTTCGGCTACCAGCTCTTGAATCGCCTTGTTGGCAGTCATCCGGCTAACCCCGAAGCGTTGAGCTAATGCCATCTCCGTCGGTACCTGCTGATCAGGCAGGAACTGGCGCGTGCGGACACCTTCCTCCAGAAACGCTTTGATCGCCTTATAACGCGGTATCACCTTGGCCATAACTACTACCCTGAAATCATACAATCCATTCGATGCCGGCTATTATGCCCCGCTTGCAGCGACCGGAGTAGCGCTATCCACCGAACCTGCTGCATAACGTAACGCAAGCCGCTGCCGACTTAAGCACCTGCCCATCTGTAACAACTGACTAAACTAATGGCATAGATTTGTCATTAGCATTAATTGTATATACATATATATACAATTGGAGATATTTGTTGAATACTCAGCCTATGAAAACAACAACAATAGATAAATCACTCTGGTTTAACGCCCGTATCGCCAGTCAGGATCCGACCATTGCAGCCCCTTTCGGCATGCTGGAACAGGACGCGGTGTTGGTCGAAAACGGCCGTATTCGCTGGATAGGCCATAGCGACGCTATCGAACTGGATAACTATGACGGCGAGCAGTTCGACGCAAAAGGACAAGTCCTGACTCCGGGGCTGATCGACAGCCACACCCACCTGGTGTTCGGTGGACAACGCAGCGCCGAGTTTGAAGCTCGGTTGCAGGGCGAAAGTTACCAGACGATCGCCCGAAACGGTGGCGGTATCCTGTCGACCGTCAACGCAACCCGCGCCTTGTCAGAAACTGAACTGGTGCAAGCTGCCCTGCCCCGTCTCGGGGCACTCTGCCGTGAAGGGGTAACCACGGTCGAGATAAAATCCGGTTACGGTCTTACCCTCGACGATGAATTAAAAATGCTACGCGCCGCCCGCCGATTAGAGCAGCTACTGCCGGTCCGTGTCCGCACCACCCTGTTAGCGGCGCACGCCGTGCCGCCAGAATACCAGCATGACCCCGATGCGTACGTCGACCTGATCTGCAACAGCATTATTCCGCAGGCAGCCGAGCAAGGCTTGGCGCAGGCGGTCGATGTCTTCTGCGAAGGGATCGGTTTTAATGTTGAGCAATGTCGCCGCCTGTTCTACGCCGCCCGCGAACATGGTCTGGGCATCAAGGGCCACATGGAGCAGCTATCCAACCTCGGCGGTTCGAAACTGGCCGCCGAGTTTAACGCCTGGTCGGTCGACCACCTCGAGCATCTCGACAGCGACGGTATCAAAGCATTACAAGGCGCCGGTACTGTGGCTACGCTGCTTCCCGGTGCTTTCTATTTTCTCGGTGAAACCCTCAAGCCACCGGTGGCTGCCTTACTTGAAGCAGGTGTTCCACTGGCGCTGGCAACCGATCTCAACCCCGGTAGTTCACCGCTGGCGTCGTTACGACTGATGATGAACATGGGCTGCACCCTGTTTGGTCTGACGCCCGAACAAGCGCTAACCGCAGTCACCCGTAACGGCGCTCAGGCGTTAGGGCTTGGCAATGAGGTCGGCATGATCAAAGTCGGCCAACAGGCCGATATGCTGCTGTGGGATATCGAGCACCCGGCGCAGCTGGCTTACGAGTTTGGTCCGCAACGATTAGTGCAACGGATATTTGCAGGGAAGGTAACCGATGTTTGAGCCAATGAACCCCGACAACTGGCAAGGCCGGATCGACCGTTTTGAGGAGCAGCCAGCGCTACGGTGGCATCAGTCGGTGCGTCCGATTGAGCAGCAACACGGCCCCGGAATCGCCATTCTGGGTGTCTGTTGCGATGAAGGGGTACAGCGTAATCAAGGCCGACCCGGCGCACGCCTGGGCCCCAATGCGATCCGCAATGCTCTCGCCTCGCAAGCCTGGCATCAACAACAACCGCTGTACGACGCCGGCAATATCCATTGCGACGATGACAACCTAGCACAGCTGTCGCTTGATCAAGCCGTTCACATCGAACGTCTACTGCAACAAGGGCATTTTCCGCTGATTTTGGGTGGGGGTCACGAGATCGCCTACGGCAGCTATCTCGGCCTGTCTAACTTTTTAGCCAGCAACGCCAACAATAAAACCGAAACCAGCGGAGGCCCGATCGGCATCCTCAATTTCGATGCCCACTTCGACCTTCGCCGCGACGAGCTGCCCAGCTCGGGCACGCCATTTCTGCAGATCGCCGAGCACTGCCAGACACAAGGTCAGGAGTTTCGCTACGGCTGCCTGGGTATCAGCGAAACCGCCAACACCAGCGCGCTGTTCCGCCGCGCCGACCAGCTCGGTGTACAGTACCGGCTCGACGAACAACTGAACGACTGGCAGATCGACGACAGTTTCGACTGGTTGCAGCGATTCATTGCACCACTATCCGCACTTTACCTGACCATCGATCTCGACGTGCTACCGGCGGCGACTATGCCCGGCGTCAGCGCCCCAGCGGCACGCGGGCTGCCCCTGGCTATGCTCGAAGCACTGGTCGCAAGAATACGAACACTGGCCGGAGAGCGGCTCAAGTTGGCCGACCTGGCCGAGCTGAATCCTCACCTGGATGTTGATCAGCGCAGCGCTAAAGTCGCGGCCAGATTGTGTCACCAGATCGTCAAACCGATCTAACAGCCAGCGTCTGCCAGTACCTCAGGCCAAATCAAACAACATCGAATAAACGCGACAAGAGCACAACACCATGACTGCACAAGCCAACACGCAATCCAATCCTCGTCTGGACACCAACCGCGTTATCCGCGCTCCGCACGGCAGCGAACTCAGCGCCAAGAGCTGGCTCACCGAGGCGCCGTTACGGATGTTAATGAACAACCTCGACCCTGATGTGGCCGAACACCCACAAGCGCTGGTGGTCTACGGCGGTATTGGCAGGGCCGCTCGTAACTGGGCCTGTTATGACAAGATCATCGAGGTGCTGAAACGACTCGAAGACGACGAAACTCTGCTGGTCCAGTCCGGCAAGCCGGTCGGCGTGTTCAAGACTCATCCCGATTCACCACGGGTACTGATCGCCAACTCCAATCTGGTACCGCACTGGGCCAACTGGGAGCATTTTAATGAACTCGACCGCCAGGGTTTAATGATGTACGGCCAGATGACCGCCGGTTCCTGGGTCTACATCGGTTCGCAGGGCATCGTCCAGGGCACCTACGAAACCTTCGTCGCGATCGCCAAACAGCATTTTAAGGGTGAGGCCAAGGGACGCTGGATCTTAACCGGCGGACTTGGCGGCATGGGCGGTGCCCAACCGTTAGCTGCAACCATGGCCGGTTTCTCGATGCTGGCGGTCGAGGTCGATGAGAGCCGCATCGATTTCCGCCTGCGCTCGGGTTACGTCGACCGCAAAGCAGCCAGCCTAGACGAAGCGCTGGCTATGCTCGATCAAGCCAAAGCTATCGGTGAGGCGATCTCGGTCGGCCTTCTGGGCAACGCTGCCGACATTTTCACCAACTTGGTCGAGCGCAACATCACGCCCGATGTCTGCACCGATCAGACCAGCGCCCACGATCCGCTCAACGGTTACCTGCCTCAGGGGTGGACTATGGCGCAGGCGGCAGAACGCCGGATCAGCGACGAAGCAGGCGTGGTCAAAGCGGCCAAGCAGTCGATGGCGGTACAGGTCAGCGCTATGCTGACGATTCAGCAGCGCGGTGCTGCGACGCTCGATTACGGCAACAACATCCGCCAGATGGCGCTTGAGGAGGGTGTACAGAACGCATTCGACTTCCCCGGCTTTGTTCCCGCTTATGTACGACCGCTATTCTGCGAAGGGATCGGTCCCTTCCGCTGGGTTGCGTTGTCGGGAGACCCGGAAGATATTTTCAAGACCGACGCTAAGGTCAAAGAGTTGATCCCCAACAATCCACACCTGCACAACTGGCTGGACATGGCGCGCGAACTAATTCAGTTTCAGGGCCTGCCAGCAAGAATCTGCTGGGTCGGCTTAAAAGACCGTGCCCGCCTGGCGCTGGCCTTCAACGACATGGTCGCCAGCGGCGAGTTGAAAGCGCCGATCGTGATCGGCCGGGATCATCTCGATTCGGGATCGGTGGCCAGCCCCAACCGCGAAACCGAGTCGATGCTCGACGGCTCCGATGCCGTCTCCGACTGGCCGCTACTCAACGCTCTGCTCAACACCGCCGGTGGCGCCACCTGGGTCAGCCTTCACCACGGCGGTGGTGTCGGCATGGGGTTCAGTCAACATGCAGGCGTGGTCATTGTCGCCGATGGCACCGAGGCGGCGGCTAAACGGCTGGGACGCGTGCTTTGGAACGATCCCGGCACCGGCGTTATGCGCCACGCTGACGCCGGTTACGATCTCGCCATAGACTGCGCCACCGAGCAGGAACTCGACCTTCCGATGATTGAGCCATCTAACAAAAACAAGGAACAAAACTGATGTTCGAACTGACTCTCAACCCCGGCCAGATCGACCTGCCTACCTTACGCAAGATCAACAATCACCCGGTTCGGCTGACACTTTCAAGTGAAGCGCATCAGGACATCAATGCCGCGGTCGAAACCGTCAACGCCGTGATCAACGAAGGCCGTACGGTCTACGGCATCAACACCGGTTTTGGGTTGTTGGCCAACACCCGCATTGAGAACAACGAACTGGAACTACTGCAGCGTTCGATCGTATTGTCGCACGCTGCAGGTATCGGCAAACTGATGGACGAACCCACCGTACGTTTGCTGATGGTATTGAAGATCAACGGCCTAGCACGCGGTTTCTCAGGCATCCGCTTGTCGGTGATCGAAGCGTTGATCCAACTGGTCAATACCGAAGTTTATCCGGCGATTCCGCAGAAAGGATCGGTTGGTGCTTCGGGCGACTTGGCGCCGCTAGCACACATGAGTACAGTACTGTTAGGTGAAGGTGAGGCGACCTATCAAGGTGAGCGGATCAGCGGCGCTAAAGCGCTTGAGATTGCAGGCCTGAAACCGGTTACTCTTGGCCCCAAAGAGGGATTGGCACTGCTCAATGGCACTCAGGCGAGTACCGCCTTTGCGCTACAAGGACTGTTTGCCGCCGAAGATATGTTTGCTACCGGTATTGTTTGCGGTGGCCTGAGTGTCGAAGCGGCACTGGGTAGCCGCAGCCCGTTCGACGATCGTATTCATCAGGCCCGTGGTCACCAATGCCAAATAGACGTCGCTGCCGCTTACCGTACCCTGCTTGATCACAGCGAGATCGAAGATTCACACCGTAACTGCGAGTCAGTACAAGACCCCTACTCACTACGCTGCCAACCCCAAGTAATGGGCGCTTGCCTGGATCAGATCCGCAACGCCGCCCGTACCCTGCTGACCGAATCTAACGCCGTGTCCGACAATCCTTTAGTGTTTACCGATATTGGCGATATTCTGTCCGGTGGCAACTTTCACGCCGAGCCGGTGGCGATGGCGGCCGACAACCTGGCACTGGCGCTAGCAGAGATTGGCTCGATATCTGAACGGCGCATGGCGTTGCTGATCGACAGCAATCTCAGCCAACTACCACCGTTTCTGGTCGATAACGGCGGCCTTAACTCGGGCTTTATGATCGCCCAAGTCACCGCTGCCGCGCTGGCTAGTGAGAACAAGTCACTGGCGCACCCTGCCTCGGTCGACAGCTTGCCGACTTCGGCCAACCAAGAGGACCATGTCTCGATGGCCACCTTCGCCGCGCGCCGTCTCGGTGATATGGCCGAAAATGTTGCCGGGATTTTGGCGGTGGAACTGCTCGCCGCTTGTCAGGGCGTTGACTTCCGCGCCCCACTAAAGAGCTCTAACGCGCTAGAACAAGCCAAAGTGCGGTTACGCCAAGAGGTGACGTTCTACGATAAAGATCGCTACTTCGCCCCCGATATCGAAGCGGCTAAGGTGCTGATCGAAAGCGGTTATTACAACGGCCATATGCCGTTGAACCTGCTCCCCAGCTTTTAACCCCAGCTATGGATACCGGCGGTGACAGCACTGCCGGTTATCGAGACTGACTGACATATCACGCATTGAATCTAGCCAGCCATTGTTGACTAAAATAGCAGTATCTATACAATTTCAAAACGAACACCCGTTTGAAATAGGCACTCTCATCAGGTTCAACATTCCTGCCAGTTACTGTAAAAACCCGTCATACAGAGCCAAGCTGTTTGGCATACTACTTTGTGTCAGTTCGCTATCATTTGCAGAGTCTACAATTGAATTGACCACTGACGAGTACCCCCCTTTTACCTCAGCTAAGCTAGTGGATGGTGGCTTTACAACAGCTATCGTACAGCGAGTATTCAGCAGCATGGGTCAACAAAGCCATGTTCAATGGCTACCCTGGAACCGTGGTGAAACGATGGTTCATAACGGCCACCTGACCGCCACCTACCCCTATGCGATCACTCCTGAGCGACAGCAACAGTTTTATATCAGCGATCCGATTATCAATTTTGATAACAAAGTGTTTGCCCACAAGGATCTGTCGTTGGAATTTAATCAGGCCTCGGACTTGAAAGGCTTAACCTACTGCCTGCCATTGGGCTACGGTGGTTTTGAAGAACTGCGCCAGATGCACGAAGCTGGCGATATCAAGGTTGTCACAACCGACAGCATAGAGAGTTGCTTTAAAATGCTGCTGCATAAACGTGTTCACTTTATTGTTGAGGATGGCAGGGTTGGCCGCATACTGCTCCATAAGGCTCTCGGCACGAATGCGGAGCAGATAACCATTCTGGATAAAACGTTCAATAGCCGACCGGGGCACTTGCTGATATCAAGAAATCACCCCGCAGCCAAAACGCTGCGTGATCGCTTTAACGACCATCTCAAACAGTTAAAACAAGCCGGGATTATCGAACAGATCATTAATAACTCAGAACAATAATCAAACAAACACAAAAAAAGCGACCCTAGGGTCGCTTTTTTGAGTTTAAAAGAGTCGCCAGCTTACCAGCCGGTGATCTCCTTCAGTGCATCGCCGATCTGAGCCAATGACCGTACGGTCTTAACACCAGCATCTTCGAGTGCAGCAAACTTCTCGTCAGCAGTACCCTTACCACCAGAGATGATCGCACCGGCGTGACCCATGCGCTTACCAGCAGGAGCGGTAACACCAGCGATGTAAGAGACAACCGGCTTAGACACGTTAGCTTTGATATAAGCCGCCGCTTCTTCTTCTGCCGTTCCGCCGATCTCACCGATCATCACGATCGCTTCGGTCTGCGGGTCGTTCTCGAACAACTCAAGGATGTCGATGAAGTTAGAGCCAGGAATTGGATCACCACCGATACCCACACAGGTAGACTGACCGAAACCTGCATCGGTAGTCTGCTTAACCGCTTCGTAGGTCAAGGTACCGGAGCGCGATACGATGCCAACCTTGCCCGGCAGGTGAATGTGACCCGGCATGATGCCGATCTTACACTCGCCAGGAGTGATAACACCCGGGCAGTTAGGACCGACCAGACGTACGCCCAGCTCGTCACAACGAACCTTACATTCGAGCATATCCAGAGTCGGGATGCCTTCGGTGATGGCGACGATCAGTTTGATACCGCTGTTGGCGGCTTCAAGAATCGAATCCTTACAGAAGGCTGCAGGAACGTAGATCACAGAAGCTTCAGCACCTGTCACTTCAACCGCTTCAGCAACGGTGTTGAACACAGGTAAACCCAGGTGCGTTTGACCGCCTTTACCGGGTGTTACACCACCAACCATCTTGGTGCCGTAAGCGATCGCTTGCTCGGAGTGAAAAGTACCCTGACCGCCGGTGAAACCCTGACAGATCACTTTGGTGTCTTTATTGATTAAAACGCTCACTTATTTACCCTCCGCAGCTTTTACCGCTTGCTGAGCCGCGTCAGTCAGGCTGGTTGCGGCGATGATGTCGAGTCCGGATTCGGACAATACCTGAGAACCCAGTTCAGCATTGTTGCCTTCAAGGCGCACAACGACAGGTACTTCAACACCTACCTCTTTAACCGCAGCGATAATACCTTCGGCGATCAGATCGCAACGCACGATACCACCGAAGATGTTAACCAGAACGGCCTTAACCGCGCTGTCGGACAGGATGATTTTGAACGCTTCGGTAACGCGCTCTTTAGTTGCACCGCCCCCTACGTCGAGGAAGTTGGCCGGGAAGCCGCCGTGCAGTGCAACGATGTCCATGGTGCCCATCGCCAAACCAGCGCCGTTAACCATGCAGCCGATAGTGCCGTCGAGTGCTACGTAGTTGAGCTCCCACTTGGCAGCATTGGCTTCACGCTCGTCATCCTGCGAAGGATCGTGCATCTCCTGCAGGTCTTTGTGACGGTAGATCGCGTTAGAGTCGATTACGATCTTGGCATCGAGGCAGTGCAGATTGCCTTCGTCGGTGATAACCAGAGGGTTAACCTCCAGCAGCGCCAGGTCCTTATCTTTGAACAATTTCGCCAGACCCATGAAGATCTGTACAAACTGCTTGATCTGGACGCCTTCAAGACCCAGCTTGAACGCTAAGTCGCGGCCTTGATAAGCCTGCGGGCCTGCCATTGGGTCGATGATCGCTTTGAGAATCTTCTCGGGGGTCTCTTCGGCCACCTTCTCGATCTCAACACCACCTTCGGTCGACGCCATGAACACGATACGGCGTGACGCACGGTCAACAACCGCGCCCAGGTACAACTCCTGAGCAATTTCGGTACAGGTTTCTACCAGAATTTTGGTAACCGGCTGACCATTGGCGTCAGTTTGATAAGTGACTAGACGCTCGCCCAACCACTTCTCAGCAAAAGCTTTGGCATCGTCGGCGCTGTCAACCAGCTTAACGCCACCAGCCTTACCACGGCCGCCAGCGTGAACCTGTGCTTTAACAACCCACTTATCACCACCGATACGCTTACAGGCTTCTGCAGCGTCCTTTGGCGTCTCAACAGCCTCGCCAATCGAAACCGGCAGACCGTATTGGGCAAACAGCTGCTTACCCTGATACTCGTGAAGATTCATGTATAGATCCGTTGTTTACGTTCTACTTGTGCGACCAAAAGGCCGCGGCAAAAGTGCTCCCCGGAACACCGGGGCGCATTATCTCAGATAGCACCTAGAGGGGATATCCCCTAAAAGGCGTTAGGGAAACCCTTTAGCGCTTCTTCCGATTGGCGATATGAATCGCATGACCATCACACGCCAGCGCCGCTTCGTGAATCGCTTCACTGACGGTTGGGTGAGCAAATACAGTCAACTGCAGATCTTCAATACTGGCGCCGAACTCCATTGCGATAACCGCTTGAGCAATCAGCTCACCCGCCTGACCACCGATGATATGACAGCCCAGTACCCGATCGGTCTCCGCATCAGCAATCAGCTTGACGAAACCGTCGGTGTCCTGTGACGCCATTGCACGTCCGGAAGCAGCAAATGGGAACTTGCCGACCTTAATCTTGACACCTTCAGCCTTAAGCTCCTGCTCAGTTTTACCGACCCAAGCCAGTTCAGGATGGGTATAGATGATGCCCGGAATGCAGTCGTAATTCATCTGTGCTTTATGGCCGTTGATGATATCGGCAACCATAATGCCCTCTTCCGAGGCTTTGTGTGCCAGCATCGGGCCACGAACCACATCGCCAATAGCGTAAACGCCCGGCACACTGGTGCGGCACTGATTATCAACCGAGATAAAGCCACGCTCGTCCAGATCAACACCACAACCGCCATCAAGCAACGCTTCAGTATAGGGACGACGGCCAACCGCTACGATCAGTTTGTCGACCGTAATCTCTTGCTCGCCCTTAGCATCGGTAAATTTAACCAACACCTCTTTGTTCTTACCACTACCTTTGATTTCAGTACCGGTAACACGAGCATTAAGACGGATGTCCAAACCCTGCTTCTTCAGGGTCTTCAGCGCGTCTTTAGCCAGATCCTTGTCGCAGAACGGCAGGAAGTCTTCCATCGCTTCCAGCACGGTCACTTCTGATCCCAGACGTGCCCAGACTGAACCCATCTCCAAACCGATGACACCGGCGCCAATAACGCCCAAACGCTTAGGCGTCTCAGAGATATTCAAAGCACCTTCGTTATCCAGAATCAGACCTTCGGTCAGTGGCGCTGGCGGAATATTTACCGGAACAGAACCCGCTGCAATGATCACATTCTCAGCGTCAACCACTTCGGTGCTGCCGTCATTGCCGGTCACTTCAACTTTCTTACCAGCCAGAACTTTGCCTTTACCCGACAGCAACGTAACGCCATTGGCCTTGAACAGTCCGGTGATACCGCCGGTCAGGTTCTTTACGATCTGATCTTTGCGGCTGATCATCTTCGGCACATCGATACCGACAGTTCCGGTACTAATACCGTGTATTTTAAGCTCTTCGTGAGCCATGTGGTATTTGTAGGTGCTGTCAAGCAGCGCCTTGGAAGGGATACAACCAACGTTGAGGCAGGTTCCGCCTAATACGGTGGCACCCTTGTCATCAACCCACTTCTCTACGCAAGCCGTATTAAGACCCAGCTGTGCAGCACGAATAGCCGCAACATAACCGCCAGGGCCAGCACCGATTACAACAACATCAAACTTTTGAGACATGTTTAGTTTTCCTATCAACAAACCTTGTGGGTTATCGCTCTTTTGACGGTTTGGGCCGGGATTACGGCCCTCTCACGCTTACCAAAAGTTTCTTGTTTTTTTGTCTGATTAAAAGTAGAACAACTACTTATAGCCGCTGATTTTTATACATCCAGCAACATACGGGTCGGATCTTCGAGCAGGTCCTTAATGGTGACCAAGAACTGCACGGCTTCCTTACCATCGATCATTCTGTGGTCGTAGGACAGTGCCAGGTACATCATCGGCAGGATCACAACCTCACCATTGACCGCCATCGGACGCTCCTGAATCTTGTGCATACCCAGAATAGCAGTCTGCGGCGGATTCAGAATAGGCGTTGACATCAGCGAACCAAACACACCACCGTTAGTGATGGTGAACGTTCCACCCTGCATATCATCAAGCCCTAGCTTGCCGTCACGACCACGAGCACCAAAATCAGCAATCGTCGCTTCTACGCCCGCCAAGTTCATCGCATCGGTATCACGTAACACAGGAACCATTAGTCCGCGAGCAGTTGATACCGCCACACCGATATCCTGGTACTGGTGATAAACCATATCGTTACCGTCGATCGAAGCATTAACCGCTGGGAAGCGTTTCAACGCTTCGGTAGCCGCTTTTACGAAGAACGACATGAAGCCCAAACGAGTACCGTTATGGGTCTTCTCAAACAAATCCTTGTACTGCTTACGCAACTCCATGATCGGTTTCATATTAACTTCGTTGTAGGTCGTCAGCATTGCTGCAGTCTGCTGCGCCTCAACAAGACGCTTAGCGATGGTGGAGCGCAAGCGAGTCATCGGTACCCGCTTCTCAATACGCTCACCAGCAATAACCGCTTCTACAATCGGCGCAGCTGCTACAGGAGCAACAGTGTTGGCCGGCTTGTTCTTCAAGTGGTTCTGGACGTCCTCTTTGGTGATCCGACCGCCTTTACCGCTACCAACTACCTGAGACGCGTTCAGGTTATTCTCATCAAGCAATTTGCGCGCTGCAGGTCCGGCCTGCGCGTCGGTATCACCTGTTTCTGCTTCAGCAGCAGGAGCCGCGCCGCCAGCAGCAGGTACATCACCAGCAACGAAGATGGCAATCACCTCATCGCTGAGCACGGTATCGCCCTCACCCTTAATGATCTCAGCCAACGAACCGTCGGCTGGCGCAACCACTTCGAGAACAACCTTATCGGTTTCAATATCAACGATTAGATCATCACGGGAAACAGCCTCACCGGGCTGCTTATGCCAAGTGGCGACAGTACCGTCGGCAACAGATTCTGGGAATGTAGGCGCTTTGATTTCGATTGACATGACACTTCCTTTATTTAGTAGTGACTAGCAGGCTGTCGGGCCTGCTAACCATTGATCGCATCGTTAACCGTTAATGGCATCGTTGACCAGATTTTCTTGCTCTTCTGCATGTTGCGACATGTAACCCGAAGCCGGTGCTGCCGAGCCGGGACGCGCCGAGACTTCGAGGTGAAGTTTCGGGAACAATTGCTGCAGAACATGGCGCATGTGGTGCTGCGAGCTGTACCAGGCTCCCTGGTTCAACGGCTCTTCCTGACACCAAACCACCGACTTAACACTTTTATAGCTATCAAGTGCTGCCAGCAGATCTTTTTCAGGGAATGGGTAGAGCTGTTCCAGGCGAACAATCGCTACATCATCATTACCGTCAGCCGCACGCTTGTTGTAGAGGTCGTAATAAACTTTACCGCTACACAGAACAACCCGCTTAACGTTATTGGCCTTTATGTCATCGATCTCAGGGATCACCGTCTGGAATGCACCCTGAGTCAATTCTTCAAGGGTCGAAACGGCTTGTTTGTGACGCAATAGCGACTTAGGCGACATCACGATCAGTGGCTTACGCAGTGGTCTGATCGCCTGACGACGTAACATGTGGTAAACCTGCGCCGGCGTGCTAGGGACACACACCTGAATATTATGCTCAGCACACATTTGCAGGTAACGCTCCAAACGAGCCGAGCTGTGCTCTGGCCCTTGACCTTCATACCCATGCGGAAGCAGCATAGTCAGGCCACACAACCGTGCCCACTTATGCTCACCGGACGTGATGAATTGATCGATAACGACTTGAGCACCGTTGGCAAAATCACCAAACTGAGCCTCCCAGATCACCAGCGTATTGGGCGCTGTCGTTGCATATCCGTACTCAAACCCCAACACAGCCTCTTCCGAAAGGAATGAGTCATAGATGTTAATCCGTGGTTGATCGGAGGCCAGGTTCTGCAGTGGTACGTAGGTCTCACCGTCTTTCTGGTTATGCAGCACAGCGTGACGGTGTGAGAAAGTACCACGACCCACATCCTGTCCGGTAATACGGATGGGATGTCCTTCGGCCAGCAACGTGGCGTAAGCCATAGTTTCGGCAAAACCCCAGTTGATTGCCATCGCCCCGGAGCCCATTTTCTTACGGTCTTCGAGAATCTTCTTAACCTGACGCTGGATGATAAAACCTTCCGGAATGGCATCCAGTTTGTTGACGAGATCTTTAAAGTGTTCGATCTCAACTTGCGTATCGCATTCCAAATCCCAGTCGTGGCCAAGATAAGGACGCCAGTCAACAAACAGCTCTTCGTTCGGCTCAGTAACCAACGACTTGGCAACGTGGCGACCGTCTTCAAGAGACTGTCGATAATCCGCCTCCATCGCTTTACTTTCAGCCTCGGTAATAACCCCGGCTGCAATCAAGTGTTCAGCGTACAGAGTCCGGGTAGTCTTTTGAGACTTAATCACCTGGTACATCACCGGCTGGGTACCTGACGGCTCATCGGCCTCGTTATGACCACGACGACGATAGCAGACCAAGTCGATCACCACATCGCGCTTAAATTCGTTACGGTAATCCAGCGCCAGTTGCGTTACAAACGCGACCGCTTCCGGATCATCACCATTGACGTGAAAAATCGGTGCTTCGACCATTTTGGCAACGTCGGTACAGTATTCTGTCGAGCGTGAATCTTCGCGTTTGTTGGTGGTAAAGCCAACCTGGTTGTTGATCACCAGATGGATCGTACCGCCCGTTTTATAGGCGCGAGTCTGCGACATCTGCAGCGTTTCCATCACCACACCCTGACCGGCAAACGCCTGGTCACCGTGAATAGTGATCGGCAGCACCAGATCACCCGCCGGGTCGTTACGACGGTCTTGACGTGCCCTGACTGACCCCTCAACTACCGGTGAGGCGATCTCCAGATGCGACGGGTTAAATGCCAGCGCGATATGGACTTCACCACCGGCCGTGCCGACGTTAGATGAGAATCCCTGGTGGTACTTAACGTCACCGGAGGTTTCTAACGTCCGCTTCCCTTCAAACTCTTCAAACAATTCACGCGGGTTCTTGCCGAAAGTGTTAACCAGAACATTAAGGCGACCACGGTGCGCCATGCCGATCACAACTTCTTTGGATCCGTATTTACCCGCCCGCTGGATCAGTTCATCCATACAAGGGATCAGCGCTTCGGCACCTTCCAGACCGAAACGTTTAGCACCGGCGAATCTCGAACCCAGATATTTCTCCAGGCCTTCCGCTGCGGTCAGGCGTTCAAGGATATGTTTGCGATACTCGGGAGCGAACTCAGGGTGCGAACGTACGGGCTCAATTCGCTGTTGAATCCAACGTTTCTGCTGAGTATCAACGATATACATGTACTCAACACCAACGGTGCTGCAGTAAGTCTTTTGCAGATCTTCCAAGATCGTCTTCAGGGGTGCTTCTTCGGGGCCGAAGAACAATGAACCCAGCTGAAAGGTCGTATCCAGATCGGCAGCCGACAGCTCATGAAAGTGCAGGTCCAGATCCGGAACATCTTCACGCTCCAGCAAATCAAGCGGATCAATTTTAGCCATCTGATGACCACGGACGCGAAATGCGTTGATCATCCGCAGCACCCGGACCTGTTTCTTCTCGTGTTCTGAACTAACACTCGAAACAGGAGCAGCCGGAGCGGTAGCCCGTTGGTTTTTAGATAGATAGAGGAAGTGCTCGCGCACGGTGGAGTGAGGAATATCTTGGGTCACGGTGTCTTGGACCCGGGGGAGTTTATCAAACTCATCCCGCCACTCTTGAGTAACTGCATTGGGGTCTCGGAGATACGTCTCGTATAGATCTTCGACGTAGGACAGATTCCCACCTGAGAGATGTGAACTACTCCACATCAACTCCATTATGCCTTCATGCATTCTCGACAACCCTGTAATGAGGAGTGCGTCTGAATTGACGTTTCATTCTTCACCAACCGAGCTGACATTAGGTATGTGACTCTGCCAGATCGCCGGAGAACAACGTCCCCTTTAAATAATGGTTCTGTAATACCGTAAACATCACCATAAAGAAGCAACACTTAAGTACTCCCTATGGCGTCGGCGCTCAAGTCTACAGCAGTTGTTACGCCCCCGGAATAATGCTTTTTACCTATAGAGGCATTTTCTTTAAAAACTTTGTTAAAGCACGCCAGAACAAGCATTTCCGCATTAATCGAGTGCAGAAAATTAGCTGCAGCGCACAAATTTCAGACAACAAAATGGTGCGATAACCGCACCATTTTTAGGTCTATTAATCAGACCAAAGACCAACTGCTTAAACTACCGATCAAGTCGCCTGCTGAAGTAGCATATTACGAATCTTACCGATCGCCTTAGTCGGGTTAAGACCCTTAGGACAAACACTGACACAGTTCATGATTCCGTGGCATCGGAATACACTGAACGGATCGTCAAGATCTGCCAGCCGCTCGCGAGTCGCCGTATCACGACTGTCGATCAGAAAGCGGTACGCCTGCAACAAGCCCGATGGTCCGATAAACTTATCCGGATTCCACCAGAACGACGGACAAGCGGTCGAGCAGCAAGCGCACAAGATACACTCGTACAGACCATCCAGCTTCTCGCGCTCCTCAGGTGACTGAAGACGCTCGATTGCAGGTGCTGGTGTGTCGTTGATCAGGAACGGTTTAATCCTTTCATATTGCTTATAGAACTGCGCCATATCCACAACCAGATCGCGGATTACAGGAAGCCCCGGCAGTGGCCGCAAGACCAGCTTATCACCGGTGACCACAGCCGACAGGGGCGTGATACAAGCCAAACCATTTTTGCCGTTCATATTCAGACCATCGGAGCCACAAACCCCTTCACGGCAAGAACGACGGTAACCCAGGCTTGGATCTTTATCCTTGAGCAGCTGCAGTAGATCCAGAACCATGATGTCCTTGCCACCCGGGATATCGATATGGATATCCTGCATGTAAGGGGCATCATCAACTTCTGGATTGTAACGATATACACTGACTAGCATGATGAAACTCCCTTAGTAAACGCGCTTCTTGGGTGGGAAAGCTTCAACGGTCTTCGGCGCAAAGTTAACATCGCGCTTACCGACCCGCTTCTCACCCGGGAAGAATACAGAGTGCTTCAGCCAGTTCACGTCATCACGCTCGGTGAAGTCGTTACGGGCGTGAGCGCCACGGCTCTCTTTACGTTCCTCTGCGGCGATCGCAGTTGCCTCAGCAACCTCAAGCAAATTCTCAAGCTCAAGCGCTTCGATACGAGCAGTGTTAAACGCCGAAGACTTGTCTTCCAGATGCAGATTCTCGACCCGCACACGGATCTGCTTCAGCATATCCAGACCTTTCTGCATGCTTTCACCGTCGCGGAATACACCGAAGTACAGCTGCATGGTCTTTTGCAGCTCGCCACGAACCTCTGCGACGCTCTCACCACCCGTACTACCATTGAGGCGTGTTAACCGCGACATTGCCGCTTCAACATCCGCTTCAGTCGCATCTTCAGCCGCATAGCCTTCGTTCAACAGCTTCTGAATGTAGATACCTGCCGCACGTCCAAATACCACCAGATCCAATAGCGAGTTACCGCCCAGACGGTTAGCACCGTGAACCGATACACAGGCCACTTCACCACAAGCAAACAGACCCGGGATCTCATGATCATTGCCGTCGGTATCAATGGTCAGCGCCTGACCACCAATATTGGTCGGTACACCGCCCATCATATAGTGACAAGTCGGAACAACCGGAACCAGATCAGTAACAGGATCGACATGAGCAAAAGTTTTGGACAGCTCACAGATACCAGGAAGACGGCTTTGCAGCACCTCTTCACCGAGGTGATCAAGTTTCAAGAAAACGTGATCGCCATCAGGGCCGCAGCCGCGTCCGTCGAGAATTTCCAGAACCATCGAACGCGCAACCACGTCACGACCGGCAAGGTCCTTAGCATTAGGCGCATAACGCTCCATAAAGCGCTCGCCATCCTTGTTGACCAGATAGCCGCCTTCACCACGACAACCTTCAGTAACCAGCACACCCGCGCCGGCAATGCCAGTTGGATGGAACTGCCACATCTCGATATCCTGTACCGGGAAGCCCGCGCGTAGCGCCATACCAACACCATCACCGGTATTGATCAGAGCGTTGGTCGTGGACTGATAGATACGGCCCGCACCACCCGTCGCCAACACGGTAGCTAGCGCCTGTACGTAAACGGTTTCGCCCGTTTCGATACAGATCGCAATACAACCAACAACCACACCATCGGTGTTTTTAACCAGATCAGTAGCAAACCATTCGTTGAAGAAGGTTGTACCCGCCTTTAAGTTGGCTTGATAGAGTGTATGCAGCAACGCATGACCGGTACGGTCAGCAGCAGCACAGGTACGAGCAGCTTGACCGCCCTCACCAAAGTTTTTCGACTGACCACCAAAAGGACGCTGATAAATGCGGCCCGCTTCGGTACGCGAAAAAGGCATACCCATGTGATCCAGCTCGAAAACAGCCTGCGGACCAACACTACACATGTACTCGATAGCGTCCTGGTCACCGATATAATCGGAGCCCTTGACGGTATCGTACATGTGCCAACGCCAGTCATCGTTCGGATCAGCACTGGCAATCGCACAGGTGATACCACCCTGAGCCGAAACAGTGTGCGAACGGGTTGGGAAAACTTTTGAAATACAGGCCGTTTTCAGACCTGATTGAGCTAGCTGCAGTGCGGCACGCATGCCTGCACCGCCGCCGCCAACAACGATAGAATCGAAGCTAAGCGTACGAATATTAGACATTGCTTATAATCCCCACAGTACCTGAACGCCCCACACCAGATAGGTGAACATCGCTGCTCCACAAATAACCTGGAACAAGAAACGAGGGCCGGTTGGCTTGATGTAATCGGTAGAGATGCTCCACAGACCGATCCAGGCGTGAGCACCCAACGACAGCAAAGTCATCAAAGTAAACACCCGCATCCAAGTCTGGCTGAACAGACCGCTCCACTGCTCGTAGGTCAAGCCGGAATTCGTTAGCAGATAAAAAAGAATGAATACCGTGTAAGCAAGCAGCACCACCGCAGTAGCGCGCTGAATCATCCAGTCGTAGAGGCCGCTACGGCCAAAACTTGTAATAGTAGTTACCATATCCATACTCCTGCAAGCAGTACTGAAACAACACCGGCTGCAAGGGTAGCCTTGGCAATCATCGTACCGCTCTCCAACTCTTCACAGTAACCGCAATCCATAATCAGATGCTTAATACCGGCGAAGAAGTGATACAGCAGTGCAGATACCAGACCCCAGGCGATGAACTTAACGAAGAAGTTATCACTGAGCATATCGGCAATGGCGTTAAACCCCTGTTCAGACTCCAACGACAGATCAAAGGCGTACAGCATGAAAGCAACTCCTACAAAGAGGATGATGCCGGTAATGCGGTGCAATATCGATGAGATCGCAGGAAGGGGTTGCTTAATTGTGCGTAAATCTAGATTTACTGGTCTCGTTTTATTCACGGTTCTAATTCACACTCACGTTAGCCCACTGACGGGGCGATTAGAAGGACGTGCCTGGACACAAATTAAAGATTCTAACCAGCAAAGACGCTGATTTTCCTCCCAACTTCGCCGCGAGAGTATACAGACCCAGACCGGGTAAAACAATCGGAGCGGTGCTAGACAAAAGGCAAAAACACCCCCTTACCGTACACCAGCGTATACCAACAGACGGAGAACTTGATCATTACCACCAACCTCATATATATCAATCCCACCCCTTCATGCTGCATTGCGGCAATAGGACTTTTTGTGCAATTGACTTTGACGACAATCGCCCTATAGTAATGGCTCTTTAAATGCTGACTGGCGCATAAACGAGTCACATTTTCTGCGTGAATTGTTGCGATTCATCTTGTGAATTATCGCAGTCAAACCCATAAAAACACACCAATGATAGGAGCCGCCATGACTGACAAGAAAGCGTACCTGAAAGTCGACGGTCTAGAAGAATCCATTGAACTGCCGGTAATGCACGGTACAGAAGGCCCCGACGTCGTTGACGTACGCGCCCTGGTCAGCAAAGGACTGTTCACCTACGATCCTGGATTCATGTCCACAGCCGCTTGTGACTCATCAATTACATTCATCGATGGCGGAAAAGGCGTGCTGCTGCACGGCGGTTACCCGATCGAACAGCTGGCTGAAAAATCTGATTACATGGAAGTGTGTTTCCTGCTACTGAACGGCGAACTGCCTACCCCAGAGCAGAAAGAAGAGTTCGTTAATACCGTTAAAAAGCACACCATGCTGCACGAGCAGTTAAGCCACTTCTACAACGGCTTCCGACGCGATGCCCATCCCATGGCGATCATGTGTGGCGTAGTCGGCGCGCTGTCTGCTTTCTACCATGACTCTCTTGATATCAACGATGCACATCATCGTGAAGTCTGTGCTTTCCGCTTGATCGCCAAGATCCCGACGATCGCCGCGATGTGCTACAAATACTCGTTGGGACAGCCATTCATGTTCCCACGCAACGATCTGAACTATGCAGAGAACTTCCTCTACATGATGTTTGGAACGCCGTGTGAAGAGTATGTTCCGAACCCGATCGTCTCTAAGGCGATGGACAAGATCTTTGTACTACACGCCGATCACGAGCAGAATGCTTCGACCTCGACCGTACGCCTAGCCGGCTCTTCTGGCGCCAACCCATTCGCATGTATCGCATCAGGCATTGCAGCCTTGTGGGGACCTGCACACGGTGGTGCTAACGAAGCTGTACTAAGCATGCTGGAAGAGATCGGTGACGCCGATAACATTCCTGAGTTTGTTGCTAAGGCCAAGGATCCTAACGATCCATTCCGCCTGATGGGCTTCGGACACCGCGTATACCGCAATTTTGACCCGCGCGCCAAGGTAATGAAGGTTTCTTGCGATGAAGTTCTGAAAGAGCTTGGATTGGAAAACGATCCGCTGCTGAAGATCGCGAAAGAGCTTGAGAAGATCGCTCTTGAAGATCCCTACTTCGTTGAGCGTAAACTGTACCCGAATGTTGATTTCTACTCAGGCATCATCCTGAAAGCGATCGGCATCCCGACCAACATGTTTACCGTTATCTTCGCTCTGTCTCGTACCATCGGCTGGATCTCTCATTGGAGCGAGTTCCACTCAAGCCCCAACAAAATCGGTCGTCCACGTCAGTTGTACACTGGTCCAAGCAAGCGCGACTATCCGGGTTAATCACCTTTGTGATATTGAAAAGGCCGCATTTATGCGGCCTTTTTTGTGGATGACGTTCGGGTTTTAGTTCGGCGGTTATTCTAGATTATTACGTGAACTGCTAGTTTTATTCCGCCTTACCGAGCGGGCTCATTCTTTGCCGCGGCAAAGAACAGAACCAAGAAAACACTCGTCAAATCAGGACAACGACCAAACTCGCTGTCCATAACAACTAAACACAGAGCAGTCTACCTTCTCCCCCAAGGCGAAGAGTCATCCGCACTCCGAGCCTTAGTGATCTTCCAACAGTTATGAATCTTCTTGTTGCGCTCAAAGTCCTTATCCAGACTCATGCCGGTAATATCCTTGACGGTAAACTGCTTTAACGCCTCCAGATCCATCTTAAACTTGCGCAGGTTATTGGAAAAGATCAGCACCCCATCCTGGTCCAGCAACTTCATCGCCTGTTCGATCAAGCTCACATGATCACGCTGCACATCGAACACATCGTGCATCCGTTTAGAATTGGAGAAACTCGGCGGATCCATGAAGATCAAGTCGAACGTCACATCGCGCTTGCGCGACATATCGCGCAGCCAGTTAACACAATCTTCCTGCAACGTCTCGTTAATCTTTTCGCTCATGCCGTTCAACGCGAAGTTCTTACGCGCCCACTCCAGGTAGGTGGCCGACATATCAACACTGGTGGTCGAGACTGCGCCACCCAACGCAGCCTGTACCGTGGCCACCGAGGTGTAGCTGAACAGGTTGAGGAAACGCTTACCGCGACTATTGTCATGGATCCACTGTCGAATCGGCCGGTGGTCGAGGAACAGACCGGTATCGAGGTAATCGTGCAGGTTGACCAGCAATCGTGCTGCGCCCTCTTTGACCTCGAAGAACTCACCCTGCTGCGCCATACGTTGGTACTGCGCCTTACCTTCCTGTCGACGGCGCTGTTTCAGCACGATACGCTCAGACGGTACACCAGTAACCGCGGGCAGCACGTCCATCACCAGCTTGAGGCGTTCGTCGGCTTTGGCCGGATCGATCGAAATCGGCGGCGCGTACTCCTGCACGTGGAGCCATTCGTGGTAGCGGTCGATCGCCACCGCGTATTCGGGCATATCGGCGTCGTACAGGCGGTAACACTTGATCTCCTGCTTACGCGCCCACTTGTCGAGCTGCTTCATGTTCTTGCGCAAGCGGTTGGAGAACATGTCCTGCGGCTGGTTCTCGGCCGGACGCCCTTGGGAAGGTTCGCGATTGCTGCGTGAGGCCAGAAACTGGTTCGACTCCACATCGAACAGCAGCAACTGGCTTGGGATAGCACCGTTGAACAATTTGTACTGCTTGCAGGAGTGGATCCCCACCGCCTTGCCCAGATCGGGGTTGCCGGTGAATACCGCCGCTTTCCAGCCTTCGAAATGCTGCTTCAGAGCGTCACCCAGGTGTTGGTATAGGTACTTAATGACCGGGACTTCACCGAGCCGCTCGCCGTACGGCGGATTGGTCAGCAGCAGGCCCTGATCGAATTTTTTGTGGGTCAGCGGCTTGAGCTCGGACAGTTCGCGGTGCGAGATCCGTATCCAGCCATCAACACCGGCCAGCTTGGCGTTCTGCTTAGCGATCGACACCGCTTTGGGGCTGGCGTCGTAACCGTGTATTTCGGGCATGTCGGTGCGCTCTTGCGCTTGCAACCGCAGCTGTCGGGCCTCGCGCTGCAAGCGCTGCCAAAGCTCAGTGTCGTGTTTGAGCCAGCGCTCAAACCCGAAGTGACGCCGAATCAGTCCCGGTGCGATATTAGCCGCCATCAACGCCGCTTCGATCAGCAGCGTGCCCGAGCCGCACATAGGATCGATCAGCGGTTTCTGCTCTGCCGCCATCGCCGGCCAGCTGCTGCGGATCAAAATCGCCGCCGCCAGGTTCTCTTTCAGTGGTGCAGCACCACCGGCGCTGCGGTAACCCCGTCGGTGCAGGCTGTCTCCCGACAGGTCCAGACTTAGATGCGCGTCACCTTGGGACAGATGCAGATTGATCCGCAGGTCGGGTTGATCTTTGCTGATCGATGGTCGCAGACCGGTGGCATCACGGACCTGATCGACAATCGCATCTTTGACTTTAAGTGCACCAAAATGGGTGTTATTGATGGCGCGGTTGGTGCCAGTGAACTGCACCAACAAGCTGCCTTCGGAGCGCATGTGCTCGAGCCAGTTGACCTGCTGTACACCAGCGTAGAGTTCATCGGCCGATTCGGACGAGAAGCTGGCCAACGGCAGCAGGATACGGTTCGCCAAGCGCGACCACAGACAGACTTTATACGCTACCTCCAGATCACCATCGAAGTAAACACCAGCGACGGTCGATTTGGTCTTCTCTGCACCTAGCGCAGCCAACTCATCACTCAGTAGCAGCTCTAGTCCTTTCGGGCAAGTTGCGAAAAAACGTTTTTGTTCAATTACCTGAGATACATTTTCTTCAGACACAAGGTTACCTAATTAGTACAAATTCAAGTTGCCGAAAGCGACGATCAGCAAGCCAGTTGAAGGATCATAGCACCGTCGATTCACAAACACGCGACCGGGTCTCCCGAGCACCATCGTACAAGGCCAAGCCACGATATTAAAAATTTTCACGTTTGGTCGTGTTAGCAAACACTGACCGTTAACGCCCGAGATAGCGGCGTATGGTGCAACTGCGTAATCATTTATTTAACACCACCGTCAAAATAGAGCAATTTATTGGTCGACAAACACCGCATAATCCGATAAATATTTACCTGTTGGTTTTCTACCAACCATGCGACGGCAGCCAGGCTGCCCGATGTTCTCAACGCATGAATAGACCGAGTACGGAGCCGATGCAGTATCCTTGAGTGACAAACGTACCAACTGCCGCTGACTTAGCTCTCTGGCAACACCACTCAAAATTTCGTGCCCCGCCGACACAAAAAGAACGAGGCTATTGAATGAAGAGACAAAAAAGAGATCTATCCTCCCGGGCTTTCACACGCGGCTATCAAGCTGGCGTAGCAGGCAAATCTAAAGACGTATGTCCCACCCCTACAGGTGACAACCGACACCACTGGATCACCGGCTGGCGCCAAGGGCGCTCCGATTTCTGGGATGGCTACCAAGGCATTTCAAACTTGCACTGCACCCCGGTTTTGACCAATTAACCTGGCTTATCTGGAACAACAAAGGGCTCGCCATTGCGAGCCCTTTGTGATCTACAGCAGCGACAACCTCCGCCCCAAGCCAGCCTAGGCCTATCTAATACCCTCAAGGCCGAATCCTCATCGCTATTTTCTCAGCGCCGCAATCGCCTCTGCCGCCTCAGTGATCAGCACCGGCCCGCGGTAGATAAAACCACTGTACAACTGTACCAGCGAAGCACCTGCTTCAATCTTTTCTCGCGCACCTGCTCCATCGCATATTCCGCCGACACCAATAATGGGTAACGCGCCATCTAACACCTTAGCCAGATTGCGAATGACCGTGGTGGAAGCCGAACGTACCGGCGCGCCGCTAAGACCACCGGCTTCCTGGGCGACAGGAGAGCTCGAAACGCCGGTGCGCTCTACTGTCGTATTGGTTGCGATAACACCGTCGATGTTGTATTTGATCAGCGCCTGCCCCACCAACTCAGTCTCTTGCTGATCCATATCCGGTGCAATTTTCACTGCGATCGGCACATAACGGCCATAAAAGTCAGCAAGCTTTGCCTGCTCCAGCTTCAACGCGGCCAGCAGATTATTGAGCGACTCACCAAACTGCAGCGTTCGTAGACCCGGTGTATTGGGTGATGAGACATTGACCGTGATATAGCTGGCACGGCTGTACACTTTACGTAAACAGAGCAGGTAATCATCGTTGGCGCACTCAACCGGGGTATCAAAATTCTTACCGATATTAATACCCAAAATGCCATCGAAACGGCTGTTATCAACCTGCTTTAACAGGTAGTCAACGCCTTTATTGTTGAACCCCATTCTATTGATGATCGCTTTATGCTCTGGAATGCGAAACAAGCGCGGTTTGGGATTGCCCGATTGTGGCCGTGGCGTGACGGTACCCACTTCGACAAAACCAAAACCCAGCGCAGCCAGACCATCGATATGCTCAGCATTTTTATCTAATCCTGCCGCCAGCCCGACAGCATTGGGGAACTGTAACCCCATGACCTCAACCGGTGACTCGAAACTGGGGCAGATCAATCGACTCAGACCGGTAATATCACCCGCATCCATAGCCAGCATCGAGACACTGTGAGCGGTTTCAGGTTCAAGACGAAAAAGCAGAGATTGCAACACACTGTATGACATAGACGGGCTCCCGGTTATGCCGGGCATTATACGGAATGCAAGATACGATGCTAAGCCGAAAAGAGACTATCTGTAGGGAAATCCGGCTTTATTACGACTTTCTTACGCTAACGCTGTGCCGCAGAAGCGGCCAATTCAACTAACACGATATCAGTGACCGGTATGTTCGGAGTGGCCCTTAGACTCCCCCCCTTCAGAGAAGCCGAAACCGGTGTCGATCCGTTGCATCTCCTTGAGTATCGATTCTATCAACACGGCTACCGTTTCTTCGGAGTAAACAACGTGTCGCATCATATTCTCAGTTATCATCTGGCGTTTTTTGTAATGGCTGTATATAGCAAAGGTGAGAGCGGCAAGTCCGGTAACGGTGGTTTGTACTATGGCTTCATCGATAAAACTGTAGTGCACGCCAATCCCTTCGCTCAGCACCCCCAACGATGGCCATACCAGCACCATAATTCCGGCAAATATGGACAACACAAATGCGGACTTATTGATTAAGGCATAGCTACGAGCCTTGATGTAGAGGTCATACGCCAGCAAGAATCGACGCTGCGACTCAACCGTCGAATTGTTACTTTCCGGTCCCCACTGGGCTGAAGCGAAATCAAGCAACAATCGGGCACTGGTTTTATTGGCACTATAGATCGACACTCATACCCTCCTGCACCAGAACACTAAACAGTACCAATGAGCACTGTGAACGTTTCGGTAAGTCTATGGCAGCATAGCCCAACAATGCCGGTGGCCACACCAGCAACCGGATAGCCTGGAGCCTGCGGGGCAAACCAAGTGACGAGTGAGGTAATTTTGAGAAAGGATACAGAAGAAGGGATAATGAAGAAGTGTGATCGGATCTGGCGACTATAGACGCCGGATATCGACAAATTTACCATCGGCATCAAATTGGATATTAAATGAACCGCTGATCCCCTCACGAGTAACGAACGGGCTCAGAATTTTTACCGGAAATTGTATCGTACGACCATCACGCGAGCGGCAGGTTACAAAACGCGCCTGCCCCCGATAATACTTGAGGTATTCATCGGCATCGACGCGTAGATCAACGATGATGTTCTGTAACTGTGCCAAAACGTACCGAATCCCAAGAGCAAAATGTTCGACAGATCGCCTAGTCGCTAAATCGCAGGCGGCAAGCCTGCATTTAGATCTGCCTCTTCGAGGTTAAGACCAATCATCTTAATACAGTAATTGCAGTGCAAATTACTCGCACAAAGCTGATCAGCTATCGTCCTTCACCTCTTCAGCCGGGGAATCACCCTGCTGATCCATTAATTGGCGCGACTGATCAGCGACCGCTGCAGGATCACTCTTAAGACGGTTCTTTCGCTTAGGCTGCTGAGATTGCCCAGCTGTTGCCTTTAAACGTTCCTGCTCATTTTGATAGACGCTACGCTGCTTAGGCTTGAGCTTGCCTTGGCTAGTGTGGCGAGGCTTGCGCTCCAGCTCAACCATATCTTCAACCGGGACTCTTCCCGCTTCGCGTCGAGTTTTTTTCTGACGTGTCATCTCTTCTCCTCTGTGCCACTGTCTTGTGCGGCACTATTTATCATGTATGAGTACGACCGCAGTCGCACTGCTAAAAAAGGTAGTTATCAGGACCGCTCGGGATTTTATTGATCCTCAATCGCCCCTTCATCCGTTGGACCCATATCTGCCGCACCATCACCAGGATCCGCGAGTTGATCGGTACCATCGAGCCATCGTGTTTTCTGTTGTTCATCGTATTGGCGCTTGGCGTCAAGCTTGAGCTGTCGCTCCTCAAGAGCCTGCAATCGCAATTGCTCAACAGCCAACGCCGCTAACCGATCTTTTTCGGTCCACTCACCAACCGTTTCAAAGCTGATTCTACCAATAAGCCCTGAGCGCAAGTCGCCGATAACAATCTCACCCGCCTTGGGCCGATTAATCACTCCACCGCTTTTGAGGCAACCACGACGACGACCAATCTCATCGAGAGCGTCATCTGCGGAGGCCGGCAGCTCAGCCAGTTTGAATCGCTGCAACAGCTGCTCTGGGTAGTCCCGAATCAGCAGCCCCAAACTGTAGAGCGCAATATCTTCATACTCCACCACAGTATCGCGAATCGCTCCGCTGGCGGCCAGACGATAAGATGCATCCTCATCCAGAATTTTGGGCCACAAAATACCCGGTGTATCAAACACAGCCAAACCGTTATGGGTAACAAACCTTTGCTGATTTTTGGTTACCGCCGGTTCGTTGCCAACTTTGGCAATTTTGCGGCCCATCAGCGCGTTAATCAGCGTCGACTTACCCACGTTAGGGATACCCATGATCATCACCCGCACCGGACGATCCGCGCTGACCCGACCCGGCGCTGTCTTCTTGCATAAGGTGATCAGTTGTTGCAGCTCCTGCTTCTGATCCATACGCAGCGGCATTGCATGCGTGGTATCGGTAGTCAGATGCTTGATCCATTTACGGGTGCGACCCGCATCGGCCAGGTCACTCTTGTTGAGTACCTTGATCACCGGCTTACTCCCGCGTAATTCTCCGACCAGCGGGTTTTCACTGGAACGAGGCAACCGCGCGTCAAGCACCTCGATAACCACATCAATCTGCGAGATCACTTTGGCGATCTCTTTACGCGCCTTGTGCATGTGACCGGGGAACCATTGAATGGTCATTGGCGGCCTAACTCCTGATAGCAATATCAATAACTGACTGGGTAATTATAATTCATGACGGCAAGCAGCCGTGATAACGCCCTAAAGTAAGTTCATGTGGCTACTAACCAACGATGACAACAAAAACAGGGTGCGCGATTATAGCCTAGCAACTGCTGGCTGTCCGGCCCGATACAGTGATGCTAAAACATTTATCAATTTTAACTATCAACCCCGCTTGTGATCGCATAGGCTTCCTCGTCACATTGGGCTAGAATGGCCCAAAAAATACGGGGCGAGAAGCAGCATTAATGAGTAATGGTGTAAGCAACAGTCAGACGTTGATGGCAAGGCAGCCGATCTTTGATCGACAGCTCAAAGTCATCGCCTACGAACTACTCTATCGCAGCGATGGCAGCAATGAAGCTGATTTCCTCGATGGCGAGCAAGCCACCAGCGAAGTGTTACTCAACACGTACACCAGCATCAGTGATGAGGGCACCACCAAAAGAGTGCCGGCGTTTTTGAATCTTACCCGAGAAATGCTAGTCGCTCAAAGCATCCCCCAAGTCCTTAACAAACAGATCGTGATCGAAGTCCTGGAAGATGTTGCCGTTGATGATGCCGTGATCAACGCGGTCAAAAAATTCAAAGCTGATGGGTTTAAGGTCGCGCTAGACGATTTCATCTGGGACGACCAATATATCCCGTTATTAGAGATCGTCGACATCGTCAAAATCGACGTCCTACAGCTGACCAAAGAGGAGATCGACCAGCACATCAAAAAGCTGGCACCCTATCGCGTCACGCTACTGGCGGAAAAAATTGAGACCGTTGAACGCCTTTATGAATGTATAGACCAAGGCTTTAAGCTATTTCAGGGTCACTTTCTCAGCAAGCCACAGATCGTCAAGGGGAAGAAGTTTTCTGCCAACTCGCTGGCATTGATTCAGGTGGTACAGGAGCTGCAAAACCCCAACACAACCGCGTCGGCGGTTGAACATATGATCATCAAAGATCCGGTATTAACCTACAAACTGTTGCGCATTGTAAACTCGGCCGCCTACTCTCTGGTTCGCAAAGTGGAGTCACTCAATCAGGCAATTGTGTTGCTGGGTATGGAGCAGGTACGTAAATGGGCCACTCTGATATCTCTTAGCAGCAACAAAGGCAAACCCTCCGAGCTATCTCGATCGTTGTTAGCCCGCGGCCGGATGTGCGAACTGCTGGCCGAAGCGATGGATTACCCCGACGCCAGCAACTATTTTATGGTGGGTATGATGTCCGACATCAACGCCCTCCTCGATATGGAAATGGGCTCACTGTTGGAGCAGATCCCCCTCAACGACGAAATCAAGGCGGCCATTGGTAGCCATGAAGGAAAGATGGGCATGGTGCTGGAAGCGGCATTGGCTTACGAACGCGGCGAATGGGAACGACTGTCTGAATTTGAGATCAACGATAATCTGTACGAAACCGCTTACCGTCACAGCATTACCTGGGCGCAGGAAGCGGTGCAAACGATGGCCGATACATCCTGATTCGTTACCCTATTGTTCCAAGGCATCGAATCCATTCCGCCACCAAGCACTCTTCGATCCGATCCAGCGTTAGTCACTCCTTATGAGAGCACCTGATAACAATCCGCCATTTGATCCACAACAGCTACGCTGTGATTTCCCGTTAATCGAAAATACCTCAGTCTGCTATTTCGACAGCGCCGCGACCACCCAGAAACCGACCGCTGTCCTGCAGGCGATCGACCACTATTACCGCCACCACAACGCCAATGTCCACCGTGCAGCCCACAGCCTCAGCCGTGACGCGACCGAGGCTTTCGAAGCGGCGCGTGAACGGGTTCGCCGTTTTATCAACGCCAACACGTGTGATGAGATCATTTGGATCCGCGGCACCACCGAAGGGATCAACCTAGTGGCCCACAGCTATGGTCAATTGGCGATCGGCCCCGGCGACGAGATTCTTATCAGCACGATGGAACACCACGCCAATATCGTTCCCTGGCAGCTATTGGCACAGCGGTGTGGCGCCCACCTACGCGTCATACCGCTCACCGACAATGGTGATCTCGATTTAACGGCATACCAGGACTTGCTCAACTCGCGCACCAAACTGGTTGCGATCTGCCACGTCTCCAACGCTCTGGGGACTGTTAATCCGATCGCTGAGGTGATTCAACAAGCCCACCAGATCGGTGCCAAGGTCTTAATCGATGGCGCGCAAGCGGTTAGCCACATGGAGGTCGATGTTCAGGCGCTCGACTGCGATTTCTATCTCTTTTCAGGCCATAAGCTATATGGCCCCACCGGTATCGGAGTGCTCTACGGCAAGCACCGATTACTGCAGCAAATGCCGCCTTGGCAAGGTGGCGGTGAAATGATCGAACAGGTTAGCTTCAGCCAAAGCCGTTACCAGCCACCTCCGCTCCGTTTTGAAGCAGGCACTCCCAATATTGCCGGAGCAATCGGCCTAGCCGCAGCGATCGACTACCTCTGCCAATTCGATATCAAACAGCGGCAAGCTCACGAACAACGTTTGATCAATCACGCCAGCCAACAACTCATCACCGTGCCGGGGCTGCGTATTATCGCCCAGCCGAAACAGCGTGTCGGCTTAGTGCCTTTCGTTATAGACGCGCTTCACAGTTTTGATCTGGGAGCACTGCTCGACCAACAAGGCTTTGCACTTAGAACAGGCCACCATTGTACGATGCCACTGCACCAACAACTCGGACTGGAAGGCACCGCCCGACTCTCTTTTGGTCTCTATAATCAGACCGAAGAGATCGACCGGTTAGTTACAGTGCTAAAACAGTTAGTCGCTGAGGCCAATACGCCCGCGCTGCCGTCCACTTCGCAATCACCTCAACCTGCCAGCCAGCTCGATCCTGGCCAAATTGACTCCGCGCATTTCATACCTGAGCAGTCACTGCTACAGCAGCTTCGGGCACTGGGTCATGGCAAGGCGTGTTATACCCTGTTGATGAAAAAGGCGACCACATGTCCCCAGCAGCCAGGGTTACGGCAAGATATCAATTTGCTTCACGGATGTACCAGCAAGGTGTGGCTCGATCACCAGCGACAGTGTATCGATGGTAACCAACAGTTGTCGTTTCGTATCGACAGCGATACCCGCATTATCAAAGGACTTGGATTGTTACTGTGCGACCTTCTCAACGGCATGAGCCCTGAGCAGATACTTAGTACTCAAGTTGAGCCGGTGTTTCGTGAACTAGGACTGGAGCGACACCTGAGTGCATCACGCACTAACGGGCTACACGCTATGATCGAAGCGATACGCGTATTGGCGCAACCCTAACAGCCAATTAATGCGACCCTGCAGGCAACCCGCGCCGTTCTGGTGCTTTTTTGGTACTTGCTTATTCGATATTCACACTGGTGTCACTCTGGACATTAGCTCCACCTTGCGCATTGGTTTCATCTTGTAAGTTTTCTTCAATTTGTGTCTCTACGTCACGCCGAATTTCAGCCTCCTCTCGGGCTCGAGCTGAAGAATACGTGGGCGTTGCGCCGAAATAGACTTCCAGTTCCAGCAGCAACGATGGCGACAGATCAAAACTGTCGCTACGACCGGTGTACAACTCAGGCACTATTTTTCCGTACAACCAGTCTTTATAGAGACGATGGCGCAACTCAGTGCGTAGCCAGTACGCGTTGCTTCGCAATTCGTCGAGATCAGGGTTACTGATTCCAGAAACACCGATCTGGTGCTCAAAAGCCGTATCGTCGTTTATTCTCTGGTGTAACGAGAAGCTTTGAAATAGCTCCCAAGTGCTGCCCTGATTGAGGTACTGAATCCCCGTATCCGACTGGAACATAAACTCACTATTGATCGGCCGATACAGACCCAAACCGCTCTGAGCTTTCCAGCCTTCGGAGTCAAAGTAGGAGATTCGGTGCTGAACCTGGCTCCGCCAATCCTCGCTGAGGTTTTCATTATGGGTCCATTCAGCGCGCACATAGGGATCTAAAGGCAGCCTTAATTTCACACCGAGCTTATAACTGCTAACCCAATTGGCTCCTAAGATCTGATCCAACCCGATACCGGCGATGGCAGAATCATCAGCATTTGATGGCGAATCGGAACCGGGCGTTAAGCCTAATTTTTGATCAGCAATGCTGGAGAAATCATCAGGATCACTATCCAGAAAGAACTTAAAATCGCGTTTACTGTTGGGTAATTTTACCCGAGCCTTAACTTTAAATTCAAAACCGCTTTCGCCGAGTTTGCTAAAGCGCTGCCGCACCTGAACTTTTATATGCGTCGTATTATCAAGGGATTGATCAATATTCTCACGCGCCAAATAAGCGTCAAACCCGACGGACTTTTCCTTAACAGTTTCGGAGATCGAGTCATGTTGCTGCTCAAACCAGCTACCCGAGGAGGTGATCCAGCTGGGAAAGAGGCTGGTGTCTTCCTGTTGCGATGCTGCCGACTGTTCTAGGTTAAATTCAGGTTCGGCTTCCGCCGTTGTGTCACCATTTTCTTGACTAGGTTCGTTAACACTACTCTCGGAGTTCCCTGCAATCTTTGGCTCACTGTGGTTTTCAGCACGGGACCCACTACTCAACATCAAGGCTGCCGTAGTACCACAGGTGAACATCAACACAGTAACAACACGCTTGGTTCTACTTATCCATGAACGACTCACCAACGAGCTATTCACCAATGGTCTGTTTACCCATAAGTTAACGGCACAAAAACCACTTTGTGTTGCTACCGCCATATCTACCCCTTCTATAAGGTTTTCTTTAGCTCAGTACCATCTATCAAAGAAGAGAAGAATACAATGTGGTGCAATCTATTAATTAGTGCTAAAAATCAATCATTAGATACCGCATCTAAACGAACGTCGTTTCTCGGCCAGGCCACACTTTCTCACGCCAACTGTGGAATTAAAGCAATCTACCAACTCGATGAAACCTTACCGATAAAATGGCGACTTAGCCCCTAGATTTGGTATAAGGTGATTTAATCAATCTTAAAGGATTTCGATATGCGCTTTACCTTGATTCAAGGTGCCATAACCCGCTTGGTACTGGTTGTTTTAAGTTTCTCTGTGGCAGTACCCGTGTCAGCATCCAACCTGCTTTTTTTATCGAATTCGGTGCTATCGGAACTGACAAAAGAGGATGCTCAGTCATTCCGTAGCGCAATCCAGCAAGCGTTGGATTCTGTAGAGGACCGAGACAGTGTGACCTGGCGATCAGAGTCCTCCAGCATCAAGGCCAGCATCAGACCTCTCACTACCTATCAACTAGGCGCTGAACAGCAGACCTGCCGTCGAGCTCGTTTTGTTCTAGCACATAGTGACCGCCCGGTAGAGCGTTATCAATTTGATTTTTGCCACGCTGATGAGGGTTGGAATATTGCCCATACCCCTGCCAGTAGTTTCAACAAAGACGACTGGATACTGTTGGAGCAAACCCTTCAACATACACTCAACGACAATGAAAATGGCGAGGCGAGCTCCTGGACCAACCATCGATCAAAAAGCTCGGGGGTGTTAGTGCCGATCAGTAATGAGATGCGCCAGGGTCAGCCTTGCCGACAGACCGCCGTCACTATTTTCAACAAGCAGGGCCAGGCGTCTAACGGCAGTTATCTGTTTTGCCGCGATGAGACTGGCGACTGGAATCGGCTAGTCGACTAAGCCGCCTCCAACTAGCAGTGCCCATCAACGTCCTAGGATCGGGTTAGATCAGCGAATCAACCCGCCTCGGTAAGACGCTCGATCACTCGCGCTACCGCCACGAAAGCAAAGCTGGCGGTCACGCAGGTAGTTGCACCAAAGCCGCTACTGCAATCTAGCCGCATCCCCTCTCCCGCCGCAGATCGTGGCTTCTCCGCGCGAATCGAACCATCGGGCTGCGGATAACGTAGTTGCTCGGTCGAGTAAACACAGGGCACATTGAAGCGACGTTTGGTGTTGCTGGAAAAATGATAATTACGACGCAGCTCAGAACGAACCTTTGCTGCCAGCGGATCGTGTTCGGTGCGGCTCAGGTCGGCCACTTGAATTCGGGTTGGATCGATCTGACCACCAGCGCCACCGATGGTGATAACCGGAATTTTATTACGTCGACAACAGGCGATAATGGCCGCTTTCGCCCGTGCATCGTCGATCGCATCGATCACGTAATCAAACGCTGTTGCCGTGGAACCCGACTGCTCAGCCTCAAATCCTGTTAGCAACTGACGTACGTTATCGGCGGCTACAAACTCTTCCACTGCATGGCACTGGCATTCAGGGTTGATTGACCGCACCCGCTCAGCCATCACCTCAACCTTTGATTGACCAATTGTCTGCTCTAACGCGTGAATCTGTCGGTTGGTGTTGGTGATACACAGGTCATCCAGGTCGATCAGTGTTATCTGGCCGACAGCACTGCGCGCCAACGCTTCCGCTACCCAAGAACCGACACCACCGATTCCGATCACACAAACATGGGCCTGTCGTAGTGTAGAGACAGCCGAGTCGCCATAAAGGCGGCGAGTCCCACCAAAGCGCTGGTCAAACGAGTCACTCATATCCATAAATTCTCATGCTAAAAACTCAAACATATATGGACCCACCCCGTTTGCAAGACTTTTGAACCTGTTTAAAACCCAGTCATTGCACCCATATATCCGGCCTGTCTTTGAAGGACTATTGCCTCCTGGCCCTGATGAATATCTGCGCCCACTCTCCTCATCATTCTTACGGCCTTGCAGCCAATGTTCGTAAAAGGTTTTTAGCGGGCAGGTCTGACCTGTTTTAACATCAGCTCAATCTGTCTTAGCAACTTTTGGCAGGTTTAATGCCGTTAACTCGATTCTATCTTCCTGGTCGTTCTCTTGGTCTATCTTGCTGGTTGATAGCGCTCACCCTTGGCGATAATGACCCAGGCGATCCGCGCCAGCTTGTTGGCTACCGCCACACAGGCTCTGTTGTGTCCCCTTCGCTCGATGAGCGCTTGAGCCCAGCGACTAAAACGATCAGTTTTCGTCGCTACATATCGCAGTACAGCTCGCGCACCGTGAATAAATAACGTACGCAGATAGGTATTACCGCGTTTGCTGATACCCAAGAGCGTATCTTTGCCGCCGCTGGAGTGCTGCCGTGGTACTAACCCCAACCAGGCTGAGAAATGCCTACCATTGACAAAATCATGTCCATTGCCAGCCGCTGCAAAAACAGCGGTTGCCGTCAGTGGGCCTATTCCAGAAACCTCCTGCAACCGCTGGCAGGGTTCAAGAGACTTGTTCAGTGCTTGAATCTTTTGCTCGCAACGCTTGAATTTGATCTCCACTTCTAACAACTCATCATAGAGCGCGGCGAAGGACTCACGGGCTAAGACGCTTAGGCCGTTATCAGCGTCTTCTAAAATTTGAGGCAGCTCATGGCGGACGGCAGCAACGCCTTTGTTTATGACGATTCCATATTCAGCCAGTAGCCCGCGGATTTGATTCACCAGTGCTGTACGTCCTTTGACCTGGCGTTCACGCTGTCGATGGATCATCTGTACATCCTGCTGCGCTACTGATTTGATCGGTACGAAGCGCATTGTTGGGCGCTGCGCGGCTTCAGCGATACCCTCGGCATCGTTATAATCATTCTTATTACCCTTCACAAAGGGTTTTACATACTGCGGGGCAATCAGCTTAACATCATGGCCTTGGGCCTTCAGAAGACGCGCCCAGTAATGGGCGCCGCCACAGGCCTCCATGGCAACTACACAGGGCTCTAACAGGCAGAAGTAAGCGGCAACCTCTTGGCGTTTCAGGACCTTCTTACGGACTAACGCTCCTTCTTTGTTGACGGCAAATAGATGAAAGACCGACTTTGCGATATCCAACCCAATTAGACTAATATCCATGATGACTCACCCCTTTTTAGATGTGTATTCACACATCCATCTTGGCTCACAGAAGCCGTTCCAGAAAGGGGTGGGTCCATTTCATTATTCATGTGGCAAGCGCGGCGCTATTGTAGCCTTATTGCAGGTTCAATTTGAGTCTGCCAGACAGATAATTGGGGGTTCAACACTAATTTTGTAATTGGTTATTCCATCACAATTGATAGCAACCGCATCAACATTGGCGGTATCCGTGCCATGGTTAACGAAATAGAACAGCCAATGCGGAGACACTCCGGCCGCCTAGCAGTTGCCTCGATCTACGCAGCCTTTATAATGCCTCACCCGCATGTTCATCCCTGAACCATTTAGATACCGTTTCGTAACCCTATGCTGTCAAATATTCGTATTGTCATGATCAACACCTTCCATCCCGGCAACATTGGTGCGGCGGCCAGGGCGTTAAAGAATATGGGATTAAGCCAACTCTATCTGGTTGATCCACGGCAATACCCCGACCCTGAGGCGCAATCACGTGCGTCCGGTGCCGAGGATGTACTGGCCAATGCCACTGTCGTAGACACGCTGGAGCAGGCGATCCGCGATTGCCCACTGGTGATCGGTGCCAGCGCCCGCAGTCGTAGTTTCCCCTGGCCAATGCTCGACGCCGAACAATGTGCCCACAAGTCGGTCACAGAAGCTGCCACAGCCCCGGTCGCTATCGTCTTCGGTCGTGAGCGGATGGGATTGACCAATGACGAGTTGATGCAGTGCCATTTCCACGTTGCCATCCCTTCCGATCCGAAGCACCCGGTGCTCAATGTCAGCTCGGCAATTCAGGTTATTGCCTATGAGATCTGGAAGAACCATCTGGCCACGCAAGACCGCCCTGTTGTCGGCAACGATGATAATTCCTACCCCACCCAGCAACAGGTGGAATACTTCTACCAACATCTTGAACAGACACTGCGCGATGTTGAATTTTTAATCCCGCAGCACGAAGGCAAGTCGATGACCAAACTGCGCCGTTTTTTTAACCGCGCCCGGCCAGAGACACTCGAACTCAACATGCTTCGTGGTATTCTCAAATCGATCCAACGCAGCAGTGGTTCAGACCGGTGAAACCCTTACCTAACAGGTATTATCGACAACGCAATCTTCACGTCCCCTGGCCGCAGCGATTAGCCGCATGGGGGATGTTTGTCGCAGTGATGTTGCTAGCCTTAGCCCCCTCTTCACAGGCCGCTATCACCCTGACACCTTCCGTCGATCAAGGCCGAATAAACAAACCTTTCGAGCTAGTGATTGAATCAACTCAATACCGATCAGCGTCAGGTTCTCCCGACCTAAGTCCACTGCAACAAGACTTTAGAATTCTATCCAATCGTTCGATTTACCTAACTAAACGCGACAACGGCCGCACGCTCTATATCTCGCGCTGGACGCTAAACTTAAGCCCTAAGCGGACTGGAACACTCGTTATCCCACCGATTCGGGTCAAAGGGGAGCTGAGCCCGCCTTTATCTTTTCAAGTCTTGCCAAAACCCCGCCCGAAGGCGCCACCTCTGCAGCTCGAGACCGTTTTATCCTCGACCGAAGGCTATCCTGGCACCCCACTCAGTCTCACTGTGCAGCTGTTCTACAACATCACCCTGCAACACGCAGAGCTGACCCAACCCACCACCGAAGGGCTGCGTTTCTTACCGCAAGGTACGCAACGCAGTTACAGCCAACAACGCAACAGCAACCCATACCAGGTGATTGAGCAACGCTATTGGCTACAGGCACTCAAGCCCGGCGACTACCAAATTCCTGCATTGCACTTTACGGTCAGCGATGAGCGAGGCAAACAAGTAACCGGTGAATCACAACCCTTGGCGTTGACAATAGTCCCGCTGCCACCGGCGTTGGCCGAACTAGCCGGTGGACAGCTAC
The DNA here is from genome assembly GCA_036961355.1 of Motiliproteus sp. Classification (GTDB taxonomy): domain Bacteria; phylum Pseudomonadota; class Gammaproteobacteria; order Pseudomonadales; family Balneatricaceae; genus Motiliproteus. The sequence continues at coordinate 37,510 of JBALVL010000025.1, forward strand.
CACTGATCAGTTCACAGGTCAGCCTACAGCAACAGTGGCAACGGCAAACGGAGACGGCCCAAGCCGGTGACACTCTGATCCGGTCAATTATTATTGAGGCGCAGGGTCTGCCCGCACAATGGCTACCCGATATCCGTTTAGCCAGCGTCGACGGCATTAGTGTTTATTCACAACCCGCTCAGTTGCAGCAGACAGATTTGGACGGTGTGTTAACCAGCAGAAAGCAGGTTGACTTCAAGCTATTACTGACTAAATCCGGCCAGTTCCAGTTACCACCAGTAACCCTTAACTGGTGGGACAGCAGTGATGGCAGCTCTCAAACAGCCTTGCTGGAGTCCATGCCACTCGACGTGGCACCCTTCTCCGCCAATATCGCCGCGACTCAAACAACGGCAGGCATAGCGTCAAAAACAACCGCCTCAGCAACGGTCGAAACAGTGATCACTACCGAGGATACCAAGCTTCACTGGCAAGCCTGGGTGTGGGCCGCTTTATCGTTGATCTGTGCTGCTGGCTGGACACTGAGCCTGCAACGCAACAGACGCCTAGAAGCCGCACTGGCAGCACTCAAACCTGCGCAGGCAACCAATCAAAAGACGACTCATACTCTGGAGGGCTCAGGAGCCCGGCAAGGCGCGACACAACAGATCCCTACAGGCAATACCAGCGCCACCGAAACTCTTCACAACAACTTTGAAGAGCTGGCCGAAGCATGCCAGCTTAACGACCCGGAGCTAGCCTACGAGCGGCTGTTTAACTGGGCGGATGTGCGTTGGCCACATGCCCATGTTGATTCACTGGAGGACATTCAGGCGTTGGCAAAAGATCCGACTCTGACCTATCTTCTCAAAAATCTTGAACACCAACTGAGTCACCCCGGGAACGATAGCTGGCACGGCGATCTATTATTGCAACGTATTATCCGGCTACGAAAATCGGCGAAGCAGCCTGCTCAAGCAACCACTGTTGCCCCGGCCCCATCACAGCCCACCAAGCAACCGTCCAGCTCACGTCCACCGGCCCACAAACCTTTTCGCGTTACCATTGGTGAGTAGTCGTGGGTGAGAAACCGTGAGTAAGTAACCCTGATGAAAATAACGGCTAACCGGACAGATGTTGTAATGCCTGATCAATATTTCGGCAGCTAAATTCAAAACCCGCTTCTCGCAACCGTACCGGCATGACTCGCTGACCCTCACACAATAACTCGGCTCCCTCTCCGAGCATCAACTGTAAAGCCATGGCCGGCATCGGTAGTAAGGTCGGTCGTTTCAATGCCCGCCCCAGTGCTTTGGTAAACACCGCATTCGTAACCGGCTCCGGTGCGGTGGCATTAAAGGCGCCGCTAAGCACTTGGTGTTCCAACAAAAAAACAATTGCCGCGACCATGTCATCCAGATAGATCCACGAGAACCACTGCTGACCGCTACCAATAACTCCTCCCAAGCCCAGTTTAAACGGGGTTAGCATACGTGCTAGCGCCCCGCCGTCACCCAAAACAACACCCGTACGTAGCAGACAGACGCGCACCTGCGATTCTACCGCCTGCAGTGCTTTATCTTCCCAGTCGGAACAGAGCTTATGGGTAAACCCCGGACGTCCTTCGGTCAATTCATCAACAACCCGATCACCCGGTTGGGATCCATAAAAGCCGATCGCAGAACCACTGATCAATACTTCGGGTTTTTGCACTAACCGTTCTATCAGATCGATCAATGCCTCGGTCGTTTGTAAACGACTATTACGTAACAACTGCTTCCGATTGTCCGTCCAACGTTTATCGAGTATAGGCTCACCCGCTAGGTTGACGACCGCATCGATCACTTCATCGTCGTCGATCTCGGTCAGATTGGAGATAGCACGAAACTGCTTCTGATCGCCGTAACGCTTCTGCAGCTTTACCGCTTTTCGGCTCAACCCGATAATCTGATGCTGCTCGGCCAGCAGTTGGCGAGTCAGTGCGGAGCCGATAAAACCCGAGGCTCCTGTGATCAAGAGTTTCATTGTCGTTTTTCACTCCTCTCATTCGGTAATGTTCTGTCACAACGTGATCCTAAACCCAGTGGCTATAAGTTGTCCGTAAAGGCTTGATACAAAGCCATCACGGTAGCAATTTATCTACCTATCCCTGCCACTATTCATATAACATTGCGCCCTGCATCAAAGCATAGCAATCGATCATGACAGGAGCGAATCCGCGATGTTTACAGGTATTGTTCAAGGCTGCGCCGAGGTTATCGCGATTGAGTCCAAACAGGATTTTCGTAGCCATACATTGCGACTCGACCGGTCGTTACTAACAGGATTGAAAACCGGCGCGTCAGTGGCACATAACGGCTGCTGCTTAACCGTAACGCAGATCGATGACGATCAAGTTCGATTCGATCTGATGCAGGCTACACTAGCCCTTACCAATCTGGGACAGCTGCAACCCGGCGATCGGGTTAATGTCGAACGCGCCGCACGTTTCGGTGATGAGATAGGTGGCCATTCAATGTCAGGGCATATTCTGTGTACCGCATCCATCAGCAGTATCATCGACTCACCAAATAACCGCCAAGTCTGGTTTGAACTGCCACAACAATTTTCTAAGTATTTATTTGTGAAGGGTTACATTGGCATTGACGGGATCAGCCTGACCATCGGAGAGGTCGACAGCAATAGCTTTTGCGTCAACCTCATACCGGAAACGTTGCAACGTACCAACCTCGGCGGCCGGCAACAGGGAGAACACGTTAACATCGAGATCGACCCGCAAACGCAAGCGATAGTAGAGACGGTCGAACGTGTACTGACGCAGCAGAAATTAACAACTGATTGATCCTGATCAGACGTTGCAGAGCCACGATCAATATGCAGCTAGGCAATTAGTTTTCAGAGTGTTAAGGTCAGATTTTGTCCTCAGACGACAGCGCTAATGAATCCTCTCGAGACCGAAAATCGCGGCCTTAAGCGAACCTTGCATGTGATGATCAGCAAGGCCGAGCGTAACCGAGATATCCTGCACACCTTTCAGGATATTGAGCTACGGTTGCTCTCATGTGATTCTCTCGCAGACCTGCTCGACATGCTGCTTATCACCCTACGTGAATACTTCCGTCTTGATGTGGTCCAGCTTGTGCTATTTGATCCGGAGCATACCGCTCGCGATCTGATTCCAAATTACACCCCGCCCGATACCCCTAACTGTCTGCAGTTCAGCGAAAACTACCGCCAACTGCGCGAACTATACCCCCGCCAGCCGAAACCACGGCTGGGCAGCCACGACGACGCCATCACTATGGCAGCCTTTGGCGCAGGTAGTCGGATTAAAAGCTCTGCAATCCTGCCGCTGGTGCGACAGAATGTCATCATCGGCAGTCTTCATTTGGGAAGTTATGATCCGAGTCGCTACAACCCAAACGTTGCAGTCGATTACATCTCCCACCTGGCATCTGTCATCGCCGTCTGTATTGAAAACTGCATAAACCATGAAACATTACGCTGGCTTAGCATGGTCGACGTACTAACAAAGGTTCACAACCGCCGCGCCTTTAATGCTGAACTCAACAAAGAGATGTCACGCGCCTGCCGAAACCAACAACCACTCAGCTGCCTGTTCATCGATCTCGACCACTTTAAAGCGATCAATGATAAATATGGACATCAGACCGGTGACAGGGTGTTGCGAGGGGCCGCACAAACCATCAAGGACCAACTTCGGAAGACCGATTTCATCGCCCGCTACGGCGGAGAAGAATTTGCCGTCTTATTGCCCGGCTGCCACTCTACTCAGGCATTACAGGTCGCTGAAACGATCCGAGTGGCGGTTAGCCAGCAGCAGTTCATCGACGACAATCAACAACCGTTCGGGTTAACCCTTTCAATTGGCGTCTGCTGTTGCCCTGCACAGGAGATAGAGCCGACAGTGCTTACGGATATGGCAGATCTGTTAGTTGCGTCAGCGGATAAGGGCGTCTATCAAGCGAAAGCGCTGGGGCGTAATCAGGTGTGCTACAGCTCTCTCGATGAACAACCTACGACACAGGCTATGCCGGACGCTGAACAGGTCACAGCACAGTTTTAACACGCTCTCTCCCAGGCTTCAGTGAATTAAACTCACCCTCCTGTTCCGTTACCTGGCGTTGGATACAACCTTGATATATCCCGTCTTTCTGAAGACATAGCTTCTGAATAGATCGTTTCCGGATACATTGTTGTACAGGACTGAGCTGTTCCGGACTCAACGCTGCAAGCTAAGTATAAATGCTTCCAACCGGGCACCTTCCTTAATTTCGATTTCCTGATAACAGATACCGACCCGGTACCAATCACGCTTTACCCGCAGCACATAGACACTGCGGCACTGCAGTTCGACACTGGCATCAGCATCCGGAAAAGAGGGCTGCGGCAGAACCAACTTCAGCCGAAAGCTGTTATCGACTGGGATTGCCGTGCTCAGAGCAGACGAGGAAAGAGGCCTAGGAAACAGAACGGCAATGAGTTGCTGCGTGCCTTCCAATCGAAGTCCCTGATTAGAGATATCGGTAACGGTTGCACTAGCGTGTTGCTGCAAACAATTCACCACCTCAGCCTGCAGCTTAGTCTGGTACCGCTGCGACCTGCGTAACTCTGGCCCCCGCAGTGAATACCCTATTGTGGCTGTAGGCAGTGACATCAGCGCAAATCGTCGATCAAAGCATTGTATAGCTGGCGATATCTTTCGTCCCGTTGGCTCGACGCCAACGGATCTTGTCTTACGGGGGCTACTCGAGAAAATTGTTGCCAATCCTGTTCGGTCATCTGCTTAGCAATCAACGGGAACAGTTTGTTTTCTTCAAACGCCAGATGCTGGGCTTGCTTGTCGATAAAACGATGCAACAGGGCCGTAAAATCTTCCATTAAGAACGGGGCATCTATCAGCACCTGGTCAACTGACTCTCGTAAGGTCTGTGTTAGTTGAGCAAGCTGCTGATGTTCTTTGGCCGCTTGGTCAACCAGACTTTCACACTGTTGATAGTGATCGCGCATATAACCAAAAATAAGATCTTCGCGAACGTGATGATAACCATCGGCATAGTCTTCGAGGTAATCGATCACCTCCGACATCAGGTTAAAATCGGGACGTCCACGATCCTCCAGCATCGCTAATTTATTTTTGAGAATGGTTAAAACCGCACTGATATGCCGATGATCCCTCATCAGCTCTGACAATATCTGTTTCATCAAGACTCCCTATGATCCGTAACAGCCGGTTTTCTGTCATGGTAAGGCGAGAGCTAAAACTACCTTATCTGCGCCTCGGTGTGTTTGACAGACATCAGTTTCCTATCAATTAATGAAGTTCCTCCAAGCGCTGTTTAATCGCATCTATCTGCGTTGTCGAACTTTCACCTTGCGGTAATCGTCGGGTCATTGCAACAGCGGCGGCAAACTGGCGATTAAAACGTCGACAATGGCGACACATAAACAGATGGGTTCGATATTGAAGGCGCTGGCTGAAGGTCATCTCATGCTCTAGATACTCACTCGCCTGCTCGGCGATATCCCTGCACTTTAACATTCACCACTCTCCTGAAAGTGTTCGATCTTGCTATACAAACTGAGACGTGCCCGATGCAGTAAAACTCGGGCATTAGACGCGCTGATTTCAAGGATGTTACAGACCTCGTCGAAGCTATGGTTCTGCAACTCTTTGAGGTTAAACACCGCGCGTTGTAATTCAGGCAGGTGGTTTAAGGTCCGCTCGATGCAGTCGCCCATCTCATGATTGGTCAACAACGCATCGGGGCTTTCGTCGTGCCAGGAGCCGGGTGCCGCAGCCCAGTGACCATTGTCTTGAAAGCGTCCGGGCAACACATCGGTCTCACCGCCGCTAATCGCTTCAAGTGACACCAGCCGTGATTCGCGGCGTAACCGTGATTTAGCCTCATTGGCGGTAATTCGTAGAATCCAGGTCTTGAGGCTCGAACGCCCTTCAAACCGGCTCAGCGCCCGATGAGCCGAGATCCAAGCTTCTTGCACCACCTCGTCAGCGATAGAATCGCCAACGATGGAGCGCGCCAAACCTAACATCGGGCCCGAGTAGTGTTCTACCAGTCGATTAAAACTCTGTTTGTCACCTTGACGTAATTTAGGTAACAGCTCTGCTTCAAAATTCTGAACAGCTAGGTTGGTGCTGTATGTAACGCTCATCGGGTTCCGTTCTATCGCGTAAAAGTTGCCCCGAACTTTACCAACCTTGAGCGGTTTACGTCCACCTAAGAGCAACCCTAGACGAACGAATATATACAAATGAAAGAATTGCGTTACAGTTTTGTTATCTCAAATCAGGGATCGATTATTAACTGCCATTAACTGACCAGTTGTAATCCAAAAATCCGGCTACTGATTGAACGGTTTTATCGCTGTAGCGGCTGACCCACTCAGCAACCCCGTCTTCCCCGCCAAAGTCGTCTTCAAACCAATCAAAGATTTTAGAAAGCTGTACCGACCCCTTCTCCCATCGCACCCCTTTAGCAGGATTGGCGATGAAGCGCTGTGCCTGGTCATCGAGTTGCTGATCCAACGTCTGGGCCAAATAGGGTTCAGCTAGAAGGTCCGGGCAACTAAGCGAGGCGCAGACGATAGCAAAATGAATCCGCGGCTCCGACATACTGCGCAGAATCTGATGCTCCAACTTATCAAGGCTGATTGCCGTATTATCGAGTTGCCCCGCCTCGAGTTTCCAAACCGATTGATACCATGGTGTCGCATCCTTGATACTTTTCAACGGCCAATGCTGTCGAACCAGGCTGATGGCGAGGATATTGTAGCTGTTGATATAGAACGCCAGTTGCTGATCGCGCCCCTCCAAACTCGCTACCGGAAAATTCGCTAGTTGTTGCAGTAGTTGATCAAAGCGTGGATCACTCTTGAGCGCACTGTAGTCGAGCCAAGTCAGCGCAATACCCTGAGTACTCTCACTGGCACTGCGCTGACTGAGGTGTTGACCCAGCAACTGCTGATACAACGTCCAATCCGGCTCAGCCGCGAGCGATAGTGAAGAGCAGCCCAGTAAAACTGGCAGAGCAACCAGACGAGCCCATTGTTGTTTCATCAAGTGATTCATCAAACGTTCCAACATAGCGAGAGTTTCCAGAAAGAGAACAGTGTTCCATCCCAGACGCTCATGAGCATAGGCTGTTACAAAAGCGCAACGCTACCATTCCGCAACCATCGTACGGCAGCCACGGCGTTCTGATATCGAGTATCGCGGCTAAGCTGATCTATTTTATGCTTGGGGCTACAGAGTTCGAGGATGATGAATCGCACTCGGCCGACAGCTCCTCTGGAACTTGATCAGCGACCTCTCCAACCGCCGGGTCAACAGCTTGCTCGGTCTGATGGATAGCCTGAATCTGATCGACAACCGCAGGTACGGTACAAAATCCCTGCGCGGCAACATCCAATGCGCTGTTGAACTTACTCGACAGATTTTGGAATGCGATCAAAGCGGTCAGTTCCACAACCGCATCATCGTCATAGATCGCCTTCAGTTGCCCCATCAACTGCGGAGTCACCTCACGGTCGCTATATGTCATCGCTTCGGTATAAGCGAGCACGGTGCGCTCAACGTCATCAAAACGATCGCTATGTTGCCAGTCACTCAAGTGATCGATCTTATCTTGGCTACCGGCCCGACGAACCAAGGTGGCGGCATTAATATCAACACAAAAAGCACAGTGGTTGATTTGCGAGACCCGAACCGTGATCAAAGAACGCAATACAGGATTGATCGGCGACCGTTTACGATCCAGCACACCGTAAAGTGCTGCCACCGCAGCAAACAACTTGGGTACCCTGGCCCACAGCAGTCCCGGCTTAAGAACCTCACCGTAGCGCCGCTTCTGACTCCAGAAGAACGGTTTTAACCATAACGGGTATTGTGACAATGGCTTATCTTGGACGTGCATGGTGGAGTTCCCTGAATGCGTAAGGTGTTGTATTGGACCCTTAGCCGGATTGTTCGTTACAGCCAAGCGAGCGCATATGGTTAATTAAATGATCAATAAGATGCCCTCTCTTGCCGGAACGGTTTTCCAGCCCCCCAGCGGGCATCGATAAGGCGTATAGATGAATCGATAAATGCATAGACTGAACTGCTAAATCAAGCCTTCAGCTTCATACTCGGGACTAAGGTAGCTATAAAAAGCACGCCTGAGCGTGCTGGAATCGGAATAACGAGTCAGGATCGAATTCTAATTAGTTAGGCAAAGAATTTGGCCAACTGATCACGATCAAGCAGATTACTGGGTTGGCCTTTCATGACCTTTAACAACTCCTTTTTGGCCATTCTCTCAGGCATGCCGCCCTCGGTCAGTAAACCGAAAAGACGATCGAATAACATGCGTCGTTGATCACCGGTTGCTCCAGAGCTGCGTCGATCATTGAACGTCTCGACTAAAAACGCGTTGCAACTACAGACACGTTCAACTTCAACCTGAGGAGTTTCACCAGCGACCTCCTTCAAACCACTACCTTGCTGGGTGGTTTCAGCAATAAGTTGCTCTAAGGTGTCGTACTGCTTGTTACAACTGTCGCAATGCTTCGGGAAAGCACTGTTAGACAACGATTGCAGGTCTGAGAAAACGTCACTCAGGGTTGAGGATGATGTCTGCATTCTGACTGCTCCAATCTGCGGGTTTAGCAGACGATACCCCAATCTGACAACCGAACCAAGGGGGGTTCGATTGTCGATTATAGGATACAGATCAATGGATAATCAGATGGGATCAGAGCTCGGACAAGCCACGTTGCAGATCATTTTTTAGATCGGAAAGGGCTTCAAGACCGACCGAAATGCGGATCAAATTATCATTAATCCCAGCCTGCTGGCGTTCTTCAGGGCTGAGCCGCCCGTGAGTCGTGGTTGCAGGATGGGTAATGGTCGTTTTTACATCACCCAGATTGCCGGTGATTGAGATCATTCGGGTCCCGTCGATCACGCGCCATGCTTGCTCTTTGCCACCTTTAACCTCAAACGCCAGCACCGCGCCAAAGGCACTCTGCTGCTTAGCGGCTAACTGGTGCTGTGGATGGCTGCTCAGACCGCTGTAATAGACCCGCTCTACCCGTGGATTTTGCTCCAGCCATGTGGCTAGTTGCAGTGCTCGTTCACTCTGCGCCATCATCCGCAATTCGAGTGTTTCCAACCCCTTGATAAAGACCCAGGCGTTGAACGGGCTAAGGCAAGTACCGCCTGTACGAACAAAACCGTACACCTCTTCCATCAGCTTATCGGAGCCGACGACCACACCACCGACACAGCGGCCCTGACCGTCGAGAAACTTGGTCGCTGAGTGGATAATAATATCCGCCCCCATCGCTAATGGGCGCTGCAATGCCGGCGTACAAAAGCAGTTATCGACCGCCAGCAACGCGTTAGCGTTATGCGCCACCTCGGCGATAGCAGCGATGTCTGCAACTTCCGCCAGCGGATTAGACGGTGTTTCTAGAAAAAACAGCTTAGTGTCAGCTTCAACCGCTTGCTGCCAGGCGGCAATATCAGAGGGGTCGACAAAGGTAGTACGAATACCGGCTTTGCTGAAGTACTTGGTAAACAGCGACACGGTTGAACCGAAGACACTGTATGAGCAGACGATATGATCGCCCTGACTCAACAAGCCAAATCCCATGCTGAGAATCGCAGCCATCCCTGACGAAGTCGCTACCGCGCGTTCACCACCCTCCATTGCCGCGATACGCTGCTCGAAAATACGCACCGTCGGATTGGTAAAGCGTGAATAGATATTACCCGGCTCATCACCGCCAAAACGCGCAGCTGCCTGTGCCGCGCTATTGAAGACAAAGCTGGAAGTCGGAAAAATCGGCTCGCTATGCTCACCTTCACTGGTGCGGCTATGGCCGCTACGGATCGCCAGCGTTGCTAGCTCAACATCGCGCAGATCCGAATCCATTCTGGAGGCCGGTGGAGTGGATTTACTGCTCATTATCAAATACTCAGCTATGTCTTAAAGTTTGTGGTGCAGGCTGTTGGCTTCGGTGCTGCTAACCGCGTCATCGCCCAGCATCGCCGCATCATTGCGCGAGGCATCGAGTTTATCCAGATAAGCCTGATCGATATCGCCGGTGACATATTGACCGTTAAATACCGAGCAATCAAAATCGGTAACAGGGGCATTACCCCATTGGGTCGACTCGACGAGATCGGCAAGATCCTGAAACACCATCCAGTCCGCGCCAATCAACTCGCCCACTTCATCATCCGTACGACCGTGAGCGATCAACTCTTTCGGTGATGGCATGTCGATGCCATACACGTTGGGGTAACGAACGCCAGGTGCCGCGGAAGCGAAGTAAACCTTAGCGGCACCCATGTCTCGCGCCATCTCGACAATCTGACGAGAGGTGGTGCCACGGACGATAGAATCATCGACCAGCATCACGTTCTTGCCTTTAAATTCGAGTTCGATCGGATTGAGTTTCTGGCGTACCGTTTTTTCACGTAACTCCTGCCCCGGCATAATGAAGGTTCGACCGATATAACGGTTCTTCATAAAGCCTTCGCGGAACTTAACCCCTAACCGAACTGCCATCTCCATCGCCGCAGTACGGCTGGTATCCGGAATAGGAATCACTACATCGATGTCATGATCGGGCCGCTCACGTAGCACTTTCTCCGCCAGCAACTCGCCCTGACGCAGACGCGACTTGTAAACCGAGATACCGTCGATGATCGAATCAGGGCGTGCCAGATAGACATACTCAAACAAACAAGGGGTAGCGACAGTTTCCTTGGAACACAGGCGCATACTAACCTCGCCGTCCTGTGAGAAATAGATCGCCTCACCGGGATGAAGATCTCGCACTAATTTAAAGCCACTGGAGTTAAGCGCCACGCTCTCAGATGCCACCATATACTCTTTGCCATTAGGCGTATCTCGCTCACCATAGACAACAGGACGAATGCCCATCGGATCACGAAAAGCGACGATACCGTAACCGGTAATCATCGCCACCACGGCGTAACCACCACGGCAGCGCTTATGTAACTGCTCAACCGCCGTAAAGATATCCTCGGCAGAAGGCGTCAATTTACCTTGTCGTTGTAGCTCGTGGGCAAAGACATTCAACAACACCTCGGAATCGGAATTGGTGTTGATATGACGCATATCAGTACGGAACACATCCTCAGCCAATTCAGCTGAATTGGTCAGGTTACCGTTGTGGGCCAGCGCAATGCCGTAGGGGGAATTGACATAAAACGGTTGTGCCTCAGCTGCGCTGGCACTGCCTGCGGTAGGATATCGAACATGAGCGATACCCATATTGCCTTTGAGGTCACGCATATGGCGGGTACGAAAAACGCTGTTCGCTAAGCCGTTATCCTTACGAAGATGAAATCGACTTCCCTCACAGGTCACCATGCCAGCGGCGTCCTGGCCCCTGTGCTGTAGAACGGTCAGCGCATCAAACAGAGCCTGGTTGACGTCATTTTTGGCAACAATACCGACTATGCCGCACATTCAGAGCACCTCATTAACTTCAGTCACACACTAAAAAGCAAAGCGCACCGCGCTCTGCTACCAATTTTTCGCCATCACAGCGCTATTATATGCTTATTCTGCACCGGCTTTCATAATCATCTCCGAGGTTTCAGACGCGACCTGGCGGGTCCAGTCTTCCATCATCTGAAAGTGAGGAATTAACGTAGATTGCCCCCACCAGCGGTCATCTTTCACCGGCGTCATCGCCAGTAGCGCGACAGCGACAACCACTAAAATGCAGCCACGAGCAATACCAAAAGCCATCCCCAACACACGGTCTGTGCTGCTCAATCCCGTCGCGCGAATCAGCATACCAATTAGATTATTGATGATTGCGCCAGTGAAAAGCACCACAACAAACAACAATATAAACGCGGCAACAACACGAGCAGAGGGGGTATCGATATAGGACGCCAACAGCGCACTGAGCTGATCGGCAAAAAGACGGGCGACGATAAATGCCGCAATCCAGGTCACCAGCGACAAAGCTTCTTTGACGAAGCCGCGTTTGAGGCTTAATAACGCTGAAACCGCGATCAGGGAGACAATAATCCAGTCGGCCCAATTCATCAGCACTTCCCTTTCAAAGTCATGGCGGTAAAAAAGCTGAGCATTCTAGCAGAGCCATATCCGAGCCCCAACTCCCTATTGCGTTTAATCAACTCAGTTTTCCGCACGTTTGATGACAATATCTCTTCGGTCAAGGTCAGTTAGGGGCGATAGCGTAAAATCAAGCCATCGAGTTTGTATTTTCGCTTAAGGTCTTCCTTCACCCCTTCGAGCACTGATCTTTGCAGATCCGGTCCAACAAAGACTTTACTCAGGTCACCCTTGTCGCGGATATAAGCTTTGTAGCCCTGCTTAACCAGTTTTTGCTTCAACGCGATGGCATTGTCGCGCTCTTTAAAACTGGCCAGTTGTAGCGCCCAACCGGCAGGCACACCCTGCTGGTCTAGCCTCGGTTTTTCACGACCCATCTTTGTCACTGTCTTTGACACTGCTGGTGCTGGCGACTTTACAGTCTTTGCGGTTTTCGTCACCGGCGGAGACGCTAATTGAGCCCCGTCTGAGGGACGTAATGGAGCCACATCAGTGCTGTCCTGATGAGGCTGATACTGCGGTTGATAATGAACTATTTCTTCAATCTCTGGACGTTCTGGGATCACCGCTTGTAATTGCCCCTGGCGGACACCCTCACCGTCTAGCAGCATCGGCAGAAAGATCGCTGCGATAGCCAGCAATAGCAGAAGACCCAACATCCTCTCTTTTGTTTTCTGGCTCATCAGCTGACCTCCTCAGTTTCGGCTTCAAGCCTGGCCAAGACATCGGCAACGGTAAAAAACGACCCGACAATCAAGATACGGTCGCCAGGCTGACTTTGTTGCTGTGCCGCCTGACAAGCTTGCCACGGGGCTTCAAAACTGCCGACAACGGGGGCATCATTGCTGTTCGCTAAATACAAAGACTTCAACTGCTCAGCACTGCAGCCGCGGGCAACATCAAGGTCGGAAAACAACCAACGGTCTACGGCGGGTACTAAACACGCCATCGTTGCCTGGCAATCTTTATCCTGCAGCATCCCTAGTACACACCAAGTTTTCCCTGCGACTGCAGGCAGGCGATTAACTAAATGTGCCGCTGCATGAGGGTTATGCGCGACATCAAGAATCAGCTGCCGCTGTTCCAACTCAACGCACTGATAGCGCCCTGCCAGACGAGCCTGCTCCAAGCCCCGGCGAATGCTGGAATCGCTAACAGCAAGAGGGAGCAATTCAATGGTTTGAATGGCAGTGGAGGCATTTTCGAAAGGCAGCAGCGGTTGCGGAAGTGCCGGATAAGTGACGGGCTGTCGATCAGCACCTAGCCCTTGCCAACACCAATCATTGTCAATTGACTGGGGGCCAAAATCGGTACCCCAATGATAGAGTGGGCAACCTAGTGCTTGTATCTGAGCCGCCACGCTGGCAGGCATATCAGGCTCACCGTAGACCACCGGCCTACCCGATCGCAAGATGCCAGCCTTCTCCACACCCACTGTTTCCCGATCGTTGCCCAGCCAGTCCTGATGATCCAACGCGACAGTGGTAATCACCGCAATATCGGCATCAATAATATTGACGGCATCAAGACGACCACCGAGCCCCACTTCTAGCAGCATCACGTCGGGTTGCCAGTACCGAGAGAGCCACAAACCGGCGAGTGTGGCGTATTCAAAATAGGTCAGTGAGATAGTGGTTTGCTGGCAAGCCTGGTCGATAGCACTAAAAGCCTGGCACAGCAACGAGTCGCTGGCAGGCTGGTCATTAAGGCGTATCCGCTCATTGTAACGAAGCAGGTGCGGTGAACTGTAAGCGGCCACGCGATAGCCTTGTGCGGCTAGCATTGCGCTGAGATACGCTTGGGTTGAGCCCTTGCCGTTGGTGCCAGACAAAGTCACGATGGGGCATTGCCAACCACCGATCAGTTGCAGCTGATCGGCGACCGTGCGAACCCGGTCTAGGCCCAGTTCGATCTCGGCAGGATGAAGAGCTTCGATTCGGCTCAACCATTGCGCTAACGTTGCAGGCTGAGCCGCAGACATGTCCATCACCACGTTGTTCAGGCAGATTCAACAACCGCCAGGGGTTGATGAGTGAGTTTACCCAGAATAGAGGCCAGCTTCTCACGCATCTCGGCACGATTGATAATCATATCGATAGCGCCATGCTCCAACAGAAATTCGCTGCGCTGAAAACCCTCTGGCAACTTCTCTCGAACCGTTTGCTCGATAACACGAGGCCCCGCGAAACCGATCAAGGCGTTGGGTTCAGCAACATTGAGATCACCCAGCATCGCCAAACTGGCCGAGACGCCACCAAAGACAGGGTCGGTCAACACCGAGATATAGGGGATACCTTCAGCCTTGAGTTTCTCCAATGCGGCACTGGTCTTGGCCATCTGCATCAGTGAGAACAGTGCTTCTTGCATCCGTGCGCCACCACTGGCCGCAAAACAGACCAAAGGAATGCGCTGTTCCAGACAGACATTGACGGCGCGAACAAAACGTTCGCCGACGACAGCACCCATCGAACCGCCCATAAAGGCGAATTCAAAAGCAACCGCGACCACATCCTGACCACCGAGCTGACCCTTCATCGCGATCAAGGCGTCTTTTTCTCCGGTCGCTTTTTGTGCAGCACTCAGGCGATCTTTGTATTTCTTAGAGTCACGAAACTTGAGCCGATCTACCGGTTCAACATCTGAACCGATCTCGATCCGTCCGTCAGCATCGAGAAACCACTCCAGCCGTTGACGGGCACCCAGACGCATATGGTGGTTACACTTGGCGCAAACGTTGAAGGTCTTATCCAGTTCAGGGCGATACAGTACCGCCTCGCACTTGGGGCACTTCTTCCACAGGCCTTCGGGGATATCGCTCTTTTTACGAGACTCGATACGGCCGAGGGAGGGAACGATTTTTTCTAGCCAGTTACTCATATCAGATTTCCACTGTTTCTGCGTTCTTTCGAATCGCCGCTATTCTACGCTGAAACTTTCATCAGCCACAGCAACCCGCGCTTAAACCACTCTGAGCAAGATTGGTAACCTTGCCCTTGAACTAATACGACCTACAACGATCAGCGCTGATCCATCGCCGCACGCATCGATGCAATGATAGCGCTAACCGCATCATTGATCTGCTCGGGCTGATGTTGCAACTCAGCGATCTTATTGACCAACACACTACCAACGATAACGCCATCAGCAACGCCAGCAACAGCGGCGGCTGTTTCACTGTCGCGAATGCCAAACCCAACGCCAACCGGCAGATCGGTCTGTTGACGAATAGCTTCCACTCTCTTGGCGACGGCATCAACATCCAGCGCACTGGATCCCGTAACCCCCTTAACAGAGACGTAGTAAACATAGCCACTACTGCTTTGGCAGATCTGCTTAACTCGCTCGGGAGTGGTAGTCGGTGCCAGCAAAAAAATAGCATCCATCTGATGCTGTTTCAGCGTCTGACAAAATTGTTGCGCCTCTTCCGGCGGCAGATCGACGGTCAACACCCCGTCGATTCCTGCAACAGATGCTTGCTGCAGAAAACTCTCGTACCCTATCGCTTCGATTGGATTGAGGTAACCCATCAAAACGACCGGGGTCAAGTCGTCGCGCTGACGGAACTCGGCTACCATCGCCAGAACATCAACTAACCGGGTGCCGTGCTCCAGCGACCGCTCACAAGCCAGTTGAATTACAGGGCCATCGGCCATGGGATCTGAGAACGGGATGCCCAGTTCGATAATATCAGCACCCGCATCAACCAAGGCATGCATCAAACTAACGGTAACATCCGGCTGCGGATCGCCGGCAGTGATAAAAGGAATCAGCGCCTGACGCCCTTGCTGTTTCAAGCCCTCAAAGCAGGGTTGGATACGACTCATTGGAACCTCAATCTCTACTCAATCTTTTATTGAATGACACAGCCGATGACTATCTATGACTAGACGGTGATGCCGTCAATCTCAGCTACCGTGTGAATATCTTTATCGCCTCGACCCGACAGGTTGACCAGTAGAATTTGGTCTTTATCCATGGTCGGTGCCATCTTCATCGCCTGGGCGATCGCGTGGCTCGATTCCAGCGCCGGCATGATTCCTTCAATCTGGGTAAGGGCACGGAACGCATCGAGTGCCTCATCGTCATTTATAGCGACGTACTCAGCACGGCCGGTATCTTTCAACCAAGCGTGTTCAGGGCCAACACCCGGATAATCCAAACCCGCCGATACAGAGTGGGTTCCGATAATCTGACCGGCATCGTCTTCCATCAGGTAGGTACGGTTACCGTGCAAGACACCTGGGCGGCCATCGCATAACGGCGCCGCGTGCTGACCGGTCTCCAGACCATATCCGCCCGCCTCTACACCGATCATTCTGACGTCGGTGTCGGGGATAAAAGGATGGAACAGGCCGATAGCGTTTGAACCGCCACCAACACAAGCGATCAGCGCATCAGGCATTTTACCGGTTTGCTCCAGACACTGGGCACGAGCTTCTCGGCCGATCACACACTGAAAATCACGAACCATCTTCGGATAAGGGTGTGGGCCGGCAGCAGTACCAATGATGTAAAAGGTGTTATCAACATTGGTAACCCAGTCACGCATCGCCTCATTCAGCGCATCTTTGAGAGTTTTGGTGCCCGATTCGACAGGGACCACAGTGGCTCCGAGCAGTTTCATTCGGTAGACATTCAGCGCCTGGCGCTTTACATCTTCTGAGCCCATGTAAACGACGCATTCCAGACCCAAGCGAGCAGCCACCGTGGCCGTTGCTACGCCGTGCTGTCCGGCGCCCGTTTCGGCAATCACACGAGGCTTACCCATCGCTTTCGCCAACAAGGCCTGACCGATGGTGTTGTTCACTTTATGGGCACCGGTGTGGTTAAGATCTTCACGTTTAAGATAGATCTGCGCACCGCCCAGCTCACGGCTCAACCGCTCGGCGTGGTACAACGGTGAAGGACGGCCTACGTAGTGTGCCAGATCCTTATCAAATTCCTGCTTAAATTCAGCTGACTGCCCCAGAGTTTCATACAAGTGGGTCAGATCATCTAGCGCGCTGATCAGGGTTTCAGATGCAAATCGACCGCCGTACGGTCCAAAATGGCCCAGTTCGTCGGGCAGTTGCATCAGCGACTGGATATCAATGTCTGTCGGCACGAGCCACCTCTTTAATAAATCGTTTAACTAAATCTAAATCTTTAATGCCCTTGGCACTCTCTACCCCACCGCTGATATCAACCGACTGCGGTTGCACCTGCGCTATCGCTTGGGCAACATTTGCCTCGGTCAAACCGCCTGCCAGGATAACCGGCAACGGCAGCGCTCTGTCTATCAATTGCCAGTCAAAAGTTTCGCCTGTACCACCAGGCACACCTGCTTTATAGGCATCAAGCAGTAGCCCCCTGGCATCGTAATACGTCTGCGCCAACTGCATCAGGTCGATGCCGGGGCGCACACGCAACGCTTTAATATAGGGTTTTCCAAAACGGCGACAGAACTCAGCCGGCTCATCGCCATGAAACTGTAATAGATCGATCGGCACTCGCTGCAGTATCTGCTTAATCTGTTCAGCACTGGCATCAACAAACAACGCAGTCACCGTGATAAACGGCGGTAATTCTGCACAAATTTCCTGTGCTTGCAACACAGTCACCGCTCGAGGACTCGGCGGATAAAACACCAAGCCGATACTGTCGGCGCCTGTCTTTGCAACCTCAACCGCATTTTGAGGCTCTGTCAGACCACAAACCTTTACCCGGGTTCTCACCGACACCGCTCCTACACTACTATTTCGCTGACGCAACAAAGGCGAAATAGTATCAGAACCTCTGCTGCATGGTTAGTCGTTGAGGGTTAAAAAGAGGCAGTCATTTACCCGAACTAACCACACAGCTCACAGATTGAACTGCGGCAGAAAGACAGGACCAAGCTCAGAGAGAGGCAATTGATATTCATCCGGATATTTCACATCGACAAAATACAATCCAAACGGTTTTGCGGTGACACCACCCTTGCGTCGATCCCGGGCATCGAGCACCTGCTTAGCCCACTGAGGCTCGGCCTCACCGGTACCAATTTTCATCAATACACCGGCAAAATTGCGAATCATATGATGCAGAAAGGCATTAGCCGTCACATCGAGCACAATCAGCTTGCCGATTCTGCGGACCTCTAAACGCCGGACATCCCTTACCGGACTATGCGCCTGACAACCAACCGCCCGATATGAGGTGAAATCGTGCTCGCCCACCAACAGATCAGCCGCCAGTTGCATCCGCCGCTCATCCAGGGGCTTGTGTGTCCAGGTCATCTGTCGGTTCAACAACGCTGGCATCACCGGCGCGTTATAAATCACATAACGATAACGGCGCTCCATTGCTGAGAAACGGGCATGAAAACTGTCTGGCACCTGTTTCGCCCAAAGGATGTTGATATCGTAGGGTAAGTTGGTATTAGTCCCCAGCACCCAAGAGCGCTCTCGGCGCACCGCCCGAGTTTCAATATGGATAACCTGATAACAGCCGTGTACACCGGCATCGGTACGGCCGGCACAGACCAACTTAACTTGTTCATTTGCCACCTTGGACAGCGCGGTTTCAACACAGCCCTGGACAGTGGCTACATCACCCGGCTGACTCTGCCAACCATGATAAGCGCTACCATCGTATTCAACACACATGGCATAACGAAAAAGAGGCGGCAATGCCGCCTCTTGAGAAGGTTGCTCGTCCATCAGCCCTTCATACTTTCCAATAGCTGAGTCGCTTCGGCAATCTGCTCAGCCGATCCCTCGCTGATCACTTCGTGCAAGATATCGCGAGCGCCGGCATCATCATCCATATCGATATAGGCACGCGCCAGATCGATTTTAGTACCGACCTCATCGGCTGAATCCAAGTAGTTAACCTCATCGCCTTCCAACTCAGTTTCCTGCAACGATAAAGCATTATCTTCAGCCCCGAGCATCTGCTCAAGCTCGGCCTCGAGTTCGGAGTCAGCCGCATCATCCAAGCCATCGTCCAGAGTCAACGCTGACTTAGGGGCTGCAACCTCAGCACCCGCATTACTATCACTCAACGCTGCAGCCGCAGCACCCGCAGCACCGCCTGCCACTACAAAATTGAGCGCATCATCAGCACCATCATCAGCACCATCATCGAGCTCAAACTCAAACGGGCTATCCGTATCGGTGACAACATCATCAACAGCGCCATCAACGCTGGCCAGCTCATCATCAAGCTCAAACTCTGACACCATGTCATCAATCGGCGTGGAAACATCCAACTCCTGCCCTGGTAGCGCGTCGACCTCCAAGCTACCAAGCTCCATCTCTTCACCGCTATCAACCAGCGAGTCAAACTCGACCGAAGCAGATTCAGCAACCACCTCACTTTCGGCCTCGCTTAACAACGCATCAAACGCATCATCATCGGGGATACCTTCGTCCACTTCATCGAGTTCGACCTGCTTATTACTATCAGGAGATAACAACTCGTCTAGGGTCAGCTCGGGCTCTTCATCTACTTCGATTTCTATTTCAGATTCACTCTCAGCCAGCAGGTCATCAAGGTCTGAGCCAAAACCATCATCCAACTCATCGCTTAGCGCCTCGGCATCTGATCCCTGCACTCCATCAGCACCATCTTCAGACAACAACGTATCTAGGTCTGAGCCAAAATCATCATCAAGCTCGGCAACCGAAGCGTCCTCATCTTCATCAAGACCGGTAGACAGGTCGTACTCATCATCATTAAGCAACGAGTTTGAAAACGCTTCCATCTCAGAGTCTTCGGCGATCGGCTCATCAAGTTTGAGATCCATATCCAGATCGTTACCCAATGCACTATCGAGCTCTGCATCCGAAATGGTGTCGAACTCATCGTTGTTGTCGGTCGACATATTGAACGGATCATCCAGATCTTCATCAAAAGTGATGTCATCCAGCTCGGCCGTATCTATCTCTGCAACACCAGTTGCATCCGAAGCAACATTTTCACTCGCCTCGGGCAGAGCTTCAGCAACAGCCGCGGCAGCCGCAACGGGCGCTACTTCACCGCTACCTGACTGTTCGTTGAGCGTAACAAGGGAGTCATCATCTTGATCTTTCTTGCGTCCCTTGACAAAAACCATCATTCCGACCAGCAAAGCCAACAACGCGGCTAGTGCACCGCCAATGATCCCCATTGGTAATGACTCCATCAGCGAAGGCTGTGGTGCCTGCGGGGCAACGGCGGCAGTCTGCTTTTGTGCCAACTGTCCCTGCAACTGTGCTAACTGTTGATCTTTCAGCTCGACCAACCGCGCCATCGACTCCATCTGTTCAGACAGACGGTCCAGTCGCTCAAACATCTCGGCGTTATCACGCTCAACCTTATCCAAACCTTCAAGCGTTACTACTAACTGCTCTTCTAACTGCTCGTTCTTAGCCAGCATCTCGGTGACAACTGGCGAATCGGCTACACTGGTCGCTTCTGGTTGCTCACTGGCAACGGTATCAGGCGCTTTAGCCTCAACAGATGCCTGATCCGACTTACTGACTATTCTTAACTGAGCATTGTCGACGGGAGCTGAGTCACTTTTAGCCATCGGCTTTTTAGCGGCATCAAGTTTGGCTCCATCTGCTTTAGCGGTTTCCACTTTGCTCGAAGCCGTTTTAGCCGCAGCCGGCGCGCCTTTCCAAGAACTATTCTGGCGTTTAACTTCCTGTACTGAATCGCTCAGACTGGTGTTAACAATCTGATCCTTACTGGGAATGGTTAATACCGAGCCGGATTTAAGGCGATTGATATTGTTATCAAAAAAGGCGTTGGGGTTTGCCCGTTGAATTGCCAGCATCATCTGCTGCGGCGAAATACTGGAATCCGGACGGGTTTTTAATGCAATCTGCCACAGAGTATCGTCGTTGCTAACATGATACTCCCCTGGACCTGCGACCAAACGGCCGGTACTGGTCGACGACATCGGTTGCTTGGCGACAGCAGACTGAGGCGCAGTGCTCTTGCTTGACTGAGCAACAGGAGCAACGGGTTGCGCTTGCGGTGCAAGATCATCAGCAGTGAATACAGGGGGGTCCAACAACACAGTATATTCACGAACCAAACGACCACTGGGCCAGTTCACTTCGATCAAAAAATTTAGAAAAGGCTCACGGATCGGATCATTGGTTGTCAAAATGATTTTTCCGTTACCGCCGCTAATATCTAATTTAAAACGAATATCAGAGAGAATGACGGAAGGTTTTACACCCGCCAGATAAAAGTCATTGGTATCAGCCAGGCTGGTAATAATTTGAGAGGCATTCAGACCCCGAAGCTGCAGCAGATCGATTTCGGCCTTGAACGGTTGGTTTAATGCCGAACTTACCTGCATCTCCCCCAGCCCAAGAGCACTGGCATGTGTTGCATGTAACGCCCCAATGACCGCCAGACTAATCGCGCTTTTACGCAGCATATTTAAAATCCTTTCTTTCATTTCCGCAGCGCATGGCTGCAGATGAGAATAATATAAAGACAGCAGATTCCGTCAGCGTCGTCCCTGTATCTCCATCTGACGGACGAAGTGGCACAAAGTATTATTTAAACAGCCTTTTTAATCAACAGATTCACTCCGATGTTGGTGCTATTGACTGATCTAAATCACCCTATCGCACCAACGCCAGCTTTTTTGGGGCAAAAAAAAACAGCCAATAGATTAAATCCATCGGCCGTTTCTAATATTAAGGCTAAATCAACCTTCCAACAGAATCCGCAGCATTCGGCGTAACGGCTCGGCCGCCCCCCACAGCAACTGGTCTCCCACCGAGAACGCTGATAAGTACTGCGGTCCCATATTTAACTTGCGTAACCGTCCAACCGGAACGTTCATGGTTCCTGTTACCGCAGCTGGCGTTAACTCTTTCATGCTTAACTCACGATCATTAGGGATCACCTTGACCCAATCGTTATGCGCGGCCAACATCGCCTCAATTTCACTAACGGGGACATCTTTGGTCAACTTGATCGTAAATGCCTGCGAGTGGCAACGCATTGAACCGATCCGAACACAGGTCCCGTCGATCTGAATAGGATTGCCGTCGCGACCGATAATTTTATTGGTCTCAGCCTGCGCCTTCCACTCTTCGCGGCTCTGACCGTTTTCAAGCTGAGTATCGATCCAAGGAATCAAGCTGCCAGCCAATGGCACGCCAAAGTTCTCGGTGCTCAACTGATCACTACGGATCGCAGCAGCCACATCACGATCAATGTCCAAGATCGCAGCCTTAGGGTCATCCAGCCGGTCAGCGACCGAAGCGTGTACCTGACCCATTTGACGCACCAACTCACGCATGTGCTTAGCACCACCACCAGACGCTGCCTGATAAGTCATCGACGACATCCACTCGATCAAGCCCGCTTCAAACAGGCCACCCAATGCCATCAGCATCAGACTGACGGTACAGTTACCGCCCACAAAGGTGTTGGTGCCATTGGCCAGCGCTTCGCGGATCGCATTGCCATTAACCGGATCCAGCACAATGACACTGTCATCGGTCATCCGCAGAGAAGAGGCGGCATCGATCCAATGGCCTTTCCAGCCCGACTGACGTAAACCGGGGTAGACCACGTTGGTGTAGTCGCCTCCCTGACAGGAGATAATCGCATCCATTTTCGACAGTTCGGTAATGTCGGTCGCGTCTTTGAGCGTAGCGGTCTCTTTGCCAATAGCCGGAGCTGCCTGTCCAACCTGGGACGTGGTAAAGAACACAGGCTCGATCAGATCGAAATCCCGCTCTTCCTGCATACGCTGCATCAGTACAGATCCCACCATACCCCGCCAACCAACCAAACCTACACGCATCATGATGCTCATTCTCTCTCTATGTACCCCGTTTCCTGACCGGTTCATCCGTTCAGTTCAGCAAGGTACGAGTCATATTAACAGGATTACATCACCATCGATGCAACCCATTCTTCCTGTCCAATCAACAGCCGCCAAGCCGGTATCTCGTTGTTCCGTTTACAGCGCCTTTAACGCTGCAACCACAGCATCACCCATTTCACGGGTTGATACTTTTTGCATGCCACCGGAGTGGATATCTGCGGTCCGCAAGCCCTGATCCAGAACTTTACTAACGGCAGTCTCTATCAGATCGGCAGCATCTGCTTGCGCGAGTGAATAGCGCAGCATCATCGCTGCCGACAAAATAGTAGCTAACGGGTTGGCAATTCCTTGACCCGCAATATCTGGAGCCGAACCGTGGCATGGTTCATACATACCCTGACCACTTTCATTCATCGACGCCGACGGCAACATACCGATCGAGCCGGTCAACATTGCGGCCGCATCAGACAGAATATCACCGAACATGTTACCGGTAACTATTACATCGAACTGTTTTGGCGCACGAACCAGCTGCATGGCGGCATTATCGACATACATATGGCTCAACTCGACATCCGGATAGTCCGGTGCCATCTGGTCCAGTATCTCGCGCCACAGCACGGTGACTTCCAGCACATTGGCCTTATCAACAGAGCAGAGCTTTTTACCACGCTTTTGCGCCGACTCAAATGCCACCTTGGCGATGCGGCGGATCTCTGATTCCTTGTAAACGTAGGTATTGAAACCCTCACGTTCACCGTTTTCCAACACCCGTACCCCACGCGGTTGACCGAAATAGATACCACCGGTTAACTCACGAACAATCAGGATATCCAGCCCTGCCACAATTTCTGGTTTCAACGAAGAGGCATCAGCTAGTTGCGGATACAAAATTGCAGGACGCAGATTACCGAACAAATCAAGCTTCGAACGAATCCCCAACAACCCTTTCTCAGGACGGATAGCAGTATCCAGCTGGTCCCACTTAGGACCACCGACCGCACCCAGTAAAATCGCATCGCTGGCTTTAGCCTTGGCTAGGGTTTCATCCGGGAAAGGGACACCGGTGGCATCGATAGCTGCACCACCGAGCAACCCTTCATCCAGCTCGAAATCTAAGCCCAGCTTAGCTTTGACCTCTTCAAGCACCGCAACAGCTTCGCTAACAATCTCAGGACCGATACCATCACCGGGTAGAATTAAAATCTTGGTCATAACAACTCTCTCGCTTCTAACATTTAATCACGTGTACTTGATCAGTCACCGCTACCAAACAACCAGGGAGCCTCTACACTGCGCTTAGCCTCGTAGGCTTTAATTGCGTCGGCCTGCTGCAGCGTCAAACCGATATCGTCCAGGCCATTTAGCAAACAGTGTTTACGGAACGCGTCAATCTCAAAACTCAACTCTTCGCCATTACCGCGAACAACCACCTGCCGTTCCAAATCAATCGACAGCCGTGCGCCTTCGTTGGCTTCAATTTCGCTGAATAGCGCATCAACCTGCGCATCAGACAAAATTATTGGCAGCAAACCGTTCTTAAAACAGTTATTAAAAAAGATATCGGCATAACTCGGTGCGATCACAGCACGAATACCGAAATCCTCCAGCGCCCAAGGTGCATGCTCGCGACTGGAGCCACAACCAAAGTTTTCCCGAGCCAGCAAAATCGAACAGCCCTGATAACGCGGCTGATTCAAAATAAAGTCCGGATTAAGCGGACGCTGGCTGCTGTCCTGATCCGGTAGCCCTTCATCGAGATAGCGCAATTCATCAAACAGGTTGGGCCCAAATCCAGAACGTTTGATCGACTTCAAAAACTGCTTGGGGATGATCATATCGGTATCGATATTGGCCCGGTCCATCGGCGCCGCAACACCGGTCAGTTGTGTAAATTTATTCATTGTCAGATTCCTATCGGTAGCGCAATCTTCAGCAGCGGTTTATGCCATCATCTCACGAACATCGACGAAGTGACCGGCAACCGCAGCAGCGGCGGCCATCGCCGGACTGACTAGGTGAGTGCGCCCACCAAAGCCCTGACGACCTTCGAAGTTACGATTTGAAGTCGAGGCACAATGCTCACCCTGACCCAACTTATCGGCGTTCATCGCCAGACACATGGAGCATCCCGGCTCGCGCCATTCCAGCCCGGCTGCGATAAAGATCTTATCCAGCCCTTCCTGCTCTGCCTGCTGCTTAACCAGCCCAGAGCCCGGCACCACCAACGCCTGTTTCAGGGTAGCTGCAACAGTCCGACCTTTAACTACGGCAGCTGCCGCTCGTAGGTCTTCGATCCGTGAGTTAGTACACGAACCGATAAAGACCCGGTCAAGCTGAATATCGGTGATCTTCTGATTGGCGCTGAGCCCCATATAGCGCAACGCCCGCTCAATCCCTTCGCGTTTACCGGTATCAGTTTCAGCGGCAGGGTCGGGAACGCTGGCATCAACCGCTACCACCATCTCCGGAGACGTGCCCCAGGTCACCTGCGGCTGAATCGCAGCACCATCAAGTACTACTACTTGATCAAACTCAGCATCGCTATCGCTGCTCAGCTCACGCCAGGCAGAAACAGCCGCATCCCATTGCTCGGCAGTCGGCGCGAAGGGGCGACCTTTGACATAATCGATGGTGACATCATCAACCGCCACCAAGCCAACACGGGCACCGGCTTCGATCGCCATATTACAGACAGTCATCCGCCCTTCCATCGACAGACTCCGCATCGCTTCGCCGCCAAATTCAATCGCGCACCCGTTACCACCGGCCGTACCGATCTTGCCAATGATCGCCAAAACCACATCTTTAGCTGTCACACCCACGCCCAACTGGCCATCAACCCGCACCAACATATTGCTCATCTTTTTGGCGATCAGGCACTGTGTTGCCAACACATGTTCAACTTCCGAAGTACCAATGCCGTGCGCCAACGCACCAAACGCGCCATGCGTCGCGGTATGTGAATCACCACAAACAACGGTCATTCCGGGCAGCGTAGCACCCTGCTCAGGGCCAACCACATGAACAATACCCTGTCGGATATCCTGCATTTTGAATTCGACAATACCGAACTCGTCACAATTGTCGTCCAGCGTTGTGACCTGAATCTTCGAGACCGGATCTTCGATACCTTCGATACCAATCAAGCGCTCTTTTTTTGTCGTTGGAACATTGTGATCAGGAGTCGCCAGGTTGGTATCCAGGCGCCACGGCTGACGTTTAGCCAAACGCAGTCCTTCAAATGCCTGCGGCGAGGTGACTTCGTGCAGTAACTGGCGGTCGATATAGATCAGCGCACTGCCGTCGTCCTGCAGGCTTACCAAATGGTCATCCCAAAGTTTGTCATACAGAGTCTTACCGGCCATATCTGCCTCCTGTCCCAATAAAGTCATGGGATTGTTTCGATCACCAGCAGTCAGTTCTGCTGATTTTCTGTTTGTTGGTTGGTCCACTTGCCGACCATGGTAGGGCTGCGTTATAAATAAAACAAATTCATTTTTTCTATCCATTCCATTCCAAACAGGAATAGATAGATCACTAACGAGTGAGGAGCCGGACACATGGATACCAACAGCCTCAAGGCCTTTGTGATCGCTGCCGACGCGCGCTCATTCTCAATCGCCGCAGAGCGGTTATTTTTAACCCAACCGGCAATCAGCAAACGGATCGCCAATCTTGAGCAACAACTCGACTGCCGCTTGTTTGATCGTATTGGCCGTACGGTCAATCTCACCGAAGCCGGCAGGATGCTGCTGCCCAGAGCCCGGACGATCCTGCTCGAGTTCGACGACACTCGCCGCCTGCTAACCAACCGCGACGGCAAAATAGAGGGCAAACTGTCACTCGCCACTAGCCACCATATCAGCCTCCACCGCCTGCCACCGGTGCTACGCCAATTCACCAAACGATACTCGCAGGTAACGCTAGACCTTCAATTCAACGAATCGGAGCTGGCTTACGAGGCCGTATTAAGTGGTGAGCTTGAACTGGCGGTGATCACCCTGTCACCCGATCCAGATCCACAGATCTGTGCTGCGCCAATCTGGCTCGATCGATTGTGTTACTGCTGCGCTGTCGATCACCCTCTGGCTCTGACAGCAGCCGAACAACCGGACAAACCTCATAACAAAGCGTTAACGCTGAGCGACCTCACCGACCATGCGGCCATTCTACCAACCCCGGCAACCTTCACCCGACAACTGGTTGAAGATGAATTCGAACAGCAGCAGCTGAGCCTCAATGTCGGGATGTCGACCAACAACCTCGATACGATCCGGATGATGGTCAGCATCGGTCTGGGCTGGAGTTTACTGCCCCATACTCTGATCGACGGCACGCTGGTCTCGCTGACTCTCGATACCGCACCGGTACGCCGACCGCTCGGGCTGATCTACCACCGAGACCGCACGTTATCTAACGCCGCCCAGGCATTTATCAACTTATTGTCTCAACACGCTGACTCGCAAGACTAAAGTACAGCCTTAACAAACACCTTTAATGTAAAACAAATTTTGAGTTAGCCCCCGTGACCGGTAACATTAGTGCGGCGTAGATCGGTACAGGTCGGTACAGGTCGAAATAAGTAGTCGCAACCAAACTCTCTTCGATCGCCCTGACGGAGCATACCGCGTGGATTCCAACCAGCTTGAACAGCTGCAACAATGGCTTGAATCACAAAAAGCACATTGGCAGAGCCTGCTGGGTGACGGCACCAGCGCCCCGGCCGACTGGCAAGCCGTGATACAGAGCTGTCAGAATCTATCGTCTCAACAGACCCCAGATCAAGCCGAACTGACGGCGTCGATGGCGCAGCAGATCAAAGGCTTCAGCCAATATGGCGAACAGCTATTACGCGCCCTCCATCAGGCTGACTCGACCGACAGTTCAAAGGCTAGTGCAGAAGCGACCACTGGGGACAGTGCCAAAAACACGCAGAACACCGACTTCGAGATCGACCAGGCAGTTAAAACGTTCAGCAGCCACCTACACCAACAGGCCAGCGAGCCGTTTTATCGCCAACTGCAACTTCCCGACGCTATGCAGCAACCTCTGCACCAGCTATTACAACAACTGGGACTTTCACCGAGCGAGTTCACCAGCTTTCCTTTCCTGCACCAAGGGGTGGGCAGCCAGCAATCAGATCAGCGCGAGAAATTACTGAAGATCAGCCAGACACTGACGGAATTCAGCGATTCTATGCGCGCATACAGTAAGTCGCACCAACAGATCAACCAGCTAACCAGCCAACTGTTTAGCCAAAAACTGCACCAGCAAGCCCCTCCCGGCACCTTAAACGAGTTGCATAGCCTCTGGGTCGACTGCTACGAGCAGAACTACCAACAGCAACTTCACACCGACGATTATCAACACAGCTATGGTCGCTTCTGCAATGCCACGTTAAGCCTGCAGAAACAGCTACGCCATTACTGGCAGAATGAGCAGCGTATTATCGGATTGGTTCCATACCACGACTATGACCAACTCCTTCAAAGCCACCACAAACTTCGCAAGAGCCATAAGCAGAGCCAGCAGAAGGTCAAACAACTGCTACATGACAGCACCCACCAGCAGCAACGTATCGACGCACTTGAACAGCAATTACAAACACTGATCAATTCTTACCCAACCAACACGGGTTCTCAGCATTGAAGCCGCCGCTGACAGCAACAGCACAACAACTGGCTGAAGAGCTGACAGACCTCAATAGTCGGCTGGTTGATAGTCTACAAACACTCAGCCAACTTCCTCCTGTTGATGTTGGTACCGCTTCACACCAGTGCATCTACCGTGAAGACAAGTTGCGGCTAAATTTCTACCCCGCCACCTCCAATCAAGCGGGAACAGCACAGCGACCGCTGCTGATCGTCTATGCGCTGATCAATCGTCCCTACATCCTCGATCTACAGCCTGACAGGTCATTGATTCGAGCCCTCAACCAACGCGGCATTCCAGTGTATCTGATCGATTGGGGCTATCCCGACAGTGCTGACTGCTATCTCGATCTCGATGATTACATTAACGGTTACATCGGCAACTGTGTCGAAGCGGCTTGCCAGCACAGCGACTACGACGCACTTAACCTTCTCGGCGTTTGCCAGGGCGGCGCTTTCAGCCTCTGTTACAGCGCGCTGCAGCCAGCCCGGGTCAATAACTTGATCACCCTGGTTACGCCGGTTGACTTCCACACCCCAGACAACCTACTCAGCCACCTGTCTCGCAAGCTCGATGTCGAACAGGCACTGGGTAACAACGGCAACCTGCCGGGTAAGTTTCTGGTGCAGGCGTTTAACTCACTGATGCCGATGCGACTGGGACTGCAAAAGTCCTTGAATCTGCCGCAACAGTTGAAGAGCAGCGAGCAGGCGATGAATTTTCTGCGAATGGAGCAGTGGATCAACGACAGTCCGGACCTGGCTGGCGAGGCTTGCCGCGAGTTCATCGATAAGTTCTACCACAGCAACCGCTTTATCGAGGGCCAGCTAGAGATCGGTGATCAAGCCGTTGAATTGAAAAACTACCAAGGACCGCTGCTCAATATCTTTGCAGCTCGTGATCACCTGGTTCCGCCTGCCGCCTCCAAAGCGCTAGCCGCTATAACCGGCAGCCAGGATTACACCGAACAGGAGTTTAGCGGCGGGCATATTGGGGTCTTTGTCGGCCGTCATGCCCAGCAACAGCTGCCGGATCTGATCCGTGACTGGCTTGGCGCCCGTCCATAAAAAAGGCCGAACCCTCACAGGTTCGGCCTTCTCATTTTTACAGAATTATCACACTAAATAATTACACTGATCAATCACGCAGAACAGTTAATCGTAAGCGATCTGATTAACTCTTTTCAGATGGCTTATCATCGACGTCAGCTGAACCACTAGCACCCTCATTCCCACTAGCACTTTCATTCCCACCAGCACTCTCATTTTCACTAGCACCCTCGGCACCCTCTTCGCCTTCAGGTTTAAAAATATTCCACATCGCCATGTTCCGGTCAGCGATCTTGTTCATCATCTTCAACGGGTTGGTGGCATCGATCATCGACTCCATCTGAGCCCGAATGCGGTCTTGCTGAGATAGAAAGGTGCCGATGCTTTGTTCCAGATACTGTCCCATCATGCCCGCCATGCTATCACCGTAAAAACGGATCAATTGCTGGAGCACCTGATTGGTCAACATGCCGGCACCATCACCTTCCTGCTCACTGATTATCTGTAGCAAAATATTTCGGGTCAAATCCTGACCCGACTTTGAATCTTGGACCTGGAAAGGAATACTTTCCAACACCAGCTCGCGCACATCATCCAAAGTGATATAACAGCTACGGGATGTATCGTAGAGACGACGGTTGGTGTACTTCCGAATAATACGCAATTTTTGTATACCCTCTATCAGCAGCTTTTTGTTGGTGTTTCAATCACCAAACTAATCTGCATCTTTTTTATTTTGGGATGATCCGTATCCACTCATCAGCTTTAGCATCATCTGCTGCAGCTGATCCATCGAACCACTGGTGTAGAGCTTCATCATCGCGGCCGGATCAAAACTTTCGGTATCCATCTGCTGGCGTAACTTATCCAGCATCTCCTGATGCAGATCCTGAACATCCGGCAAACCCAATACCCGCCGAAACTCTTCAGGAGTCATATCCAGATCAATTCTAAAATTCATCGTTGGCCCTCCATCAGTAACATCGTAAAAGCCAGACCCTGCAATCTACTCTGGCCCTATTATTGTGCACCTGCATTAATCTTATACCAATCTGCAACATCCAACCAATAACTGATTGATAAACAAAGCAAATGAGCAACAAACAATCATAACGAAAAAACAAAAACCCCTATTAACAACAACTTAGCAAGTCAACCTCAAGTGCGTAACTGTCATATCTCAATTATCGTTAAGCCGAATCCCCCACCATGCCAACACCCAACCCAGCATTGATGCTGCAGCGGCAAATAAAAACATGCTGCTGCCGCCATACTGATTCCAAATCCAACCACTTAAAAAAGCGCCCAGTGCGCCACCGACGCCAAAACCAAAACTGCTATACAACGCCTGTCCCTGCCCTTGGGCAGACGGCGGAAAGAACCGGTGAACCAGCGCAATACCCGCCGCGTGTAGGCAACCAAAGGTCACTGCATGAAGCAGCTGTGCCACTAACACGGCCCACAATTGATCGGGGAGTAACGCAATCAATGTCCAGCGCAAGGTACAGATCAGCATGCCAAACAACACCATTAACCGCGGTCCGGTTCGGTGTAACAGTTGTGGCATCACCACAAAAACTAGCACTTCGGCAATCACCCCCAGCGCCCATAGCAGGCCGATCTGGGTCTTGTCGTAGCCCTGTTCGCTCATATAGATCGAATAGAAACTGTAATAGGGGCCGTGGCTGAGTTGTACCAACAAGCAGACCAAAAAGAAACTCAACACCTCACGACGGCGCAGAATGCTCCATGCTCGCGCCGGTTGCTCCTCATGAGGAATCGCTGTCTCGGGTTGTTTGACCAGTAATGATGCCAGCCAAACCAACAGCATCAGCCCCCACATCACCGGCACCAACGCTGATATATCGGCTCGGTCAAACAGCCAACCCAGCCCGACAACAGTGACGATAAAGCCGACGGATCCCCACAGCCGAATCCGGCTATAGCTGTGTTTATCATCACCCAACGCCTGCAGCGTAACGACCTCAAACTGCGGCAGGACCGCATTCCAGAAGAAGCTAAAGCCGAACATCAACAGCGCCCAATGCCAAAAGGTCTCAGCCCAGAACGCCGCCGAAAACACCAACAGCGTCAACAGCGCTCCGGTACGGATGATGGTAATCCGTCGACCACTGCGATCTGCAAGCCAGCCCCATAAATTGGGCGCAACGATTCGGGTTCCCATCAACACCGCAATCAGCGAGCCAATGGCAACCTCATCAAAACCTTCAGATTTGAAATAGAGTCCCAGAAAGGGAGCGATCGCCCCCAGCAGGGCGAAATAGAACAGGTAAAACGACGAGAGTCGCCAGTACTCCGAACGCTGCAATGACATATCAGAGACCGGCGATCTTGGTTAGCTTCTTGAGATGCTGGCTGTCTGTCATCAGGCCTGCGCAGGCACCACCGGCACGCCGGAATCAACCGCACCGTTCTGGCCACGCTGACGTAGCAGATGATCAAGCAGTGTGATCGCCATCATCGCCTCGGCGATCGGTGTTGCACGTATGCCAACACAGGGATCATGCCGGCCTTGAGTCACCACTTCGATCGGTTCGCCTTTAGCATCGACACTATGGCCGGGAAGACGCAGGCTCGACGTTGGCTTGAGCGCCAGGTGCGCGATGATATCCTGGCCACTGGAGATACCGCCCAAAATACCACCGGCATGGTTAGAGCAAAATCCCTGTGGGGTCATCTCGTCTCGATGCACGGTGCCCTTCTGGTCAATCACGCCAAACCCGTCGCCGATCTCAACCCCTTTAACCGCATTGATACTCATCAGCGAATGGGCCAGTTCGGCATCGAGCCGGTCAAAGATAGGCTCGCCCAATCCAACCGGAACCCCGGATGCAACCACCGAGATCTTGGCGCCGATCGAATTACCCTCTTTGCGTAGCGCGTCCATGTAACTTTCCATCTCAGCAACTTTGGACGCATCAGGGCAGAAGAACGGGTTTTGATGGACCTGATCCCAATCCAACGCTTCAGCTTTGATCGGTCCCAGTTGCGATAGGTAACCACGTACCTGCACACCAAACTGCGCCAGACACTTCTTCGCTACAGCTCCGGCTGCGACCCGCATTGCGGTTTCACGCGCTGACGACCGACCGCCGCCGCGGTAATCGCGGATACCGTACTTCTGCTGATAGACATAGTCAGCGTGGCCGGGACGGAAACTGTCCTTGATATTGGAGTAATCTTTCGAGCGCTGATCGGTATTCTCGATCAACAAGCCGATCGGTGTGCCGGTGGTTTTCCCTTCAAACACGCCAGACAGAATCTTGACCTCATCGGCTTCACGACGCTGAGTGGTATGACGAGATGTGCCTGGTTTACGCCGATCAAGATCGGCCTGCAGATCAGCCTCGGTCAATTCGATCCCGGGTGGGCAACCATCGACGATACAGCCCAGAGCCAGACCGTGACTCTCGCCGAAAGTCGTGATGGTAAACAACTTACCGATACTGTTGCCAGACATGTGTATTCTCCGGGTTGGCGCGCTTGATTCTGTACACTCAGCTGCGCTGCTTCAAATTCTTAAAAGTATTTAGCGAAGAGACCGTATTATCGGTCCTACTATCGATCCAACTAACGGCCACATTTAGGTATCAGAGTAGCAGCCAGTTGCTGCAGGTCGTAAGCGGTGATCATAAAGACCCCGTTGCCGCCTTCAGGTAACTCTGCCCACATCAACGGCGCGTCGGGCAGCTGCTCTCGCAATGCCGCTTCCGAATTACCAATCTCGACCACCAACAAACCATCATCACTCAGATAATTGGCCGCCTGCGCCAGTATCCGGTAACAGATATCCAGGCCATCGGCTCCTGAGGTAAGCCCCAGTTTAGGCTCGTGGCCAAACTCTGCCGGCATCTGGTCATAATCTTGCTGATCGACATAGGGCGGATTACTGACAATCAACTGGTATTGCTGGCTCGGTTCTACCGCATCAAACAGATCCGATTGCAACGCGTGTACACGATCGGTTAAACCGTGTCGCTCAATGTTACTGTCACAGACCATTAACGCATCGGTCGAGATATCAAGCAGATCGACCTTAGCGGTATCAAATAGCTGGGCGCAAGCGATACCGATGCAACCACTGCCGGTACACAGATCCATCACCTGAGTGACTTCTATACCATCAAGCCAAGGAGCAAAGCCCTGCTGAATCAGCTGTGCGATCGGTGAGCGCGGTACCAGTACCCTCTCATCAACATTGAACGGTATGCCGCAAAACCAGGCTTCGCCGATTAGATATGGGGCAGGAATCCGCTCGTCGATGCGACGTTGAAACAGAGCTAAAACCTGCTCTTTCTCAGCTTCAAGCAAGCGGGCATCAAGCGCCTCGGGATTAACATCCCATGGCAATCCGGCAGCGTGAAGCACCAACTGTACCGCTTCATCCCATGCGTTATCCGTACCGTGTCCAAAAAACACCCCGGCACGGCGAAACCGACTCACCCCCAAGCGGATAAAATCACACAAGGTGTGTAATTGTTCGATCGCCGGATCAGCGGCTGGCTGAGTATCGCTCATGCAGGTCTGTCGCCGTTTAAAAAAGGGGCTTATCTTAATGAATCCCGCCACAAAGCGCCATCCGACTTACCCATCCTCCCCTTATAAACATTGAATTCATCTTCACATAATCCATTTAGCTTTGGCGACAGTCCTATACTGTCAATGAGGCCAACTAAAACAGATCAATCCATAAGCGAGGCGCTCGGTGATGACCCTTCATACTGACCCAACAGACTCAGCACAACGGATTCTAGATACCGCGATGGCGATGGCGGAAAAACAAGGCTGGGAGGCGCTGCGGTTGTATCAGGTAGCCGATCAGTTACAGATTTCACTCGATCAGGTGCGTTGCCACTTTGACCAAAAAGAGGCATTGATTGATGCGTGGTTCGACCGCGCCGATCAAGCGATGCTGACGCAGGCCGAATCGACGCAACTGCAGGCGCTGCCGGAGCAGGAACGGTTGGAGCAGCTAATGATGGGCTGGTTTCAGGCACTGGCACCGCACCAGGATGTCAGTCGACAGATGGTTGAAGGTAAGTTTGAACCAGGTCACCTACACACTCAGGTCGACGCCATCCTGCGTGTCAGTCGCACCGTACAGTGGCTACGTGAAGCTGCCCACCGTGATGCTTTTTTGGTACACCGTGCTATCGAAGAGACACTATTAACCAGTGTATTTGTCGTCAGCTTCGGTCAATGGCTCGTTGACCGTTCCCACAACTTCGAAGCGACCCGTCACGGTATTCAGCGACGGTTAAAGCGGCTACACCCCCTGTTGCAGTTAACCCAGTCCGCCGCAATACCGCAACCGCTACCACGCTGGCTGCGTCGGCAATGCTCGCAGCAGAACGCACTAACACCTACAGCATCACCCACGACAGAACCATCGCCAGTACCGACTACAGCGCCAGCACAGCACTCAGCCCCCCAACCCGGATCGGCACCCGTTTAATTAGACGAGGGTAAATAAAGTTAGCGCGAACGCAACGTTATCGGCCCTGTCTAATAACAACCATCATCTATTGGAGGTGCAACGATGCAGACCAATAGCCACGCATCCCACTACCAGGCTCGACTACCTGCTGCCGATGGTCGTATCCACTACGACGACAGCGACCACGCAACTTGGCAGCAGCTGATTCAACGGCAGATGTCGACGCTGCCAAACCGGGCCTGCGATGCTTATCTGCTGGGGCTCGAGCAACTGGCACTTCCTCACGACCGGATACCGCAGCTCAAAGAGATCAATCAGGTACTGCAACCTGCCAGTGGCTGGCAAGTCGTTCAGGTACCGGCTCTGATCTCATTCGACCAGTTTTTCACTCTGCTTGCCAACCAGCAGTTTCCGGTGGCGACCTTTATTCGTAGCCAGCAAGAGATCGACTACCTACAAGAGCCCGATGTCTTTCATGAAATTTTCGGCCATTGCCCGATGCTAATGCAACCCGACTTTGCCCAGTTCACTCACTGCTACGGCAAGCTTGGACTCCGTGCATCACCCCAGGACCGTGCTTTTCTGGCACGGCTATATTGGCTGACCGTCGAATTTGGTCTGATCGATTCTTCTCAAGGGATTCGTATTTACGGTGGTGGTATCCTGTCGTCTTACGCGGAGACAAGGTACTGTTTACTAGGCGACGGTCTATCGGAACCCCAGCGCAAGGACTTTGCCCTGCTGGAGGTGCTACGCACCCCTTACCGCATCGATATACAGCAGCCGATCTACTATGTGATCGACCGTTTGGAAACGCTCTATCAGCTGACCCGGTTAGACCTGATGGCTGAGGTGATCAAAGCCAAACGCCTTGGTTTGCTAAAACCGCTGTTCCCTACCTAGACATTATGAATTGACCTGCCCAGCCTCGAACGCGTGGATTACGCTAAAGA
>JBALVL010000026.1:0-73255 GCA_036961355.1 Motiliproteus sp.
TTAATCACTTGGGTTCAGGCTTTCTCATTTATTCCAAACTATGGGACAGCAGTGGATCGTGGACTTCTTTTTTTGAATCCGTAATTTTTGAATCAGTGTTCTTTAAAGCAGTCCACTTTGCGCGCACTACCTGTTTTTCTCGTACTTCATCGTGCCTAAGTGCTCGTTCCAGTCCGTTTTAATCACCGTAATCTGACCGCTCCGCTTTAAGGTTCATTTAAGCATCCGCTATTTATCCTGTGCTCACTACTGAGGAGCACCGAGATGACACCTTCTGATCCGCTACATCCAGATCCACTACAACCTGATCTGTTACCCCCTAGCCCGATACCCTTTAATTCGTTAAGCCCCGGCGATAGTCCAACTCATGAGATGGTGTGGGATCCGTTTGTGCGGATATTTCACTGGTCATTGGTGGCCTTCGTTGTTCTGGCTTACATCACCGAAGACGACTGGTTAACGTTGCACAGCTTTGCCGGTTACGCCATCACAGGGTTGCTGCTGTTTCGCATCTGCTGGGGCCTTATCGGCAGTCGTTATGCGCGCTTCTCCAGCTTTGTTGCCAAACCGTCGTCGGTTATCGACTACCTGAAATCACTGTTTGGCGGTCATCCTAAACATTTCACAGGCCATAACCCTGCCGGTGGCGCGATGGTTTTTCTGTTGCTGATGATGTTGTTGCTGATTGTTTTTACCGGCATGGCAACGCTGGCCACCGAAGGCTCAGGGCCGCTGGCGAGTACCTTCTTTGCCCAATTCTCTGAAGACGTGCTCGAAGATATACACGAAGCTTTGGCCGATTTTTTAATGTTGCTGATCTTGCTGCATATCGGCGGGGTGATCGTTAGCAGTTTTATTCATAGAGAGAACCTGGTTCGCGCCATGCTGGACGGGCGTAAAAAGGTCCATTCGGAGAAATCATCATGAAGCCTCTAACCACCACCAAGCTTACTGCCGTTATGTCGGTCGCTGCCACGGTATCGCAGCCAGGGATTGCGGCAACGGATTCGGTGACGCAGCTATTGAATCAATACCGTACCGAAGCAGGTGTTGCCGAGTTCTCAGCCGAGCGTGGCCAGGAGCTGTGGACCACCGCTGTCCTTGTAGAGGGAGATGGACGGCGTTGTGGCAGTTGCCATACCGATGACCTGCAAACACAGGGAAAGCACCAGAAGACCAACAAGCCGATCGCGGCGTTGGCACCCTCCGTGAATTCCAAGCGCCTTCAGAAAACCAAGACGATTCAAAAATGGCTCAAGCGCAACTGTAAGTGGACCTTTGGTAGGGAGTGTTCAGCGCAAGAGAAGGGCGACCTTTTAAGCTGGATCAGCCAACAGTAAACGTTCTAATACAAGGAGATGAAGATGACTGAAAAACTATCAACCTGGCGCTGGACCCTTGGTGGGGTGCTGTTAAGCAGCGCTATCGGCATAGGTATCTGGGGATTCACCGTGATGGAAGTACGCGCCGATCGTGGCGAATTTAAATCGCATGATCGGGACTGGACCTATCAAGGAAATACGCCGAATCCCATCTACAGTGAGGAGTGTGGCAGCTGCCACCTAGCCTATCCTGCGGGGATGTTACCGATCGGCAGCTGGCTGGGGATCATGGCCGGGTTGGAGGATCATTTTGGAGAGAGCGCAGAAGTCGACAGGGAGACCCAGCAGCAATTAGAAATTTATCTGTTAAGCGGCGCTGCTGATAACAACGATTACCAGAACCGTCGCTATTTAGGTGCACCGCCATCATTGGATAACCCGGTGCTGCGAATTACCGAGCTACCCTACTTCATCAGGAAGCATGATGAGATTCCGAGCCGCTGGGTGAGCGGCAATGATAAAGTGGGGTCTTTCAGCCAATGCGACAGCTGCCACCAAACCGCAGCGAAGGGGGATTTTGATGATGATGGCGTGGTTATTCCGGGCTATGGCCGTTGGGACGACTAGTCTCGTCGTTATGGTGGCACTGTTCAGCGTTAACACTGCCGCCAGCTCGCTCAATCAGGAAGATGTGATTCCGCTGGTCGAGTTGGGCGAAGTAGTTCCTCTGGCCGATTTGCTCAAGCGCCATCAGGCAAAACTTGCCGGAAGTCGGTTGATCGATCTGGAGCTCGAACGTGAGGACGGCCGTTTGGTGTATGAGCTGGAAGTTATCGATCCTCAAGGGGTGGTACGCGAGTACTTGGTCGATGCCAAAAGCGGAGAGTGGCTTGGTGAAGAGTAACGCCGGTCATGAATCCACGAGGGCATTACCTTGATGGAGCTGCTGTTGAGGGATCTGCCGTTGATAGAGCTGGCATCGATAGTACAACCGTTGATAACACCAGCAGGGAGCGGCTGATGAAAGTGCTACTGGTTGAAGATGATAAGGCGCTGGCCCGGGAGCTCAAAGCCGCACTTAACCGCCACAATTACGCCTGCGAGCTGAGCCACGATGGCGTAGATGCCGAATTCATCGGCGACGAAGAGCTGTTCGATGCGATTGTGCTTGATCTGGGGCTACCCGGCCGGCCTGGGTTAGAGGTGCTGCAGCACTGGCGCGGGCGGGGTAATCAGACGCCAGTGTTGATACTGACCGCCCGAGACAGTTGGCACGAACGGGTCGATGGCTTAAAAGCTGGCGCCGATGACTACTTAGGCAAGCCCTTTCATACCGAAGAACTGCTGGCACGGTTAGAAGCCATTATTCGCCGCCATCACGGTCATGCCGCCAACCGCCTCAATCATGGCCTGCTGACGTTAAATACCGATACCCAGCAACTGTCTATAGAAGGGCTGCCCGCAAAACCTTTAACCGGCATCGAGTTTCGGCTGATCAAATTGTTGCTGATGAATCCCAAGCGGATTCTGTCCAAAACCGAGATCAGTGAGCATATTTATGAAGAGGAGGATCTGCGCGATAGCAACGTGGTGGAGGTTTATGTCAACCGTCTGCGCGGTCGTTTTGGCAAGACCTTGATCAAGACACATCGGGGCCAGGGCTATTCATTGGGGTCGGTTTCAGCATGAACTCGATCGAACAGCGGATCCGCTACAGTCTGATTCTGACATTGTTGGTGACCTTCACGGCGCTGGCGG
The DNA here is from genome assembly GCA_036961355.1 of Motiliproteus sp. Lineage (GTDB taxonomy): Bacteria > Pseudomonadota > Gammaproteobacteria > Pseudomonadales > Balneatricaceae > Motiliproteus. The sequence continues at coordinate 3,081 of JBALVL010000026.1, forward strand.
TGCTGGCAAACTATGGCGTCAAACAGCTGAGTCGGGACTTTGTATTGACCCGCCTGCAACACGACAGCGATAGCTTGATCAGGGCCATGTCGCTATCGCAAGAAGCGCACTGGGTTATCGATACGCATTACATGCCGGTGATCTATCAACGGGTAAAGTCCGGTCACTATTTTCAGGTTGTCTCAAGCGACCAGCGGATTCGGTCGCGCTCTTTGTGGGATCAAACGCCGGCCGTGGCTCCGCAGGCCGTGGGGCAGAGCGTGGTGCAACTGGACGATGTCGATCAGGAGCGCTGGCTGATCTGGCAACAAAGCATTGAGCTACAAGATAGGCAGGTGACCCTGTGGATCGCCGAGGATATTGCGCCGCTGGAGCAACAGTGGCAACGTTTTACCGCGCTGTTATCGGCCACCATGCTGGTCGCCTTGATCATTCTGGTGGCGCTACAGCGATACCTGATCCGCAAGAGTTTTGCCCAGTTAACCGACCTGGAGCAAGCGATCAATCAACTGAAACAAGGTGAGATCAAAGCGATCTCTGCCAGCGTGCCGAGCGAGATAAAACCGCTTACCAACGAGATAAATCATCTGCTGGAACGGCTGGAACAACGGACCAGCCGCTCCCGCACCGCGATGGGTAATCTTGCCCACGAACTTAAACGGCAGCTGCAGCAGTTGCATCTGCTCAGCAGCGATCTGCCCGATCATGTTGTCCAGCAATACCGCTCGACACTCGAGCAGATCTCGCGCCTGATCGAGCGTGAACTTAAACGGGCCAGAATAGCCGGAGACAGCCACCCCGGACGGCGCTTTAACCCCAATGACGACCTGCCGTATCTGCTGGAGGTACTGGCAAAAATCTACCCAGCGATGGCGATAAAAGCCGATATAGCGGCAACTGCTGAGTTGCCGTTTGACCGTGACGACATGCTGGAGCTAATAGGCAATCTGTTGGACAACGCATGCAAATATGGCGCATCGAAAGTGCACCTTCGGTTATCCCTTTCGGACTCAGCGTTGCTGTTGTCGGTCAGCAACGATGGCACCGAGATAACCGCCTCGATACAGGCGCAACTGTTAAGTCGGGGTGTGCGGACCGATGAGTCGATCGAGGGATCTGGCCTGGGGCTATCGATATGCCAGATGATTATTGCCAGCTATGGGGGGGAGTTGAGTATCGGCCCTGATGCTGGGGCGGGTGCTAACGATCGATCTGGCGTGAATTCCGATGACCATTATCCGGTGCGGTTTTCGGTGCGGCTACCTCTACGGTAAGAGCCGTTGCCTTAAGTGCCTTTGCGCTAAGTATCGTTATCTTAAGTACTTTTGCGGAAAGTGCCGTTGAACGCGTTCTTCTCTGTGCAGGGGGCTGATTAACCCCCTGCTTATCCCTCGGTTTAAACCCTCTGCTAGTCCTCCGTTTAATCCCCGTCTAATCCCAGTTCAAGCCGCCGCCGGTCTGATACTCGGTGACGCGAGTTTCGAAGAAATTCTTCTCTTTGCGTAAATTGGCCTGTTCATCCAGCCAGGGCAGTACGTTTTGCGCGCCGGGGAAGGGCTCTGGCAGCGACAGTTGCTTGGCTCGCCGGTTGGCGACGAAGCGAAACTGTTCGATATGCTGGTCGCGGCTGTAGCCCAGAATCGGTGTTTGCAGCAGGTAGTCGGCATACGCGTACTCTGCCGCTTCGGCCTCGTCCCACATCTCGCGTACCTGTTGTGGATCGAGTTCGACTTTTTCTTCGTGCAGGATCTGTCGGATCACCTTGATGCCGAACGATGCGTGCATCACCTCATCGCGCATAATGTACTGAAACTGCTCGGCTGTTCCTTTCATCAGACCGCGTCGCTGCAAGGCGAAGATCGGACTGAAACCGTTGTAAAACCAGCACCCTTCGAACACGGCGGCAAAGAACAGGTAGGCCATCAAAAACTGCTGTAGCGCTTCGGGCTGGCGTAGATCGATATCGGCTTTGAGTACAGCATTGAGTCGGCGGTTGGCGATCTGAATTTTGTTATTAATCGCCGGTACCACACGGTAGCGGTTGTAGATCTCCCCCTGATCCAGACCGAGGGTCTCGATGCAGTGCTGGTAGGTCCAGGTGTGCATCGCTTCTTCGTAGACCTGGCGCGCCTGGTAGATCTGTAACTCGGGAGCGGTCATCTTCTCCATCACGGCCAGGCCGATATTACGCATCGCCAAAATGTCGGAGGTGGTCAGGTAGGCCAGTACGTTCTCGTACACGTGCCGTTCATCGGCGCTGAGTTTGTGCTGATAGTCCGCCAGATCCGACGCCATGTTGATATCCAGCGGGGTCCAGTGGTTTTTGTTGGCGTTGAGAAAGTAGGACCAGGCCCAGGGGTACTTAAACGGGGCCAGCTGGTTGATATCGGTTTGGCCGTTGACCACCCGTTTGTCGTCGGCGCTGACCGGTAAAGGCGCTGTCGTTGTTGATAACGAGAATGAGGTGTCTGCCATTGTCTCCGGCAACCCTGTCTTGGATCCTGAGGCGTCGTGTTTGGGTGAATCGTTCCAATTGATCATCGGTATCTCCTTACATGTCTGTTTTGTCAGGGGGAGTACTGCTGCCTCCCCCTTGTTGTCTAATCGAGGGCATCGAACGTATCGAAAGGCTGGTGGCCGCTACTGGCAGGCGTCGCAGTCGGGATCGAGGATCGAGCAAAACGATGCCGGGCTGGCAAGGCTGGAAAGAACCTCATCCGTGCTGCTGGCAATCTCGACGGCACTCTCGCGGGCACCCTGCTCCACCCCGGTAGCGTTCTTCTCCATTGCGGTGGCACCGAGTGAACGCAGGTAGTAGGTTGATTTGAGGCCGCGAATCCAAGCCAACTTGTAGAGGTTGTCGAGTTTGCTGCCAGAGGCTTCGGCGAGGTACAGGTTTAACGACTGTCCCTGATCGATCCACTTCTGTCGCCGCGATGCCGCTTCTACCAACCAGGTTGAATCGAGTTCAAAGGCGGTGGCGTAGAGCTGCTTGAGCTCTGCGGGAACCCGCTCAATCGGCTGCAACGAGCCGTCGTAATATTTCAGGTCGTTGACCATCACCGCGTCCCACAGATCCAGTCGTTTGAGATCTCTGACCAGGTAGGGGTTCACCTGGGTGAATTCGCCTGACAGGTTGGATTTGACGAACAAGTTTTGAAAATTGGGTTCGATCGACTGGCTGACCCCGCAGATGTTGGCGATGGTCGCGGTAGGGGCGATCGCTAGGCAATTGGAGTTCCGTATCCCTTGCTGCTGCACTTTCTGCCGTAAAGTATCCCAGTCCAGGCTCTGGCTGTCGTCGACCTGCAGGTACTTACCCCGTTGCTGTTGTAACAGCGCCAGCGAATCGATCGGTAGGATGCCCTGGCTCCACAGCGATCCTTCGAAGCTGGGGTAGCGGCCGCGCTCTGCTGCTAATTGCGACGATGCCGCGATCGCATAATAACTGACCGCTTCCATCGACCGGTCAGCAAAGGTGACGGCTTGCTCGCAACCGTAGGGGATTTTCAACTGATGCAGCGCGTCCTGAAAACCCATGATGCCGAGGCCGACGGGGCGGTGGCGCAGGTTGGCATTACGCGCCTGCGGGACGCTGTAATAGTTGTAATCGATAACGTTGTCGAGCATCCGCATGGCGGTATTAATGGTCCGTTCCAGCTTGGCTTGATCGAGCCTGTCACCGTCCAGATGCGCCGGCAGGTTAACCGACCCCAAATTGCAGACTGCGATCTCTCGCTTGTTGGTGTGCAGGGTGATTTCGGTGCACAGGTTGGAGCTGTGTACGACGCCGACGTGTTGGTTGGTATATCGCAGATTGCAGGGATCTTTGAAGGTGATCCAGGGGTGGCCGGTTTCAAATAGCATACCGAGCATCTTGCGCCACAGCGTGATCGCTTTGAGCGGCTTGCTGATTCGGAGTTCGCCACGGGCAGCTTTTGCTTCGTAGCCGATGTAGGCGCTCTCGAAGGCGCTGCCGGTCAGTTCGTGCAGGTCGGGGACTTCGTCGGGGGAAAACAGAGTCCAGTCGCCATCCTCAACCACTCGTTGCATAAACAGGTCCGGAATCCAGTTGGCGCTGTTCATGTCGTGGGTACGGCGACGCTCATCGCCGGTGTTCTTGCGCAGGTCGAGAAACTCTTCGATATCGATATGCCAGCTTTCAAGGTAAGCGCAGACCGCCCCTTTGCGCTTGCCGCCCTGATTGACTGCCACCGCCGTGTCGTTGGCGACTTTGAGAAACGGAACCACACCTTGCGACGTTCCGTTGGTGCCCTTGATATGGGCCCCGAGGCCGCGAACCGGGGTCCAGTCATTGCCGAGCCCACCGGCGAACTTGGACAACAGTGCGTTATCACGCAGCGCCGAATAGATACCGTCCAGATCGTCCGGAACCGTGGACAGGTAACAACTTGATAGTTGTGGCCGTAAGGTGCCGGAATTAAACAGCGTTGGCGTTGAACTCATGAAATCAAAGCTGGACAGCAGCTGGTAGAACTCGATCGCCCGGCCTTCGCGATCATCTTCATTGATCGCCAGACCCATGGCGACACGCATGAAAAATGCCTGTGGCAGTTCGAACCGGGTATCACCGCTATGGATAAAGTAGCGATCGTAGAGAGTCTGTAGCCCCAGATAGTCAAAGTTCAGATCGTTTTGCGGTTTCAGTGCTGCCACGATCCGCTCAAGGTCGTACTCACAGAGCTGTGGGTCCAGCAGTTCCAGTTCGATGGCACGTTGCAGGTAGCTACGGAAGTAGCTCGCGTAACGGTCGGTCATCTGAGTCAGGCGGGTGGCGGGTTCTAGCTGCAGGAAGCTGAGGGCTTCGTTGCGCAGGCTGGAAAGCAATAAGCGCGCAGCGACCCGGCCATAGTTGGGTTCCTGCTCGATCAGTGTGCGGGCGCTCATCACCAATAACTGAGCCAGATCCTCTTCGCGGATACCGTCGAACAGGCTGCGGCAACAATCGTCGAGGATGCGCGCGGAATCGACATCCTCCAACCCCTCGCAGGTCTCTTTGATGCGTTCATGCAGTGCTGCGGTATCCAAGGGGTAGCGCGAACCGTCGGCGCGACAGATCGCAATCGGGGCTGCCTCCGGGCTGGGTTTAACCGCTTCGGCAGCACGTTGGCGGTTGTGCTCTTCGCGGTACAGCACATAGGCGCGAGCGACCCGTTGTTCGCCATCGCGCATCAACGCCAGTTCGACCTGATCCTGAATGTCTTCAATATGAAGCGTGCCGGCTTGGGGGAGCCGACGTAGCAGTGCGCTGACCACCGTATGGGTTAACTGTTCGGCCTGCTCGTGAATGCGGTTAGATGCCGTCGCCTCGCGTCCTTCAACAGCAAGGAAGGCTTTGGTCATCGCCACCTGTATTTTGTTGTGATCGAACCGGGTCAGCGTGCCATTACGGCGGACCACGTGGTATTGCAGGGTTTGAGTATTGTCTATTTTGTTGAAGTTAGTCTTGGTGTTGGTCTCGGTTACCGCTAACGCGGCGGCAACCAGTGACGGTGTGGCTGGCTCTGTGGATAAGAGCGAAGAGGAGTTGGGCATAACGTTCCCTTGCAGTCTGATTCGGTTATGCCGAGACAGCGACGTGCAGGGAAAAGGAAGCAAAGGCCGGGCACAGGCGTGCAGGGGCTCTGCAACCCTGAAACCTTGACGCGAGGCTCGGGCAGTCGTTCCGTTAAACGGATCTCGATCCTCGGCAGGTATTCGGACTTGGGGGCGTTATCCTATTGGATAGCCTAGGGTCACGGCTTGCCATCCAGATGGACAGTGCCTGACGCTGATGCGTCTGTGACCTTCGTTCCCCTATACCGCTGCGCGACAGTCCCGGATTCTCACCGGGTTCCCTGTGTCGCAACCACAAGATGCTGTGGTTGCTCCGAAGATGTGTCGCAACATATAGAAATGTTGCGCTGGATTCAACCCTTTATCGTTAAGAGGGGACTTTTACCGTAGAGGCTAAATGACGGGTTTTATCACTTAAATTGAATGATCGGAGAGGTCGATACGGGTCGGGGATGAAGGCATGTAGGCGTTGTAGACAAGGGCTCTGAAGGGCTCAGTAATGTTGGTTTTACCCCGGAGAGAGTTGATTATTGCGCGCGGGACTTACCAACGATTTAGAGGTGATAGGGCCACCTCTAAACCGTACATCAGAAAAATTTACTCGGTAAACCGACCTAACCGCAGCACTTCTTATATTTTTTACCGCTACCACAACTGCACGGTTCGTTGCGTGCAGGAGTTTGCGTAACGGTGACGGTAGCCTCTTTGTTGAGCAGCGCGGTCAGTTCGGCGATTGATTCGACCGCGTTTTCGTTATTATCGATACTGATGTTGGCGTACAGCTTTGCCTCAGCGACCAGGGCTTCAATCTCTTGCTTGCGCGCCTCGCTGGTGACAACCAGCGTCAGCGGGAATTTTTTGGTGCCGGTTTTATGGCTGGCCTTGGTCTGGTAGCCCGCGGTTGAGTGGTTCAGGCGTGTATCCTGACGGCCTTTGAAGAAAAATTTATCTGACATCGGGTGATCCTTATCGCTTGTATGGGCCGGTTCTGTATCGGTGTATGTACCGGTGTGTTTTGGTACATTTGTCGGTACATTTTTCGGTGTGAAGGCTGGCCGCTGCTCGGGTGGTTTTCATCACCGCTGTGGCACTGCGATGGAAGAGACGCACTCTATACGATTTGACCGAGAATCTCAGTCGATAATTTTTAATTAACGCGTGCTAGTTTTGATTTTTATCAAGGCGCTGTTGCTCTGCACAGGTGACCCTTGTGCAGTTATAACCTCTGATCTTATTAACGGGACTTTAAGATGGGCAACAAACTTAGTGCGTTCGGTTTTTCTCTGCTGATTTTGGCATTGCTGGTAGCGACAGCTCTCGGTTTCTTGATGGGCCTGACTCATCCGTTACCCTGGATCAGCCTGGCGGCGTTGGGAGCTGCGATTTACATCTACAACCAGCTGGATAAGAAAAGCTATCTGGTCTGGAAGGATGAATACAGCGTAGGGATAAAAGCGGTTGATGAGGATCACAGAAAACTACTCAGCCTAATCAATCAGTTGCAGACAGCCTCGACCAACTTTACCGGCGAAGAATTTGTCCGCAGCGCGCTGGACGAAGTGGTTAGCTACACTAAGTACCATTTCGAGCGTGAGGAGAAAATGATGGATGACAATGGTTATCCTGAGTTTGAAACTCACAAGAAAGAACATGAGGCGATGGTTGCGCTGGTGGTGGGTAAAGTTGCTGATTATGAAAGCAATGAAGAGCAGACGATCGATGAACTGCTGGCGTTCTTGAAAAGCTGGTTGATCAGCCATATCAACGGCACCGATCAGAAATACAGTGGTTTCATGCATGACAGAGGCGTCAGCTGATTTAGAGCGCCGCTGATGGTGAAGGTCGGCGTAGATGATGAAGTGAGACGCGGGCAATGAAACCGCGCCCTTAACCTTTTGAAAGAACACGGCTGAAAAATTCAGCCGTTTTTTTATTTTTTATTCTTTTATCCTGCAATCAGATCATCGGGCAAGAATGGGCCGATGTTGTGCATTGCTCGTGCGACGTACTCTGCCTTCTCTCCGACGGGTGCCACGTATTCGATGGCACTTTTCGCCGCCTCTACCCCTTCTAAACGCGCAATCATCCAAACAGCAAGATATTGCGACGCCAGGCAGCCTCCGGCGCTGGCAATATTACCGTTGGCAAAAAAGGGTTGATTGAGCACCTCGATACCGGCCTCCTGGACCCAGGGCGTTGTTGTCAGGTCGGTGCAGGCGGGAATATCATTGAGCAGCCCGAGTTTGGCCAATACCAGTGTCCCCGAGCATTGTGCGCCGAGCAGTTGCCGCGAGGGGTCCAGCTGCAATTGCGCCATGATCGACGGGTCAGCAACCACATCACGCGTTTTCATGCCGCTGCCAACGATCACCGCATCGGCTGCGCTGGCTTCGGCCAGTGAGGTGTGGCTTTCAAGTACCACGCCGTTCATCGAGCGGACCCGTGCCGTCGGGCTGGCGATCGATACCCGCCAGTCGGGTTTTTTAATCCGGTTGAGGATGCCAAGGGCGATAAGGGAGTCGAGCTCGTTGAAACCCTCAAACGTCAGAATAGCGATATGCATGGCGTCAGTCCTTGTTCTGTTGTGATTGCGATAGGGCATCATATTCTCTAATGTCATGACAATAAAATTATTGTCATGGATACAATGCGATATGGCCCGCGCCCGATACAAACGATTGGTTGATCAGTTTGCCAATGATATCCAAGCAGGAGTTTTGCTTCCTGGCGCTCGATTGCCCACCCATCGACAGCTCGCCGCCGAGCAAAGTATTGCGTTGGTGACCGCATCAAGGGTCTACGCCGAACTGGAAAGGATGGGATTGGTCAGTGGCGAGGCGGGTAGGGGGACCTTTGTGCGCGAAACGACGCTTCCTCTGAGTCACGGTATCGATCAGCCTGCGGCTGCGGAGGGTGTGGTTGATCTTAATTTTAACTCGCCGTCGCTGCCCGGACAGGCCGAGTTACTCCGTCGAACGTTGCGCCAACTTGCCGGCTCTGGCGACTTGGAAGCGCTGTTGCATTATCAACCGCATGCCGGGCGCAAGCATGAACGCGCTATCGTGGCGCGTCATCTGAACTGTCGAGGGTTGAGTGTCGATGCCAGTCAGGTGTTGATTGTCAGTGGCGCGCAGCACGGTCTGGCCGCAACCGTTATGACGCTGCTGAACCCCGGTGATGTGGTTGCCGTTGATGCGTTGGCTTACCCCGGTTTCAAGGTTCTTGCCGAGGTGCATCGGCTGGAACTGGTACCGATACCGGTTTCAGGCTCTGTATCAACACCTGCATCAGACCCTGCATTAAGCCCAGTCCTAGGCCCTGCATTAGGCCCCGATCTGGATGCATTAGAGCGGTTATGCCAGCACCGACGAGTCCGCGCCGTTTATGCCATGCCCACCCTGCACAACCCGATGGGGTGGGTGATGGGGTTAGCGCAACGCGAACGGCTGGTCTCGATCGCCCGCCAACACAACTTGCTGATCATTGAGGATGCCGCCTACGCTTTCTTGGCTGACAACCCGCCGCCACCACTGGCCGCGTTGGCTCCGGAGATCACCGTTTATGTATCCGGGCTATCCAAGAGCGTCGCTACTGGGCTACGTGTGGGGTTTATCGCCGCACCCCAAGCGTGGGTGGCGAGGATGGAGCGAACCGTCAGAGCGACAACTTGGAATACCCCCGGATTGATGACAGCGATCGCTAGTGGTTGGATTGAAGACGGTACGGTTGATCGTCTTGAGGCCGAAAAAAGGCAGGATGCGATGGCTCGACAATCGATCGCCAGAAAGATTCTTAATGGGCTGGATTACGTCAGCCACCCGGCATCCTATTTCCTTTGGCTGCCTTTGCCGGAGGAGGTTCGAGCCGACCAGGTCGTGATGGCGCTGATGCGCTCAAACATCTCCGTATCCACAGCCGAACCCTTTGCCACCACAGAGCATGTACCGCATGCGATACGTTTGGCGCTGGGATCGGTAGGCCTAGAGCGGCTGCAACAGGCGTTAACGACCGTCAGGCAAGTGATCAATGATCATACGTACTGAATTTTCCTGAGCTGAGTCAACCTCGGCCTACGCCCCGGCCGTAGGTACCTGCCAACACAAGTACGGTCTGTATTTAGAACGGTTCATAGGGAGCCGTTTTGGTGTGAACGAGGCACTTGAATTAGACGTTTGAATTACGCACTTGAATACACACCGACAGCTAAGCTGTTCGCGGTTTCTTGACTATCGTTGTTAGACGAAGTCTTTTGGCAGCCGAGACAGGTACTTGATCATTTTTCTATCGGACAATAAAACATGATCCAAAACCCATTTTCGTAACAGCGTCACGACCTCGTGTTCAATTTCTTCAGACGGGCTTTGAGAGGGTTCGGCTTCAAAACAGATGTCTGACTCCTCGTCCTCCAAATAGGCATCGGTAGGTGAAATAATCCCCGAATCGATATCCTCAACCGTTATTGAAACGGTGTTTTCATTGTTCGCGATATTGCTTAACACTTTGGTTTTTAACACCGATATTTGATCCAGTATTTGTTGGTGTTCTTGCTTGTGTTGAGGGTAGTAGGGGTACTTGATCTTAATCTGGATAGCCTCTTCATGGCTGAAGTGGTCACGCGTGTATTCTTCCAGTTGGTCGAGCAGCATTGTTATATATTTATCGCCGCTCTCCAGTTTTAATGCGATCTCGACGCTATTGATCAAACAAAACAGATACTTGTGTTCGTCGTCAATGCACTTGTTATTGATCGACATCTTCTCTTGCCAAATGATTGGCATAATTTAACCCTTCCGATTTTTTATAATAGGGGGACTGTTCGCAATTTTCTTAGTCTATTGGCCCGCAAAGTTTGTCGTTATCTTGCTGAGAAAGATGCCGATTTCATGGCTGTCATTTTAAGCGTCAGCCACTGCTGTTTCAATCATTGCCGGTTCTGATACCAAGGTGGGCATGCGGGACGAGCGTTGTTGGGCAGGGTAAGATGTGCTGCACAGTCCAGCCAAACTGCGACTGGCTCGCCTCGCAGGCTGAAAGCCGGATGCTTACAAGGACTTATTCGCGAATTCCTAAGTGCGTAATGGCAAGAGTGATGCCTATAACCAGAGCGCATGTAGTAATCTAAGCGACTAAACTAGCCCCATCAACACTCCCTGACTGCGCTTAGTGATGTTATCCAGACCTAACACTACATTGGTACGTTGTTTACTAAGTTTGCTACTGGCCTTCCCCGCTTTGGCGGTTCAGGCCTCTGAATTGTTTGTTGAAATCAGCGGAATCGATGACGAACTCACCGAAAATGTTGAAAGTTATCTTTCGATACAGGATTTGCACGACCAGCCCGCTCCTAACCCCGGCCGCCTTCGTTATCTGCACCGTAAAGCGGAGCAGGAGATTCGAAAAGCCTTAGAACCTTTTGGCTATTACCGGCCGAACATAGAGGCAACGCTGGAACAGGTCGACAGCAATTGGCACGCCCACTACCGCATCGATCCGGCTGATCCCATCCGACTCCGGCACTGTAATATTGCACTGATCGGTGAAGGCAAGGACGATCCTGACCTGCAGCAGCTGATACCCCAGCAAGGGTTTAATCCCGGTGATCGACTCGATCACCGCCGCTACGAACAGTTGAAAGCGATCCTGCAGTCTTTTGCTGCAGAAAATGGTTATCACGACGGACGTTGGCAGCAACAGCAGATCCTGATCGATCTGGAAAACTATACTGCAGATATTGAATTAACCTACAACACCGGGGCTCGGTATCACTATGGCGATCTGATTATCGATCAGGCGCCAATTAATGACGAGCTGCTGGCGCGCTATCCTGAGTTCAAGATCGGTGACGTGTTTAAGACCCGTGAGTTGCTCGAGCTGCAAGCCGGTTTGTCCAACAGTGGCTATTTTAACCGGGTCGAAGTGCAGCCTTTATGGGACCAGACCGAGGAGCTTCAGGTGCCGATTCGGGTCAAGCTAGAACCCAACAAACGTACCCAATACCAACTTGGAGGCGGTTACGGTACCGATACCGGTCTACGGGGTACCGTCGGTTTTAACCGCCGCTGGATCAACCCCCAGGGGCACCGCTTTCACAGCCAGTTACAGGTGTCTTCTAAGAATCGTGAATTTATCAACGAGTATGTGATTCCGGGGCAGCAACCGCAAACCGAACAGTACAAACTGGGATTTGATTTTAAAGAGGAGCGTACGGACAGCGTAGACTCCCAAACCCTGCTGTTTGGTGTTGCCCGTGAGCAACAGTTTGAACACCTGAGCCAAACAACCGGGGTTAGCTGGGAGCAAGAGCGCTTTGTTATTGATGATACCCTGACCAAGACCCGTAACCTCATCCCCCAAATTCGCTGGTCACGCATCGCGACGGACAACCCGCTCGATGTCGATCAGGGCTACCGGGCCTCGTTAACGTTGTTGGGTGCCTCAGAGATACTTTTTTCCGATGCCCAGTTCATCCAGGCGTTGCTGAGTATCAAAGGGGTACACAGCCTAAACGAGAATTTTCGCCTACTCGCCCGGGGAGAGCTGGGAGCTACGGCGATTGATGACTTCGACACGTTACCTGCCACCCACCGTTTTTATGCCGGTGGTGATCAGAGTGTTCGGGGCTATGACTATAAATCGCTTGGCCCGCAAGACAGCAATGGCAATGTGAAGGGCGGCAGCGGGTTGGTGGTCGTTTCTACCGAAATTGACTACCGTATAAAGCCGGATTGGCGGCTGGCCCTGTTTGTCGATAAAGGTGATGCCGTCAACAGTTTTGAGGGTGGACTTAACACCGGCGTTGGGGCGGGTGTTCGTTGGCAGTCGCCGTTTGGACCCATCCGTTTAGACCTGGCCAAGGCGCTCAACATCGAGGGTCATCCCTGGCGGATCCATTTCACCTTGGGGCCAGACCTATGACTTGGATGAAACGCTCTGTTAGAGCGATCGGCATTGGCCTGCTGTTAATGATGCTGTTGTTGGCGGCGACGCTCGGTTGGTTATTGAGTGCGTCAGGCAGTAATTGGTTGCTACAGACCGCCATTACTCAGCTGCAACTACCGCTAACGGTAGCCCTGCTTGAAGCGGGCATGGGCTCGACGATCCGGCTCGGTAGTGTCCGCTATGTCACCCCTGAACTTGAATTTGAACTCGATGCGGCAGAGCTGATTTGGCGCCCCGCTAAGCTGCTGCAAGGGCAGCTCTGGGTCGATCAGCTGATTATTGATGGGCTGGCTATCGAGCTGGCGCAACAAGCGGACCAATCCGATACCGATCCGGCACCGTTGTTGCCGCTGAATCTTGCTGAGATTCCGATCACCGTTGAATTAGTGTTGTTGCAACTCAATGGATTCAGCTTGGCTCAGCAACGGAAACCCTTGCTAGAGCTGATTGATGCCCGACTCTCAGCAACTGCCGTTTTACCTGAGGTGAAAATACACCATCTCAAACTCCAGCATGAGCTGGCTCAACTGCAGTTGGAGGGGGCGATCGAGCTATCACAGCAAGTGCCGCTACAGATAAGCCTGGACTGGACTCTGCAGCACCCCGAGTACGGGGACCACCAAGGCCAGGCGACAGTGGCAGGGGATCTTGAACAGCTAGTCATCGAGCACCAGTTGCAAGGCCCTGCCAACGCGCAGTTAGCGCTTACCCTCAAGCAACCATTAGATCAACTTAGCTGGCAAGCAACGCTTCAACTGGACTCGTTTGACAGTGGTTTGCTACTGCCCGATCGTCAAAACGAGCGTTATCGGGGGACGTTGAGTGCCCAGGGTGATCTGGCCCATTTGCAGGCCGAGGGTACTGTTGAGGGTGCGCCTGCCGAATTAGGGGAAACCTCGCTGGCATTTAAACTGCGAGCCGACAGCCAGCAATTACAGCTTAAACAGGTCTATTTACAGCTACCCAAGATCGACAGCGATGTGGCGATCAGCGGCTGGGTTCGTAACTGGCTGGCGCAGCCTGAGTTCGATCTGGCCGGTAGCTGGAACAACCTGCGCTACCCGCTCGATTCCGCCGCCCAATACGGCAGTAAGAGTGGACGTTACCAGCTCAGCGGAGACCTCGAGCAGTTCAAGCTAACGCTGGATGCACCGCTGCAAATAACCGACGCGCCGGAGCTGCAGCTGAGCTTCAGCGGTACGGGAAATCAACAGGGCTTTGAACAGTTACAATTGATCGGCACGTTGCCTAGCCCGTCCTTGGAACACCTCTCGGAACAGAACACGGAGCCGCTCTCGGAACAAAACACGGGACAGAGCACAAAACCACCTCCGGTTACGGCAACAAGCCCTCAGGGCCAGCTGGCGATTAACGGCAAGCTAAACTGGCAGCCGGATCTCAACTGGGATTTATCGGTCAATGCAACGGCGATCGATCCGGCCATGTTCTCCCCCGAATTGACCGAGTGGCCGGGCGTGGTGAACCTGGACGCCACTACCCAAGGGCAGTTTCAGCAGCAACTCCAAGCCGAGGTTGATATCCGACGACTGCATGGAGAGCTCCGGGGGGAAACGTTCGAGAGTCATGCCGGATTGAGCTTTTCCGATGGTCTGCTGCAGATACATCAACTTGAAATGCTATCAAATCAACTGACGCTCCTTGCCAGTGGCACCCTGGGTGAGCAGTTAGACCTCAATTATCAGCTCGAGGCTAAACGGCTGGACCGGTTGCTCCCCGACCTTGCAGGGCAGCTACACGCCGAGGGTCGTGTGCAAGGTTCACCCTCGTCCCCTGTCGCCACCGCGTCGGTGACCGCGCACAAACTGAAGTACCTCGACAGCAGCGTCGCCAGCCTTAACCTGCAGCTCGATGTCGACCTTTCCGGTCAGCAACATTCACAACTGCAACTCGACGCGCAGCAGCTCAGACACCAGCAATTGAGTTGGGATCGTTTTAACGTCAGCGGTGAGGGTACGGCTAAGCAGCACCAGTTCGGACTGACGTTGCAAGGGGGTGATATCAACCTGGATCTTGCGGGTTCCGGCGCGATCAATGAAGCGAGCTGGCAGGGACTGCTGACAACGCTGGCATTAAACGGTGATGATATCGGTACCTGGGCGCTACAGGATTCCGTCGTTACCGAATTGTCGCCGGATCGAAGTCAGCTCTCCGCGCTCTGTCTAAAGCAGCAAGACGGTGATGCCAAACTTTGCGCTCAGGCAACATGGCAGCCCGCCGGAACCACAGTGGCGGAGCTCGACCTGCAAGGCCTGCCGTTACCTCTTTTTGCACCCTGGTTACCTCCCGAAACCGAGATCACCGGGTTGTTATTCAGCACGGCCAAGCTGTCGATGGCCCCGAACAGTGCCCCCCTGTTTACTATTGAGGCGCGTACTGAAAAAGGCTCAATCCAAGTGCTGGAACAGGCGTCGTTAACGCTGCAGCAATTTCACTTCAACGCCAGCGGCGATCAGCAAACCATTAGCGGCCAACTCGGCTTAGAGGTCCCTGAGATCGGCGCAACGCTATCCAGCACCGTTCGGATCGCCCAACCCGAACAGCCAAGTAGCGGCAAAAATACCGGAAAGAACACCGGAAAGAATACCGGAAAGAGTACTGGCAATAGTCCAATTACCGGACAGCTGGACCTGCAGGTTGCCGAGCTGGGTATTGTTAGCGAACTGTTTCCGGAACTCAGTCAGGTCAAAGGCCACATTGATGGTGCGCTAAGGCTGTCGGGAACGTTGCAGGCTCCTCAGGTGGCCGGCCATCTTGAACTCGATAACGGTGAGATGGAGATTCCGGCGCTTGGCACACGGCTCGAATCGATCCGGATAAAGCTCGATAGCCAGCCAGAATCACCCGAGTTGATGACCTTGCAGGGGCAGGTGACGTCGGGGGGTGGGGCATTAAAACTCGAAGGTCAGCTGCAACTGGCCGAGTCACAGTTGCTGCTGCAGCTGTCGGGGCAAAACTTTGAAGCGATCGACACCGACGAGGCAAAGGTTCGAGCCTCTCCCGAGTTAACGTTTAGCATGAACCCAAAAGTGACCCGTCTTACCGGTCAGCTAACGATACCCTGGGCGCGTTTAACACCGCCCGACTTTAGCAATGCGGTAAGCGTCAGTAGCGATGTCACGATCATCCAACAGCAGCAATCTAGTGCGGTTGCATCGTCCTTTGAGGCCGACTTGGAACTCATTCTCGGTGATGACGTGCAAGCCGAGGGGTTTGGTTTTGAGGGTAACCTCAACGGTAAACTCAGGCTTCAGGAGGATTCGGTACGGGCGACACGTGCTAGCGGAGATATCGAGGTCGAATCCGGTATGTATGAGATCTATGGTCAGGAGCTTGATATCGAACGCGGTCGGTTTGTCTACACCGGAGGCCCGGTCGATAATCCCGGGCTTGATTTAAGAGTCGTCAGAGAGATCGATAAGGTGAAAGTGGGGGCGTTTGTCGGTGGTGATCTGCGCGAGCCCAAGATCGAGCTGTTGTCGGAACCGGCCATGCCCGATGCCAGCGTGCTGTCATACCTGTTGCTGGGAAGGTCACCGGAGAACACCGGATCGAGTGAGCAGTCGATGATGAGTCGGGCGGCACTGGCGTTAAGCGCCAGCGGTGGCAATCAAATCACAGATCGGCTCAGCTCGGCATTGAGCCTGGATGAATTGAAGATCGATACCGGTGATGAAAGCCAGGACGCAGCCCTGTATATCGGCAAGTACCTGTCGCCCAAAATCTATGTCCGTTATGGCGTCGGGCTGGTGTCATCGAGCAACAGTCTTTTCCTGCGCTACGACCTGGACGACCAGTGGCAGTTGGAGTCTCAAACCAATGCAGAAAAAAGCGGTACCGACCTGTTTTATACCTTGGATCGCTAGCCGGGGCTGTCCATGCCGGAAAAGCCCAGACAGGGCTTTGTCGTGCCATTGATTATTGAGTGAAGAAGCTCAGAAAATGGATTCGACCGCACCATTACAGGCCAATGTAGTTAGACACTTCAAAGGCATCGGGCTTGCCCTCTTCGAAGCCAAAGTAACAAACCGCTTCGGTCGCGCCGGTGCTTTTATCCAGAATACCCAATACAAACTCCTGCTTGTGCTCTTTCGCCAGGGTATAGAAGAAACTCAGCGGGGCTTTGAGTTCCTGTTTGCGTTTCACCTTGAGATGAACCCCCAGTACAGGCAACTCCGGCGTGGCCAGGGCCTCATCGTCGGGTTCGCTGCTGCGCGAGTCTACCAGCACTACATTGGTCGGGTTCTGTTCAACCCATGCTGAGATCGACTCGCAGATCGGGCCGCTCACCTTGTCATACTGGGCGGGTTCAACGTGAGTGCCATCAAGGTAGATAAACAGGTCCATAAGTATCGGTTCCGGTCAAAGTCATGGAGTCCAAATGCTCCGCAGTGAATGATACCGTTTTTATCGAGATTTATGAAAAATGCCGGCCAGGCGGGTGCCGGTGACTGTTAGCAAATTAAGGGATCAGGATAGTTGATCCTTTTGTGCCTCGGCTTTCCAGTGTCTGATGCGCATCGTTAACCTGGTTCAGGGGCCATGTGGCACCGATGTGGACCTTCAAAATACCCTCGCCGATACTGTCGAACAGCTGTCGGGATGCGTTATCGAGCCAGGAACGTTGTTCGGTAAAGTGAAACAGAATCGGGCGGCATACGTTCAGTGATCCACTGGCGAGATCTGAAATACGAAACTGATCGGCCATACCCGAAGACTGACCAAAACTGACCAATGATCCGAATCTCTTTAAACATTCGATAGACCCCATGATGGTGTCTTTGCCAATGCTGTCATAGACCACGGACACACCTTCACCCTGTGTCAGTTCCATAACGCGAGCAACGAAATCTTCGCTCTTATAATCAATGACCTCGTCAAACCCATTGGCCTTGGCCAAGGCGCACTTTTGAGCGCCTCCTGCAGTTCCGATGGTACGGACGCCTTTTGACTTGAGCCACTGGCCCGCTAATAAGCCGACGCCTCCGGCCGCAGCATGAAACAACACGGTTTCTCCCGCTTTAACCGGATAGCTATCGTGCAGCAGGTAATAAGCAGTTAATCCTTTGAGCATGACCGCGGCGGCTTCTTGGTCGCTAACACTGTCGGGTATGTGAACGAGGTGTCGCTCTTCTACCGTTCGATGCGATGTATAGGAACCGTTGACCACTGTGTAGGCAACGCGGTCACCAACCGAAAAACCGGAAACATCGGCACCGATGGCTTCGATGACTCCCGCGCCTTCGCAGCCAAGAATCAGATCAGACTCTTGTGGCCAAGGGTAGAGTCCGGATCGGAAATAGGTATCGATGAAATTAACACCGACGGCGGTCTGCCGGATCATCACTTCAGTGGCAGATGGTGTAGAGGGATCAATATCGACTTGTTTTAGGACCGATGTATCGCCCGGATGTGATGCCGTAATGGCATATGGTTGGTTATTCATAAATTCGTTCCGTATCGTGTTCAGACAGGTATGACGGGGGCAAGCTGTGGATCGGGATTGAGGCTGTTGTCGCTGCCTTCGATCACAAAAATTCTTGCCTCGGAAGAGGCGTGGCGATAAACCACCGCCTCTTGATAGGCAGGGTCAGCCATCCAATCTAAAATGGCCTGCTTGGAGGGAAACTCCAGTAGCACCATGCGGTCCTTATAGGGCTCGCCCTCTATGGTTAAGACGTCGCCGCCACGCGCCAGAAACTTACCACCATACTGTTTCACGATAGCCGGAGTTCGGTCGGTATATTTTCGATAGGTTTCGGCATCGGTGATCGACATCATCGAGACAATATAGGCAGGCATATCTGGCTCCTTTTGTTAATTTGGGTAGCGATCGTCGCTACCACAAAGGTTCTCTAAGTCGCGCTCGATCCATCGCTATAGATTACCGATTGATGTGCAAAAGGTGCTTTCTAATATTCTGTAATTTTTGGCTATGTGAAGAATATCATGCTTTAATTTGTTATCAATAAAGATAAATATTTTGAAAGGGCTGCAAATTGGCAAATGAAAGTATTGATGCAATCGATCGGTCGATTCTTCGGACACTGGTGGCTGAAGGGAAGATAAAAAACAAGGATCTGGCAGAACGCGTGGCGCTATCAGCCAGCCCCTGTTGGCAACGGGTGCGTCGGCTCGAAGAGGAGGGGTACATCACCGGCTATTCGGCGATTCTGGATCCGGAGCGTCTGGGTGCACCCGATACGGTTTTTGTTGAAATTCAAATGGACAAACATGACGCTCATCATCCCGAAGAGCTCGGGGCCGCGCTTGCCGCGTTGGACGAGGTGCTTGAGATACACCTGACGACAGGAAGCTATGACTATATCCTCAAGGTCGCCGTCTATGGCACCAAAGGTTTCGAGGAGTTCATCCGAGGTAAACTGTCAAAAATATCCGGCATTCGCCACTCTCGCTCCAGTTTTGCGTTGAAGTGTTTGAAGCGCGCCCAGGTACATATCCCCGATTGATCGGTTCGATAGACTATTCACTTCAGGCCTGCTTGGTTCGGGTGATGCGGTCCATTGCCATCTGCTCTGCGATCGTTTGTGTTTGGACACCTTCGTCGCAAGAGCGGTTGAGGATTTCGAGTGTCGTATCGTAGATGCTGGCGATTCGGTCAAGTGCATTCTCCTTGTCGAACGTCGTGAAAATAGCCATAGCACAGGCTGTAATTCCGCCACCGTTGACGATGAAATCGGGGGCATAAGCGATGCCAAGCTCCATCAGTTGGTCGCCATGTTCGGGGCGTTCTAGCTGGTTGTTAGCCAGGCCAGCAATCGCCCGGCATTTTAGTTGAGGGAGGGTTTCGTCATTCAAAATCCCGCCCATCGCACAAGGTACGAAGATGTCGACGTCCTGAGAGTAGATCGCATCCGGGGCTACCGGGGTGACGCCAAAGTCAGACACCATCTGTGCCAGAGCTGTTTTATTTACATCGGTAGCAATAATTTGCGCGCCCTTGGCGGACATCTGCTCAATCAGGTCGGCGCCTGTTTGCCCCACACCCTGAACCGATACGCGCAGGCCGTTCATATCATCGCTACCGCGTAAGTAAGTGGTGGCGGCGCGAATGCCGTGGAAGCCGCCGATGGCGGTGTAATGTGCCGGTTGGAAATCAGCCTCGAACTCACCGGCACGGGCAAAGATGAAGTCGCACTCTTCGGCCATGATATCCGCGTCTTTGGCTGAAACGCCGACATCTATCGCCGTCCAATAGGCGCCCTTTAGCCGCGCGACATGGCGGGCCATTGCCCGCAGGCGGGCCTCTTTCTGCGGAGAGGCGGGATCACCGATGATGACACATTTTCCACCACCGACCGGTAGCTTCGCCGCTGAGTTCTTCATCGTCATCCCGCGCGATAGGCGGAGCACGTCTTTCAGCGCGTCTGCGGTCGACGGGTACGGGTACATCCGGCATCCTCCTGCCGCAGGTCCCAGCACGGTGCTGTGAATGCCTATAATTCCCTGTAATCCGCTGGCTTGGTCGGAAACAAAAATCACCTGCTCGTGATTATCAAAATCCGGATGAGAAAATAGGTCGCTCATGCTACCTCCTGATAAATTTATTGATGCTGAAGATGTGATATTGAGACGCTATTAATGAGCGAACCGGCATCTAAAACTCACGGCGGGTAAGTCATCAGTTATGACCAATAGATTATCGGGTGCGAGGCAGAAGGTGCTTCTTTGTTTTTGCTGATTAAGCAGGTTTGCAGGATAGGTTTTCTTTTATTACGTGAAAAAAAGAATAATATTTTGACTGAATAAAGGCTGGGGAAATTACTGCGATTGAATGCAACGGCTGGCCAGTTGTTCGTTCTAAGCAGCAGGCTTTGTACTTCTGACTGGCGGGCCTGTACGTCTTAACCGGTGAACCGAGGCCAACAAAAGTTTGATGGCCATTGTTACTCACCCGGTGCGTAGGGTTGAATTCGAGGGCCGCTTATCGAACCCGGTGGCGGAATTTCTCGTAAGCTTCTTTTCCTTCAGGGTTACCCATCTCTGCTGCAATCTTGGCATTGCTGACTGCCGAGTGGATATCGCCTTTGTGATAATACGCACCGCCTCGTTCTACGTAGGCTCTGCTGTTGTTTGGATCGAAAGCGATGTATTGATCCCAATAGGTAATGATCTGGTTCCAGTCCTTACGCTTTGCTAACACCCAGTCCAGTAACAGGTAAGAGTCAAAGGCATTGGGGTCAAGAACGATGGATTTCTTTAGCGCCAGTAGTGCCGAATCCAGTTGGTTTTCATCGATGTGGGCCCTGGCCTTTCGGTAGTGCAGGTAAGCATTTTCCGGGTCTAAGCGCAGGGCCGAATCGAACTTGCTAAGCGCCTCAGCCGGCTTGTATTTTTTCTTTAATTCATAGCCTTGGCGGGTATATTCATCGATCAGCCAACGGCGAAGTTTGGCAATACTTTTGTCACTGGGTCTGAGCGCTCGGGCACGTTCGATATCGGATATCGCATCATCGTACTGCTCGAGCTTTGTCAAAGCATGGGCGCGCCAGTAGTAGTATTTGCCATCCTCTGAATACAGTGAGATGGCACGATTTAAGTCGGTGATGGCGTCTTGGTAATTTTCACGGCGATAACTATTTTTACCCCGGTCCATCAACGTCCGATGATTTTCGCCGTAACTCAGCGCTTTGGTGTATAGCTCCTCGGCTACACTGTAGGCTCCAATTATCGCCTTTAGGTCTGCTGCATCGGCATAACTGTCGCCTTGCAGTAACTTAAGATTAGGATTTTTAGACGCCTGCTTCAGTGCCAAGTTGGCATAAGCTTGCATCTGTTCAAAAGAGCCGCCCCAGCGGGGAGAAATGGCCTGTAGATAACGTGCTCGAACGTAATAGGAAGCGGGACTTATCGCTAGCGCCTGATCGGCTACCGCTGCCGCGGATTCTTGGCTGCCCATGGAACTCGCTATCGAGACAAGCAGCGAGTAAGACACCATAGACTGCTTATTCATGCTCAGGACCGTTTCTAAATCTTTCGCGGCCTTGTTGAGATAGACAGTCATGCCTTCAAGTTGCTTTTGTTTGGTTTCACTTGACCATTTACCTCCCCTGATTGCCCAACCTTGACGGTAAAAATACTTGGCTCTGGCCAGGAAGGGGACGTAACTGCCTGGGGTGGTGTTAACCCAAGCCGTAAGGGGGGCTTCGAGAGAAGAGTCCTCAGTGTCGAACGTTGCATACGCTGTGAATAGGGCGTCTTCCGCTGAGATGTTCGACTCAGATTGTGCCTGTAGATCGTCCAACAGGCGATTGAGTGTCTCGAACTGATGCTCGAGTAATAACCCTCTCAGCTTTAGAACCGTACTCGGCGGGTAGGCTTGCTGGCTTGAATCTGTTGTCGCCAGATTTGGTGCGCGTTGAGGTGTCGGGGGATTGGGTTTGCTGGCCGTTTTTTTATTGTTATCAGACTCTTCAACGGAGCTTTTAGCGGACTCTTTTACAGAGATTTTTGTTGGTTCTTTTAGAGAATGACGCTGCTCAGGCGGACGGTCACTAAAGTGCATCTGACCATTGGCATCGACCCATTTGTAGATTTGAGAATGTGCCGGCTGGATCAAGATAAAACAGCAAAGAATCAGAAGTGGTCGCTGTATGCTCATTTAAGGTGCCTCCTTGGCGTTACTGCTATCCATTTGCTCAATTAGCCACAGTGGGATGAAAAATCCGCTGCCCGGATTAATCATATGCAGAGACTTATTGAGCTTGCGGAGGTTAACTTATCAGCTGTAACCGATGCAGACAACTAAGGTACTGCATACGGTATTGCTGAGAAAAAGTCACTGAACCGAACCTACAGCGCGCCCTTTTTTAGATCAGGATGCCTGCATCTTGTGGGTGATCTTGAGGGGGATGAATTCAGCGGATCGAATTACCGCCATACCGATCTCAATGATCAAGCGCCCTTCGAGAATATCCTGAGCAGTCATGGTCTTGCTGAGGCCGATATTAACGTAGAAGGCGTCTTTCGGTTTGGAGCCCGCTAGCGCTCCCTCTCGCCATTTCTGGGTCAGGTAATTCTCGATCATGCTCTTGAGCTTGACCCATAGCGCCGCATCATTGGCTTCGAATACGGCCCATTCGGTTGATCTCCGGATCGATTCTTCGGCCATGATGAAGAAACGTTGTACCGGTATGTAACGCCATTCCCGATCGTTTCCAGCCAGAGTACGTGCGCCCCAGATCAGTGTGCCTTTGCCGGGGAAGCTGCGGATCGCATTGATCGACTTACCCGAGGTGACATCAATATTGAGCGACGCTTGGTCGGCATTGTCGATCATTACGGTTGGCCCTTTGACGGAAGTCAGGCTGACATTTGCCGGTGCTTTCCAGACACCTCGCTCATTATCGACCTTGGCATAGGCACCTGCCACGGCACCGCTTGGCGGCAGGATCATCCCTGTTGTTTGGATGGCGGCCACGATGGCGGCATAGATGGGGTTGGAGTTCCTCAGGCTGATCGCCAGTTCGTCGATATCGTCTTGGGCGGTGGCGACGGTGTTATCGGTGGCGCTTTCGACGGCGCTATCAATTGCGCTGTCGATTGCGGTGATGGCCGCAACGTCCAGACCGGCTGCCGCTGTAATCTCCGACAGCGTCAGGGCTGCGTCACTAGCGTCGAGCAGGTTGATATCCTGATAAATAAACTGGGTCGCAAGCGTTGTGTGCAGATGCGGAGTATAGGCTGCACCGTATTTGAGATCGTTGATGCCGATGTTATTACGGAATGCGCTGATACCGGCGCTGTGGTCGGAGGTTTGTTCCAGATCGAAGATGCAAAATCGATCCCGTCGTTTGCGACATTGCTCCAGCGCTTTTTTCTGCAGGTCGGATAGATCAACTCCCCCCATCAGCGCCGCCTCCGGAAACAGCAGCAGTGTCGGTTCGTCGCAGTTCTGTACGGCATCAATGCCCGCTTCCAGATCTGCCTTTGTCTTGGCACCGTCAGGGGCGTAATCAGCGACAGAGACGATGTAGCAATCACCACCGCCATTGTCGAAAAACAGTCGCAAGGAGTAATACAGTTGGTAGTGCTGGGTCACCGTGACCTGGGTTGGCTGGTTGCTCGCATCCAACGTTACGGCAAGCGTTGCCGGTCGCGCCGGGCCACCGAACAGTTGCTCGTACTCCACCAGAGATCGGATACGTCGGGGGAGATGGGTGAGCGAGGCGCCGTTTTTATCCTGCGCCTTTTCGGTGTAACCAATAAAGGCCGGGATAGCGGTCTCGACTTCGGCCACCGACGGTGGAAAAGCAGATATCTCCTCGACATAAACGCCGGGCGTCTTGTAAATCATCGTGTATCGCCTCCTGCTGATTGCTCTGACTGTTGACTCAGACTAGCAGCGAGCACCGGATTTTTACCGGATTGGAGTTACTTTTTTGTCGGAGAGGGCGCGCGAACCCTATAGCCGGTTAGCCATACGGTTGGGATCAGTGGGGGGCTTGGTGTAAAAGTAGAGCGTTGAATACGCGGCTGCAGTGCTTTCTTGCATGGCGATATAGAAAAAGAGACCTTGGCTAACAGGGTTTGTGGCCGTGTCTAGCGCCTCAGAATAGAGGCGCCTTCGGTGTATTTACGGTGTTTTTATGGAACACCCGCAGCACAGGCGGTATCTTCATTTATGCAGCACTCATCCTGAAGAAACGTAATCAAGCTATCCAGCTCCTCATACTGAGGAACGCAATAGAGGGTGCGGCCTTCTCTGCGCTGTACCACCAACCCGACAGATACCAGACGGGTGATATGGTGCGACAGCGTTGATCCAGGAACATCCAGCGCTGACTGGATATCACCGACCGGTACCCCTTGCCGCCCTCCTTTCACCAGATACCGAAATATCTTCAGGCGAGTTGTATGGCCGAGTTCTGCGAGTTTATTAGCGGCTGTTTTGACCTGCATCGTTGATCACCTGAGGTTGTATATATTTCGAGTTTACTAGAAATATATTGACAGGCCAAATGGCTAGGCACATTATATTTCCACAAACATAGAAATATATTTTGTTTTCTTGAATGCATCAACGGTTGGTCTGCGAAGGCGACCGTCTTTTTTAGATACTAATTTCGAAGTTTTTAGAAATATAGGAGGATTAGGATTATGTTTGAAAGCTTAACAGCGTACGTGATGCGACCAGAAACCCAATCGATGCTGGCGGATAGTGCGGAGATGTTTGTTCAACTCTTTGTTGAGCTGACACTGCTTTTCCTGGTAATTAGTTATCTCGTTGCGTTGATCAATCAAAAACTCCCCGCAGAAAAAATTCAGCGTCTGCTGGGGGCTCGTAACGGGCGGGGATACTTGACTGCGGCTGGGCTTGGCGCGGTTACGCCGTTTTGTAGTTGCTCAACGATTCCGATGCTAATCGGGTTGTTAAAGGCACGTGCAGGCTTTGGCCCGACGATGACTTTTCTATTCACCTCCCCGCTGTTAAACCCCATTGTTATCGCGTTATTTATTCCGGTTCTTGGACTGAAGGCCACCTTGTTGTATGCCGGGTTAGCGCTGAGTACATCGATCATAGCAGGGGTGCTATTACAGCGTTTTGGATTTGATCGCTTCATTAAGCAAGAGATGCTGGCACCGAATGGTTCGGGGTGCCGTGCCGGTTGTGACACGGGTGTAGAGACGTCTTGTTGCGGTAGCAGCGTAACGAATGAGCCCACGATATGGCAGAAGGCGTGGCAAGAAAGCTGGTCACTGTTTCGTACCATGCTGCCCTACATGATCATTGCTATGCTGATCGGCGCCGTTGTACACGGGTTTGTACCGGCAGAATTTTTTGCTGACGTGGCAAGCGCAGACAACCCTGCGGCCATACCCACCGCGGCTTTGATCGGTATTCCTCTCTATATCCGGGTAACCGCGTTGCTTCCGTTGGTGAGTTCCTTCATCGCAAAAGGTGTCAGCATGGGCGCGATTATTGCTCTGATCATCGGCAGTGGGGGGGCGAGTCTCCCCGAAGTTATTCTGCTGAAAAGGCTCTTTTACTGGCCATTGTTGCTCGCTTTTCTAGCGGTGATTTTTAGCATGGCCGTTATCGGCGGTTTGGCCTTTAACCAATGGTATTTGTGAGCGCCACAAGCGGTGATTTTGCAGCAATGCGAGTGGGCTATTTCGGAGAAAGCCCAATCGCGTTGGGCCGATATTCTGTAATACACCACTCGGTCTAACGGGTATGCAGTTGTCGGTCAGGAGGTTTGTGCGAACCGGCAGGGCCATAACCAAAAATCCCCGGCCATGAAGGATCATGGCCGGGGAGATTGAGGTCATTGGTAGCCCATTCCGACAAGCGAACGGGCATTAGCCGGGGTGCCCGCAGGCACCGTCAGGATCTGTCAAAAGCAGGGGGAGTTTGATTCAGGACTGAACGGTCCTAAAAAAACTGCAGATAGATTCCGTTAGCGGTATTGGCGTAATTACCACAACCATTGCCACCGCCCGATTCAACTAACACTTCTGATTTACTTCGACGCCGCCAGGATCTCGTTGATCAGCTTATCGCCATTGGTGGCGATGAAGCTTTCCCAGACGGGCTTAGATGCCTTCTGGAAGGCTGCACCGTCAACATCGCGGTTTACCTTCATGCCTTCACCTTCAAGGAACTTGATCTTATCTTCTTCGGCAGACTGGCTGGCTGAACGCTGGAACGCGATTGCGTTAGTGGCTGCAGTCATAATGACCGACTGCTCTTGCTCGCTCAGACCTTCGAAGCGCTTGGCGTTCATGACCAGCGTCAATGCCGAGTAGGCGTGTTGTGACAGGCTCAGGTATTTCTGAACTTCATAGAACTTGAACGCTTCAACTACCCAAATCGGGTGATCCTGTGCGTCAACAACACCGGTTTCCAGCGCAGTATAAAGCTCGGATACCGGAATTTGCTGTGGGTTAGCTTTCATCTCCTGGAACAGATCGTTTAGCGCTTTAGAACCGTTAACCCGCATCTGCAGGCCTGCCAGATCCGAAGGTACGCGAACCGGGCCACGGTTGTTAGAGATGTTGCGGTAGCCGTTTTCGGCGAATCCTAGGCCCTTCATTCCAAACTCTTCCAGACTGCCCAGTACGCCTTGGCCAACTTTGCCATCGAGTACTTTGTAGGCAGTTTCACGGTTTGGAAACATAAACGGCAGGGTGAATGCACCGGCTTCGGGGATCATGCCGGTGAAGTTATTCAGGCCGGACAGTTTCGACCCCAACGATCGCCTGATCGTCACCAACTATGGCGAAAGCTCGCTAGCGCTGTTCGACCAGCAGCTCAACTCGCTGGGATCGATCGAGTTTGAATACCGCCCGGTAGCGTTGGGTTTCCACCCAGACGGTAAACGCGCTTTTGTCACCTTTGTCGGCGACAAAATGGGTGTGTTGGATCTGGATAGCCAGAAGATCGTGCGCTACTTCGACACCCTCGATACCCCCGATGTGGTGACCTTTCTGCCAGCAATCAACTAGCTTCCAGCCGCATAGTATAATGTGGAGAGTACTGGCGATGCGGGTACTGATGATCAGAGTGCAGGTAATCAGAGTGCAGGTAATAAGAGGGCACGGGCGATGAAGGACGAACAGCGATTGGTCGACAGCCATCATCACCTGTGGCAACTCGATGGGGCGATCTATTACCCCTGGCTTAGCGACCAGATCGTCGACGATTTCTTTCTGGGTGACTATGCCGCGATTCGCCGCCCGTTTCTGCCGTCACAACTGCAAGCGCTGATTCCGCCGGGTTATCACCTGCTCGGTAGCGTCCACTGCGAGGCCGAGGCCGACCGGGCGCAAGCTTGTGAGGAGACGGCCTGGCTCGATGCGCTACAGCAGCGACAGGGCCTGCCCAGCGCCCACGTTGGCTGGGCACCGTTCGGTAGCGACCATTGCGCCGAATGGCTCGACCGGCAGATGCAATCGGCGCTGTTTCGCGGAGTGCGGGCCAAACCGGTGACCGCCACGTCCGCCGATCAGCGTTACCAGATCAACGGCATCCCGGGCAGCCTGCAGGATGCGAATTGGTGTCGCGGTTTAGCATTGCTTGATGAGCGAAAATTGTCGTGGGACCTTCGTGTCCCCGCCTGGCATCTGGCCGACGCGGCCAAGGTATTAGAAGGATTCCCCAACCTGCGGGTGGTACTCAACCACTGCGGGCTGCCCTGGGATCGCTCATCAATGGGTTTGTCGAGCTGGCGACAGCAGATGACGATACTGGCCGAGAACCCCAATGTCTGTGTCAAATTGTCCGAGATGGGTGTGCCGGGGCAACCCTGGGATACCTGGATAAACCTACAGCTGCTGTGTCAGATCATCGAGATCTTTGGTACGCAGCGCTGCCTGTTCGCCAGCAACATGCCGGTAGCCGGATTACAAGTGAGTTACCCGCAGTGGCTCTCTCTGGTGGAACGCGCGATAGCGCTGAGCGCCCCCGCTGGGCGCGATGACATACTCTGGCGTAACGCCTGCCACTGGTATCGACTGGATCACCTTACTGAGTCGTTGGTATAGCAGATGGTATGGGACGGTTTTGAGATGTGATGTTTTATTCATTGGAAGAAGCTAACAAAGTCCCCCTTGTAGCAAATGACTAACGTAGAGATTTAGCGGCCTCTCCGCCTCGTTTGGCTTTCTTTGAATGTTGCATTATCGATTTAGGCGATCAGCAAAAACGCTGAATTTATTCGGCTCACCTTCTCGCTCAGCCCACTGCCAAATCTCGTCCAGATCATATTGCCCCACCTGGTCGTTGGCAACCCAGATCGCTTGCTCGAGGGCTTGGGTGTCATCCCAGTGAAAGTAAGCACTAAGGCGGTCTTTAATGCAGTCTTGCGGAGTTATTAAGGTGAAAGTCCCCATCGGTGTGGCGAGCGTTGACCAGCGACGAATCGGTTCATCACCGACAGAAAGCGGCCCCGGTGGAAACTCGACCACAAAGGGTGATTCAGGGTGTTCGTAGTAACGCCCGATCGGCGTAAAGCCAATTTGCGCCATTGCTTGCTTGAGTTTTTTACTTGGCGTATAGGAACGATCTATAAAGTCTAAATCGTCGGATTGATAGAGGTTATTGGAATAGATTGAAACGCATGTCCCGCCAACCAGGGTCACATCAATACCTAGCCCAGCTAGATGCGAGCCAATTAACCCCGCCAGATCTCTAGCGCTGATCTCAGCGTTAATTAGCGGTTTGTTTGTCATGATCCAAAACTCGCTTTAACGGTTTTTCGGGTTTGCGTGGACGGCGACGGTTATTCATTAGTGCGTCGTAAAGGTCTTCGGGGTAGAACTCCAGAACACGCTTAATAAGCGCCTCCAGCTCCTTGATATAGACGCACCGGGGATTGAGCGCGAAGACACGTGTGCGACCAACAAAATGGCTATAGAGCACGCCAGCCGTTTCAAGTTTTTCTGCTTGCTTCTGGATAGGTGTCAGCGAAGTGTCAAAGAATGCGGCTATCTCTCGCGGATAGCCGTCACCGCGTGCAATCAGATAAACCAGCACGCGCTCTTTGTTGATGTTACCTAAGATTCCTTCCAGCATATCGATTCACCCTTAACCATCATTAATTCCAGTATAGGCTTGGAAATAGTTCATGTGAACTATAAATAGGTTCATATGATCTCTAAAGAGGTTCGTCGTAACGCCTAGGGTCGGAGGGATTACCGGAGCTGATATCAAATCAACAGCGACGTTCTTTGTGCTTGTTGGCATACTCAGTCCCTATCAACCCATTGATGGAAATGGATATCTAACCGGGTCAGGGAAATGGACTTCGCACCGATCTACACAGCGCTATTGGGACTTTGGTATCTGGTACCGCTGCTCCTTTTTGTTGGCTTGTTTCGTACCCCCTGGTTCAAGGGCTTTATCGGCGAGGTTCAGGTCAACGTTGCCGTTAAGCTGATGCTGGATAAAAAACAGTACCACTTACTAAAAAACGTCACCCTGCCCACCGATGACGGCACTATAGATGTCGGAATTATAGCTAGCGGAACTACGCAGATCGATCACATTGTCGTTTCTCGCTTTGGTGTCTTCGTCATCGAAACCAAAAACATGAAGGGGTGGATCTTCGGATCGGCAAACCAGCCCTATTGGACGCAACAGATCTTTAAACACAGATCCAAGTTTCAGAACCCGCTGCGGCAGAATTATAAACACGTCAAGACATTGGAAGCCGCCTTGGCTATCGAGTCCGAGCACATCCATTCCCTGATCGTCTTCGTCGGTGACAGCACCTTCAAGACCGAAATGCCCGAGAACGTCATTTATGCCGGTGGTTTCATCCGCTACATCAAGGCAAGAACGGAACCGGTGTTATCGGATGTGCAGGTTCGACTGGCGATCCAGAAGATAACCTCGGGCAGGCTTTCGCGATCGATCAAGACGCATGTAGAACACGTGAAGCATGTTAAGGCGATCGTCGAGCAGAAGGCCGAAGATCCGACGTGCCCCAAGTGCAGCAGCCCGATGGTGTTGAGAGAGGCCAAAAAAGGCGCAAACAAGGGGGATAAGTTTTGGGGGTGTTCCAACTTTCCTAAATGCCGCTCGGTTATACCCAAGACTTAGAGGCTTTGGCTGGCTGTTTGGGGGTTACGATGGTCGTGCGCACACAGGGCTAACGGAATATGGGAACCAAATTACAGCGACTCTGACCCCGTTGGTTATGCACCCAACTAACCACCATGAGAATCCAGAAAACTCAGATAGGCCGGGTCGCAGCAGAATTTCTGATTGAACGCATACAAAATCCGGGGCGCCCTATCCAGCGGAAAATATTTGAGCCAGAACTGATCATTCGCGGATCCAGCGGCCCTCATCGGTGAGCATCGATTGAGTTTGTTGCCGTGACGACGCAGCTGGATGTAACTATCCACGTACCAGACTGCATCGTACGCCTCTAAATACTATACACAGCCCCAAATAGATAAACTCGCTTAATGCGATGAGGGGCGACAGCCAAAACACAACCCCCTTGAAATCAACGCGAAAACTATCAGTTTGCCGATATAATAAGGTTACAAAAGCGGCGATATCGCTGGGAATATGCAAGTCACAGCTTTATAACTAGAGCACTGGACGCCAAGCTTTTCTTACATGCGTACAAATTAAAGCAAGGGGGGGGATGATAGTTATTCTCATCTAAAGGATTGTAGCTGATACGCAGCTTAGCCCAGCAGCTGACATTGAGCAGATGTGTAATGTAAGTCGGTAACCGGCAGCAACAACCGCGCTTGTATCAGGTCCAGTATTCGCCATTTCGGCATCATGTTCTGGCTCATATTCCGGATCATATTTGGTAGTATAAGACATCACGCTCTCCTCTAAAGTCTCTGGTTAACAATCCCGAGGCTACAACTTGTCGCCCCGTCGTTGAAAGGGAACTTAGTGGGAAAGGTTTTCTATCAGATTTCAGAAACCCTTGAATATTGTTTCAATTGTTTCAGTCCCAATATTAGCGATTACATATCCTGAGACCCTAAACTGGCAAAACAAACTGGTCGGGAGCGGCCATATGTGACGGCAAAGCCCGCTGCAATACGCTTGCAACATCGATGACATAGCCCGCACCAGGCTTGGCGTGTCGTTGGGCTGATGCGAGGTAGCTGGCAATACCGGGTTCCGCCAAAACTCGCTGGTTAAGAGCTGCAATGTTAGGGGTATCCGCGAGAATATCCGGGCACCATTCCAAATAGCCGGATAGGGCTTCGGCCAGAACAATATCTGCAAAGCTCAGACGCGACCCAGCGCAAACACCATCTTCATTGGCCGCTAACCGAGCCTCAAATATAGGGCCAAACTTTTTGAACCTGCCGGTTAATGACGAGATCGCAACCTCTGCGGTCGGCTGGAATGCGGCTTGAAGGGCGGTTTCTGCAAAGTCAGCAATAGCCCCTGCAAAAACATCACACCACATGGCCTCTTGATCGTTCTGCCCATAGAAGCCGCCACGCCGGGCAAGATACCGGATCATGGCGCCTGATTGGCTGAGACATAAGCCATCGATTTCCAACAAAGGCAATTGATCAAAAGGCAACTTGCCGGTCAAGCGAAGCGCTGCCAACGCTTCTGCGGTCTTGATCTCAACATTCTTGAAATCAATCTGATTAGCCGCAAGCATCCAACGTGTCGTCTCTGCACGCCCGCGACCTTTGAAGTAGGTAAGTTCAACCATGTTTTATCTTATCCAATTTATCAGCAATCTCATTTGCCCTGCTACACCCAAGCACATGTCGCGTTTTCACGTTCAGCATGTTCTTTGGCTAGCACTTGAGCTTTCTCGACGACTTCCCCTGCAATGTCCAGCGGAACCACTGTGACACCAAGCTATTTGGTCACTTCATCTATAATTCATCAATAATTCATCTGGGCGAAGTTAGCGAATGAACTGATCGACATAATCCTCACCAAGGCCGACCTCAGCGAAATGTTTGCGACACATATCGATTTTGGTGAAAACATCTTCATACCCGAGAAGCTTACCCCAAGGGTCGACATAGGACATGATGCCGTTAACTTGGAAATATGTGATCATTTCATCCACATCATCGGGGACCACCAAAGTATGCGTCTCCCCTGGCGGCTCGTATACATATGAGCCTTCCGTTGCCACCCAGTCATGCTCTAGATAATGCCAACGCCCTTTAAGAACGAAGCCATGTACAGCATTGGGATGACGATGGCGGGACAAGATGCCCGATTTAGTCACCTTGAGCAGGTTCATCCAGTAGCCTTGGGAGGCATTCAGGCATAATGGACGAAAATAGACATTCTCAGCTTGTTTGACCCAAAGGCGATCATCTTCTGGGATCGCATGCGGAACTACTATTTCCGGCAGGGCATCCTTTGGCATTGGAAGCTGATAAGGCATGGCGGAATTTTCTTCTGGCTCAGTTACCGGCATTGTAAGTCTCCATGGGGCTTTATTAATGCAGCTTGGTATAAGATCAGCATTTGATTACATAATGGCGTAGCCGCCATCGACATTCAGGATGGTTCCCGTCACAAAGGACGCGGCTCCACTTGCCAGGAACAGGGCGGGGCCAACTAACTCTTCCGGGGCACCCCAGCGTGCGAGTGCTGTCCGATCAATGATCGCTTTGTTCCGCACGTCATCTTCCCGTAGGCCCTTGGTCATCTGGGTCGCGATCCAGCCTGGGGCCAGAGCATTTACCCGGATGCCATCCCTGGCATAGGCAATCGCCAGAGATTTCGTGAGTTGTGATACACCGCCCTTTGATGCGGCGTATCCGGGCACCAACCCACCACCAAAATAGCTCAGCATCGAGGCGATATTGATGATTGATCCGTTGGATTTTGCGAGCAGATGTTGGGTCGCTGCACAAGCACGCATAGTCCCGTTTAGGTTCACATCGACAACAGAAGCAAAAACATCCGGCTTCAACTCGTCGCCACGCTTGATAATCCCGGCGGCATTGATCAGAACGTCCAGCCGTTCGAATGATCCTACGAGACGTCCAATCGCGTTACCATCAGTCACATCCAAATTGTGAAACCGCAAACGTTCCTCATCTCCGGGCAATTCCCCGAGCCCAGCTGCTTCAACTTGATAACCCACATGGGCAAACCCCTTTGAGAGGGCCAAACCAATACCGCTGGTGCCTCCGGTCACAAATACAGTCATCGCCGCTACGTCCATTCTAAGTCGCCTCTTTGGTTTCAACTTATATTATTATCATAATATGGATGTAAATCTATATTATGATAATAATGGTTGAAGTTGGCTTGTCAAGCCCCGAAACCGCATGACTTACCGTTTGATTAATTGGCGCGATTGTCCATAATGTGGACAAGAAACACAGGTATCTCAGGAAAGACAGTTCAGTGGATTCAGAGAAAATCAAAGGCACCCAAAGCTTTGCGCGCAGTATGAATGTGTTGCAACTGATCGCAGACCAATACGAGGCACCCGGAGTGACCGAGATATTGCGCCTGAGCGGCCTAACACGTCCAACGCTCTATCGTATATTGGCCTCACTTGAGGCCGAGGGTGTGATCGTAAAAACCAGTGATAAGCGCTATCAACTAGGCGCGCGCTTGGTGGCTCTCGCCCATACGGCCTTGGCACAAGTCAATGTACGTCAAATTGCCCAAGATGCGCTCACAGCTTTGCGGGACGAGACGGGGGAGACCGTTCATCTTGCCGTCCGGAACCTTAACGAGATGGTATATGTGGACAAAATTGAAAGCCGAGAGGTCGTGCGGATGGCCTCAACCATCGGGACCCGCGTACCTTTCCATTCAAGCTCCGTTGGCAAAGCTTATCTGGCCGCGCTGCCAAAAAGCGATGCCGAACATATTATGGATCACTTAGACTACCCCTTAAGGACAGAGCACACCTCAACGGATATCCAAGACCTGAAAGACAAAATCGAAATTGCCCGCCAGCGCGGCTACAGCTTTGATGATCAGGAAAATGAGGACGGCATCATATGCTTCGGTGCCCCAATCCTAGACCTCTCAGGCCAACCTGTTGCCAGCGTCAGTATATCCGTGCCGATGTTCCGCCTCAAGGCGGACAAAAGCCATTATTGGCAACCGCTGATCCAACGCTGCAGCCAAATATCAGCGGATCTGGGTTTTAAGTAAGGATATATACCCCTACCCCCGGACGTTTCCCCGGCCCTACCCCTCGACCAGTGCTACCAATAAATCACGAATATCTTTTGGCGTGATCGGTTTTTCGATATGAGGGATCCCGGTTTCTTTAAAGAAAGACGCCACATCCTTGCTTAAAGTGTCGCCGGTGATGAACGCCATTCTATCCAGCAAGTCCGGGCGCAATTGATGTATCTGGGTATAGAGCCAAGGCCCATCGAAGCCCGGCATCCGAAAATCGCTTAGGATCACATCGAAATTTCCATCTTCAATCAACGGGGTCAGAGTCGCTGGTATTGCTCAAAGCTATTTCAACCGAAGGGTTAAATCCGTATTAGGGATCCTGTGATTAAGTCCTGCTTATTGAGCAATATCGCTCATCAAAGCCATTCGGCCGCATGATCGCCATCATCTGCTCGTTTTCTGATCATCTACACGCCGTTTCCAGGCATGCAGACGGATCTATCCTACGCTCGAAGCATCTGATCCACGCGAGCAATATTCGCCAGAGCAAACAACATTGCCAACTTACAGTCGTTTTTCATCAAACCTCGGTAGCGTGCCTTGGTAAAACCAAACTGGCATTTGATGATACGGAACGGATGCTCGACCTTGGAGAATCAACGGGTTCAGAGTCGTTGAAATGTATGAATCAACGGGGTCAGAGTCGTTGAAATGTACGTTTTTCCTTCAACGTATCAGAGCATAAAATTGCTCACAATTATTTCAGGATAACCACCAATCCCCCTTTCGACGCAGCCGAGTATTGTCTTGGGGATTGGCGTAGAGCTGGGGTTGTTTGAGGAGGCGTAGCCACCGAGTTTCCCCAGCGGCCAATACGCAAGGCGATGCGAGGGAACCGGCTTCGCCTGCAAGCCGTGGGGGCCGCCTAGGGTTGTTAGGGAGATGGCGGAGCATCTCCCTGACCCGCCCGGCGGGGGCGGAATATAGACATCCGAGCACACATAAACTCAGAACAAACACACGCCCCTCCGGCAGCAAACATGCCTGCAAGTACAAGATCGCCCAGAGACTGGGCTCCCACAGGTGGAACCTTTAAGCTTCTATCCGTTCATGAGTTATTCAATATTCTGAATCTGCTCTATGAAGAGAGAGGACAAACAAGGGTAATCAGTTTTGGGGGTGTTCAAAGTTTCCGAAATGCCGTGGTGTGTTGGCTTGTGAAATTTAGAAAAGGAGAGCGAAAAATAGATCCGTGCCATTTTTCTATCCTCTTATAGCATGGGGCAGCGGTCGGGTTTGGCGTCATTGGTTTTTGCTACAATCAACGGGGTTGTGAAAGCGCATGAGGAGGGAGTCAAATGTAAGGCCTGATTCCGTTTTCGGGATGGAATGAATAACGGTTAACCGTATTGTGGAGGATTTGAATATGGTCAAGTTTACTGGCTTGGTGCTCTTAGTCATGAGCCTCTATGGGTGCACGGGCTATCAGCCGATGAGCAGTTCTGGAACAGGTATGGGTTACCAAGATAGCGAGGCAGGGGAATCGGCTTACTTGTTGCGCTATGTAGGCCATCAAGGGTTTTCAAATGACCAGGATGCCTGGCAGCGTATTGAGGGGTTTTGGGATCAACGGGCGGCTGAATTGTGTGGTAGTGAGCGCTTCGAGCGATCCGATATGGAAAAAAACAAACCTTGCCGAACATATACGACATTCCGGGGTGATAATCTTGTTAGAGAGGAGCGTTGCCTGCTGGAGCTGAAGGGGAAATTGACCTGTTAAGCTGCAGGAGTAACGGGGTGAAAAAGGGGACGCATCTGTTTTCGCTATTCCCTTCACCTTCACCGTTAACCCCACTCCCGCAGCGGCCCTTCAGGCCGCTCTAATCCCCCCTTTCGACGCAGCCGAGCATTGTCTCGGGGGTTGGCGTAGAGCCGGGGCTGTTTGAGACGGCGTAGCCACCGAGTTCACTTGCGGCCAATTCCCGAGGCGATGCGAGGGAACCGGCAGCGCCCTCAAGCAGCAAGGGCAAGATCGCGCAGAGACTGCGCTCCTACAGGTGAAACCTGTCAGCCCCAACGGTTATTCAATATTCTGAATCTGCTCCCGCATCTGCTCAATCAACACCTTCAACTCCACCGCGCACTGGGTGGTCTCAGCGACAATCGACTTCGAAGACAACGTATTGGCTTCGCGGTTGAGCTCCTGCATCAGAAAATCAAGACGACGGCCGATGGCGTCTTTTTGGGTCAGTACCCGGCGCACTTCGGCGACGTGGGTGTCGAGTCGGTCGAGCTCTTCGTCGACATCCGCTTTCTGCGCCAGTAAAACCATCTCCTGCTCAAGGCGGTTGGGATCAAGGTCGATCTTGAACTCTTGCAGCCGGTTCTTCAAGTTTTGCCGTTGGTTGGCCAGGATCAGTGGTAGTTTTTGACGTACCTCAACCACTACATCGCTGATACCGTCGAGGCGTTGGTTGATCAGTTGCGCCAGCACCTCGCCTTCGCGGCCGCGGTTGACGATCAGGTCGCTGACGGCCTCATCGAACAGCGCCAGTGCGCTTTGGTGCAACGCTTTCATGTCGGGTTCGGTTTTCTGTAATACGCCGGGCCATTGTAATAACTGCAGCGGGTTAACCGGCGCCGGGTTGGTTAGCAGGTCGGTGACCTGTTGGGCGGCATCACGCAGCTGGCTGACCAGCTCGGTGTTGATGTTGAGCTGGTTGTCGCTCGCTTCGGTGGGGTGGTAGCGCAGGGTGCATTCAACTTTGCCGCGCTGCAGGCTTTTGCGTAATTTGTCGCGCAGCGGCGCTTCGAGTTCGCGGAAGCTTTCGGGCAGCCGCAGGTGCGGTTCGAGATGGCGATGGTTAACCGAGCGGATCTCCCACACCAGGGTGGCGCTGCTCTGTTCGTTTTGCTGACGGGTGAATGCGGTCATACTGCGTGTCATATGTGTGTTTCTCGATTAGAATCTGCTATCCATAATTGCCAGCCATTCTAGCAACCCGTTGACGCTTCAGTCGACCATGCTGCTCGAGCGGTGTCTGGTTTGTTTTTTCTGCTGATTTAAGGCCCTTCGATGACTTCATCCCTCTCTGATCAACTCAAGACTCTCGGTGTTGACGCACTGCGCCCCAGCGGTCGTACCAACGACCAGATGCGCGACGTCAAGATCACCCGCAACTACACCATGCATGCCGAGGGTTCGGTGCTGGTTGAGTTTGGCAATACCAAGGTGCTTTGTACCGCCTCTGTTGAGCGCGGTGTGCCGCGTTTCCTGCGCGGTAGTGGCTCGGGCTGGGTAACGGCTGAATACGGCATGCTGCCGCGTTCTACCGGTTCTCGGATGGGGCGTGAAGCGGCTCGTGGTAAGCAGGGCGGCCGCACCGTTGAAATTCAGCGGCTGATCGGTCGCTCGTTACGGGCGATGCTGGATCTGAACAAGCTGGGTGAGAACACCATCACCATCGACTGCGATGTGATCCAGGCCGATGGCGGTACACGTACGGCATCGATCACCGGTGCTTGTGTGGCGCTGCTCGATGCGATCACGTTCCTGAAGAAAGATAAAAACGGGGCGATGAAGGGCAATCCGATCAAGAGCCGGATCGCGGCGATATCGGTGGGTATCTACAAAGGCAATCCGGTGCTGGATCTGGATTATGCCGAAGATTCCAAAGCCGAGACCGACATGAACGTGATCATGACCGAGGCGGGTGGTTTCGTCGAGGTTCAGGGCACCGCTGAAGGGGCGACCTTCTCGCAGGATGAACTCAACGCCATGCTGGCGCTGGCCTCGAAAGGGATCAACGAGCTGATCGAGTTGCAGACCGCTGCATTGGCGAGCTAATACCGCACTGGGGCTGAACGGCCTGAGACAAAAAAGCCCCGCTGTTATCGCTAACAGCGGGGCTTTTTTTATGCGCTTTTTAGGGCGCTAGCTCATGGCACTGCTTTCATGCCACGACAGACCAGACTCTAGCCGGTGTAGCGCTGCATCACCAATGAGGCGTTGGTGCCGCCAAAGCCGAAGCTGTTAGACATGACGCGATTGAGCTTAACGTTGTCCTGGCGCTCGGTGATGATCGGCATCCCTTCGGCTTCTGCGTCCAGCGTGGAGACGTTGGCCGAGGCGGCGATGAAGTCGTTCTCCATCATCATCAGGCAGTAGATCGCTTCCTGTACGCCGGCAGCACCGAGTGAGTGACCGGATAGCGACTTGGTGGAGCCAACGGTCGGGATCTTGCTATCGGCGAAGGCGGCTTTGACCGCTTTCAGCTCCTGCATGTCGCCAACCGGGGTGCTGGTGCCGTGGGCGTTGATGTAATCGATATCGCCATCGACCGTTGCCATCGCCTGTTGCATGCAGCGTGTTGCGCCTTCGCCGGACGGGGCGACCATGTCGTAACCGTCGGACGTTGCACCGTAACCTACCAGCTCAGCATAGATCTTAGCGCCACGGGCTTTGGCGTGCTCGAGTTCTTCAACTACCAACATACCGCCGCCACCGGCGATAACGAAGCCGTCGCGATCGGCATCATAGGCACGGCTGGCCTGTTCCGGAGTGTCGTTGTACTTGCTCGACAATGCGCCCATGGCGTCAAACAGACAACTCATCGACCAGTGCACTTCTTCACCACCACCGGCGAAGATGACGTCTTGCTTGCCGAGCTGGATCAGCTCCATCGCGTTACCGATGCAGTGGGCGCTGGTGGAGCAGGCCGAGGTGATCGAGTAGTTAACACCCTTGATCTTGAACGGTGTTGCCAGACACGCGGATACGGTGCTGCCCATGGTGCGGGTAACACGGTACGGACCAACGCGCTTGAGGCCGCGATCACGCAGGATGTCGGCCGCTTCAACCAGGTTGGCTGAGGATGCGCCGCCAGAGCCCGCGATCAGGCCGGTGCGAACGTT
Source organism: Motiliproteus sp. (assembly GCA_036961355.1). Classification (GTDB taxonomy): domain Bacteria; phylum Pseudomonadota; class Gammaproteobacteria; order Pseudomonadales; family Balneatricaceae; genus Motiliproteus. The sequence goes on from JBALVL010000026.1 coordinate 42,109, forward strand.
GGAAACCTGCTCGTCGGTGAGGCCAGAATCTTTAACGGCGTCTCGCATCGACATATACGCGTATGCGGCAGAGTCGCCCATAAAGCGCAGTAGTTTACGGTCGATTTGCTCGGAGAAATCGACATCGATGCTACCGGCGATATGGCTGCGGAAGCCCATCTCTTTGTAGGTTTCTTGAAAGGAGATGCCAGAAGTGCCGGTTTTCAGAGATTCAGTGACAGTCTCCTTGTCCAGACCAAGGCAAGATGTAATACCGATACCGGTGATAACGACGCGACGCATGATGAATCCTCTTTCTTTACCTGAAAAAATAGGGCCGTTGGTGTGCCCTATTTTTGAATTTTCAAACTACCCCGATGATTGCTGGTTAGCAGGTCGGGCTAGTTCGGTATTGGATAATTTTAAGCGCGGTGCTTAAAAGTTATCGGTCGAGGTAAACAGGCCGACCCGCAGGTCTTTGGCGCTGTAGATCTCACGACCGTCGACAGACAGTGTGCCGTCAGCAATGCCCATCACCAGCTTGCGCTCGATGACACGCTTAAGCTCAAGATGATAGGTGACTTTTTTGGCAGTCGGCAGTACTTGGCCGAAAAACTTCACTTCGCCAGAACCCAGTGCGCGACCTTTGCCCGGGTTACCTTTCCAGCCCAGGAAGAAGCCAACCATCTGCCACATGGCATCCAGTCCCAGGCAGCCCGGCATAACCGGATCGCCAGGGAAGTGGCATTCGAAGAACCACAGGTCTGGGTTGATATCGAGCTCGGCGATGATTTCGCCTTTGCCGTATTGGCCGCCGTCCGCGTTGATCGTTACGATCCGATCTGCCATCAGCATGTTGCCAACAGGTAAGCGGGCGTTGCCGGGGCCGAACATTTCACCGTTGCCGCATTGCAGCAACTCGTCGCGATTAAAAGAAGATGGCTTTGTCATTGGGGCAAAGGGTCCATTTTGAGTGAGTCAAAGGCGCGAGTATAACGTTTTGCTATAGCGTTCGCCTAGTGTAATGCGTGTTAATTGATCCTGATGCAGTCTGGCTTGGACCGCATTGAGCCTGATCAAGTACGGCGTTCGATCGCCATGTTGGCCAGTGTTTCGAGCACGTCGCGGTAGTCGCTTTGCGGCAAACATTGCAGCTGCTGCAGGGCTAGATCGATCTGTTCTTTAGCTTGCGCAAAGGTGTAGTCGATCGCGCCGGTGTCGATCACCGCTTTGCGGATCGGTTCCAGATCATCAAGGCCGCCTTTGCGGATCGCTTTGCGGATCATCAGGCGCTGCTTTTCGGTGCCGTGCTTCATAGCATGAATCAGCGGCAACGTCGGTTTGCCTTCGGCCAGATCGTCACCGACGTTCTTGCCCATCTCTTCGGCAGAGCTTTGGTAGTCAAGCAGGTCGTCGACCAGTTGGAAGGCGATGCCGATATGTCGGCCGTACAATTGCAGTGCTTTTTGTTGCTGCGGGCTGGCGCCAGACAGGATAGCGCCGGCCTGACAGGCCGCTTCAAACAACATCGCCGTTTTGCCGATGATCACCTTCATGTAGCTGGCTTCGTCGACATCCGGATTCTTGCAGTTAAGCAGTTGTAGCACTTCACCTTCGGCGATGACGTTGGTGGCGTTGGAGATGACGTTCATGATCCCCATGCTGCCCAGTTCGATCATCATCTGGAACGCGCGGGAATAAAGGAAGTCTCCTACCAGTACACTGGGTGCGTTGCCCCACTTAGCGTTGGCGGTAGCTTTGCCGCGGCGAAGGTCTGAGGTGTCGACCACGTCATCGTGCAGCAGCGTGGCGGTATGGATAAACTCGATCACCGCGGCAAGGTTGACGTGTTTGTCGTCCTGGTAGTCGCAACTACGGGCGGCTAAAAGCACCAGTATCGGGCGGATGCGCTTACCGCCGCTCTCGACAATGTAGTGACCGATCTTCTCGACTAGCGGTACACCAGAGTGCAAGTTTTCGAGGATATAACGGTTTACGGCTTCGAAATCTTCGGCGATCTGGGGGTGTAATTGGTGTGGCTGCATGAGGGGGCTGTTTCAGTAAATTTCCGGCATGCTAAGTGGGTGTTATAGGGGTGTCAAGATAATCACACTAAATCAGTAGTCACGGTTGTTTTGTTTTGTCGCTTCGATTAGTATTCGCCCCCCTGTGGTTCGTCCAATTTTCAGTGATCTCGTGTAACGGGGTGACTGAGCTCCCTACCATATGGTCGTCACCAATGGGTGCTTCCATTAGAAGTAGGCATTTATAGTAGCCGGACGGGTCAATTACTGGAGAGAAACATGTACGCAGTTATCGTAAGCGGTGGTAAGCAATACCGAGTCAGCGAAGGCCATACTCTTAAAGTAGAGAAGCTTGTTGCCGAAGAAGGCGCAACTATCGAGCTGGATAAAGTTCTGCTGGTTGTTAATGGCGAAGACATCAAGATCGGCGCTCCTGTTGTTGAAGGCGCAAAGGTTAGTGCTGAGATCGTTGCTCACGGTCGTGGTAAAAAAGTTCGCATCATTAAGTTCAAGCGTCGTAAGCACCACATGAAGAAGATGGGTCACCGTCAGTGGTTTACCGAAATTAAGATCACCAGCATCAGCGCGTAAGCGAATACTGGTTGTTTGAAGGAGAGTAGCAATGGCTCATAAAAAAGCTGGTGGTAGTACTAATAACGGTCGCGATTCCGAGTCGAAACGGTTAGGCGTCAAGCGTTACGGCGGCCAAGCAGTTTTGGCAGGCAACATCCTGATTCGTCAGCGTGGAACTCGTTTCCACCCCGGTGAAAATGTCGGCTGCGGTAAGGATCACACCTTGTTCGCAACGGCTGAAGGTGTTGTAAAGTTTGAAGTTAAAGGTCCTAAGAACCGTAAATTTATCAGCGTTATCAGCGCCTGATTACGGCTTAGTATCTGTAAGGCAGCCTTGTGCTGTTGGTTAAAAGAGCTCCGCCGTGGCGGGGCTTTTTTTGTTTTTGGCAGGCTATGATTGTGGTTGGAACGGTCAGGGGGTCTGCGAATGGTTCTGTATGTCAGCGATGGCATCGGGGCGACTCGCAGGTTTCTTCATCTTTCAAGGCGTTATAGGTTCCGGTAGGACGTTATGGTAAGGGCGATCAGGGTTGATCGTGTTGTTACATCGAACGTTTGTGGATAGTCAGCTGCGGAGTGAATCATGAAATTTGTCGACGAAGTCGTTATCGGGGTAGAAGCAGGAAAGGGCGGCAACGGCTGCATGAGTTTCCGGCGCGAAAAATATATCGCTAGGGGCGGCCCGAATGGCGGCGACGGTGGCGACGGTGGCTCGATCTGGATCGAAGCTAACGAGAGCCTCAACACGCTGGTGGATTTTCGCTTCCAGCGCGCCTATCAGGCTGAGCACGGCAAGAACGGCAGTAGTCGTGACTGTACCGGCCACAAGGGGGAAGAACTGACCCTGATGGTGCCGGTAGGTACCACGGTTATCGACGAAGATACCCAGGAAGTATTGTGCGACATGACCCGTATCGGTCAGCGTGAAAAGGTGGCGCAGGGTGGTTTTCATGGTCTGGGTAATACACGCTTTAAATCCAGTGTAAACCGGGCACCGCGCCAGACCTCCAACGGTTCGATGGGTGAAGCACGTAACCTGAAACTGGAGCTTAAGGTGTTGGCCGATGTCGGTTTGCTGGGCTTGCCTAACGCCGGTAAGTCGACCTTTATCCGGGCGGTTTCGGCTGCGACCCCTAAGGTTGCTAACTACCCGTTTACTACCTTGGTTCCCAATCTGGGTGTTGTCAGCGTCGAGCGTGATCGCAGTTTTGTGGTTGCCGATATTCCCGGATTGATCGAGGGTGCGGCAGAAGGCGCGGGGCTGGGTATTCGTTTCCTCAAGCACCTGACCCGTACCCGAATTTTGCTGCATCTGGTCGATATGGCACCGTGGGACGGTGTTACACCGGCCGATTCAGTCAAGGTTATCGTCAATGAGCTGCGTAAGTTCAGCCCGGCACTGGCCGAGCAGGAGCGCTGGCTGGTACTGAATAAGCTGGATCTGGTGCCTGAAGACGAGCGTAAAGCACGTTGTCAGGAGTTGATCGAGGAGCTGGATTGGAAAGGTCCTGTGTTCGAGGTCTCGGCGATCAAGAAACAGGGGACTTTCGAGGTTTGTCGGTCGATCATGGCGTTGATCGAAGAACGACGTCAGGCCGAGATTGATGATCCGGAACTGGCTGAGCTGGAAGTGCAACGCAAAGCACGTCTTGAAGAGGAGGCGCGGCAGCGTCTGTTGTTGTTGCGTAAGCAGCAGCGTGCACGCCGGTTGCAGAAGGGCGATCAGGACGACGATGATGACTTTGACGACGATGATTACGACGTCGAGGTTGAGTACGCGCCTTAATTAGGCAGCTAAAGGATATTATCGTCGCTTCGGCGGCGTATCGGCAGCGCGGGCAGATTTTGGCCTGCCAAGGATAAGAGGCAGATGAGCGGTAGGCAGGCGATAGTCACAGGTCAGCGTTGGGTGGTGAAGATCGGCAGCGCGCTCTTGACCAATGATGGTCAGGGTCTGGATGAGACGGCCATTGCTGGCTGGGTTGACCAGATCGCGGCGTTGCGTCAGCGCGGCATCGAGCTGGTGCTGGTGTCGTCGGGTTCGGTGGCTGCGGGTATGAGTCGGCTGGGCATGACGACTCGCCCGAAAGAATTGAACAAGCTACAGGCGGCAGCCGCTGTCGGCCAGATGGGCTTGGTTCAGACTTACGAGGCGGGCTTTCAGCGCCACGGGATGCACACCGCGCAGGTGCTGCTGACCCACGACGATCTCTCCAACCGTAAGCGTTATCTCAATGCCCGTGGCACCATCGGCTCGCTGGTGGAGTGGGGCGTGGTGCCGATCATCAATGAAAACGATACCGTGGTCACCGATGAGTTTCGTTTTGGCGATAACGACACCCTGGGTGCGCTGGTAGCGAATCTGCTGGTGGCCGATGCGCTGATTATTCTGACCGATCAGCAAGGCTTGTTTGATGCTGATCCGCGTTCTAACCCCGATGCCAAGCTGATTGAGCAGGCGCGTGCCGAGGATCCGTCTCTGGACGCTGTCGCGGGCGGTGGTGCCGGTGCCCTGGGTCGTGGTGGTATGCAGACTAAACTGCGGGCAGCGCGACTGGCAGCGCGCTCAGGAGCGGCGACGGTGATCGTCGGCGGTCGGATCGATGATGTGCTGTTGCGGTTGCGCGATGGTGAACCGCTAGGTACCTTGCTGACCCCCGACAAAGAACCGCAGGCGGCTCGTAAGCAGTGGTTGGCAGGTCATCTGCAGGCACGCGGTACGCTGGTGCTTGATGCCGGTGCGGTTAAGGTGTTGGTGCATTCGGGCCGTAGCTTGTTGCCGGTCGGCGTTAAACAGGCGACGGGTAACTTCTCGCGCGGTGAGATGGTGTTGCTGAGCGATGAGCAGGGCCGGATTGTGGGGCGTGGGCTGGCCAATTACGGTGTGGTTGAGGCGCAGCAGATTATCGGCCGGCCAAGCGCGCAGATCGAATCGTTATTGGGTTATATCGCCGAAGAGGAGCTGGTGCACCGGGATAACCTGGTACTGGCTTGATGCTGTTGTTTGGGTAGGTTCAGGTGAATTAGTTCGGATAGATTGGTTCAGATGAATATGCACACATAAAAAAACCGGCCTGCGCCGGTTTTTTTATGCCTGGTTGTTATGGAAAGTTTGCGGCCTCGTTAGGCTTGCGCTTCGGTTGCGGTTGGGTTCGGTACTTTGAACATGATGGCGTACAGCGCCGGTATCACGATCAGGGTCAGAACCGAGGCGAAGCCCAGACCGAACATGACGGTCAGCGCCATGTTGGTAAAGAACACATCGGGCAGCAACGGGATCATTCCCAAAATGGTGGTGGTGGCGGCCATCATCACCGGTCGCATTCGACTAACCGAGGCGTCGATAATGGCGTTATAGGGCGGGTTTCCCTGTTCTATCTGTAGGTCTATCTCCTCGATCAGTACGATTGCGTTCTTGATCAGCAGGCCTACCAGGCTCAGTGCGCCAAGCAAAGACATGAAGTCGAAGGCACCATCGGCCAGCAGGAGTCCGGCGGTGATGCCGATGGTGGCCAGCGGTACGGTCAGCCAGATAATCAGCGGCTGACGCAGCTTGCCGAACAACAGTACGGTGACGATGATCATGACCAGAAAGCTGGCCGGCAGGCTACCGAACAGCGCAGCTTGCGCGTTGGTCGTGTCCTCGTACTCACCACCCCATTCGAGCATGTAGCCCGGCGGTAGTTCGATCGCCTCGATCTGTGGTTTAAGCCGGGTAAATAACGGTGTCGACAGTGCGCCGACCGGGTTGACCGATGCGATAATAGTGGCGCGGCGGTCACGGTTGCGGATCACGCCATTTTCCCACACGGTATGGAATTCGCTGACCACTTGGCTTAGCGGAATGCTGGTGTTGAGTACCGGACTCCAGACTTGAATGTCTTCGATGCTGCTGACATCTTCACGCTCGGCCACAGGTGGCCATAGCATCATCGGTAGCAATCGAATGCCGTCGCGATAGAGGCCAACCTGGGTTCCTTCAAAACCTTGCTGTAGGGCGCTGGCAAGCTCGTGACGACTGATGCCCAGCTGGCGACCGACCGATTCATTAAATACCGGTTGGATCAGTTTGACCGGCTGGCGCCAGTCGTCACGGATATCTTGGGTTTCCGGGTCGGCCCGATAGATCGCTTTGGCTTGTTCGGATAACTCGCGCAGCACTTTGTGATCCGGACCGCTAAAGCGTGCTTCGATCTTGATATCCCGCCCTGGGCCGATGCGCAGATTTTTTACCAGTGGTTCGGTATTGGGCAAATTCTGCTGCATGTAGTCTGTAACCAGCTCACGCAGTAGGGTGATTCGTTCGCGGTTATCGACCGTCACGATAATCTGTCCGTACGCGCTGGAGCGGGCTTCGGGTGAGTAGACGAGGGTAAAGCGGTCGGCACCACCACCGACGAAGGCGGCGGTTTGGATCACACCCTCCTGCTTGCGCAGGAACTGATCGATCAGTAATAGATCATCGCGGGTGTGGCGAATGTCGCTGCCTTCGACCTCCCAGAGATCGACAAACATAATCGGTGTGTTGGAATCCGGGAAAAAGGCCTGGCGGACATAGCCGAAGCCGACGATGGACGAAGCAAACAGGCCGATGACGATGATAATGCTGATATAGCGGGCGCGTACTGCAGTTTCTAGCAGCGAGCGATAGAGTCGAAAACCCAGGCCACTGTAGGCATCCGCGTCGGCGTCGGCGCCCTTGGGGTCGGGTTTGATCAGCCAGGCGCAGAGCATTGGTGTTGTGCTGATAGCGGTGAACCAGCTCAGCAGCAGGGAGATCAGGATTACCCAGAACAGCGAATTGATGAACTCACCGGTGGAGTCTTGCGACAGTCCGATGGCGGAAAACGCCAGAATACCAACAACGGTGCCGCCTAAAAGCGGCCATATGGTTTGTCGGATCACTTCACCACCGGCCTCTGTTGGATCGCCTCCGGCTCTGATTCGCACCAGCATCCCTTCCGCCACCACGATGGCGTTATCGACCAGCATCCCTAGTGCGATGATCAGTGCGCCTAGCGAGATGCGCTGCAGCTCGATCTCCATCATCTGCATGATCCACAGTGTTCCTAACACCGTAATCAGTAGCACCGCGCCGATAATCAGTCCCACCCGTAGGCCCATGAACAGCAACAGCACGACCACCACAATCACCAGTGCTTGGGCGACGCTGACAACAAAGCCGTTGACCGACTGCTCGACCTCCTTGGCTTGGTTGTAGATGGCATTAAGTTCCATCCCCAGTGGTACCAGCTCTTGGATAGTTTCGGATTTTTGCTGCAGGGCCCGGCCGACCGCGACCACATTGACACCGGATGCCAGCGAGATTCCCAGTGTCAGCGCCGGTTTGCCATTGAGGTAAATAAGTTTGTCGGGAACTTGGTCGTAGCCTCGGCTGATGGTTGCAATATCTTTGAGATAGATCAGGCGTTTGTCGCTGCTACTGATGAGCAGCTCACCAATATCTTTGACGGAGCGGGATTCACCGGTGGGTTCGATACGGATGTAGTCGTTGCCGACCCGGACTCGCCCGGCATCGGCAACCACGTTCTGGCTCTTTAAGACCCCGGTGATCGCTTCCGGAGCGATGCCCAGTTCGGCCATTTTGCTGCGTGACACTTCGATATAGACCCGTTCCTCGCGTTCTCCGCCGATGACGATCTTGCGTACGCCGGGAACCAGTACCATCTCCTTCTTGACCAGTTCGGCAAAGTCCTTCAAGTCGCGGTAGCTGTAGCCCTCGCCAGTCAGGCCGAAGAACAGGCCGTAAACATCGGCGAATTCGTCAAACACAATTGACGGCTGAGCTCCGGGCGGCAGCTTGTGCTGCATATCGTTGATCTTCTTGCGCAGGGAGTCGTAGATCTGTGGGAAATCATCCTTACGGAATTTATCCTGAAACTCGACCGTCACCTCGGAGTAACCTTCACGCGACACCGACATCTTGATCCGCTTGAGTTGTTCAAGCTGCTGTATCGCATCTTCGATATGGTAAGTCACTTCATCGTTGACCTGCGCAGGATTGGCGCCGGGGTAGTAGGTGATGACCTTAGCTTCTTTGATGGTAAACGCCGGGTCTTCTAGCTTGCCGATCTTTTCGTAGGCGGTCAGGCCGCCACCGATCAGGATAATCACCACCAGCCAGGTAGTGACTTTGCTTTTGATCGAGAATTCAGCGATGTTCATGCGCGCTTCCGTATGTCAGTGCTTAGTCGGATTTGGTGTTGCTCAGTAGCGTGTTCACGGGGTGGAGAACGGCGTCTATTCGGAAAGAGGTTCTGCCTGTTCGGTCTCGGCGGCAATCTGCACTTTGAGTCCCTCTGACAAAAAGGATATGCCGGCGACAACGATACGCTCGCCTGGCTCTATGCCGCTAATGGCTTCGATATAGGCGCCTTGCATGGTGCCGACCTCGATCACACGTGGAGCGACCGTCATGCTGGTTTCGTCAACGATCCAGACTTGTGATTGGTTGTTGGTATTGCCGGCGACGGCGGTTAGCGGTATCTGGTAGCGGGCCTGCTGGTTGTCGTTCTTGTCGGTTACGCTTATCGTCACCGACGTGGTCATGCCGGGGAATACGGTGATGGACTCAGGCTTTTCCATGCCGAGTGTTGCGCGGAAGGTTTGGGTCTGCGGATCGGCGACGGTGGAGAACTCTTTGATGGTGAGGGGGAATTTCTTATCCGGCGCGGCAGCAAAGCTGGCGTAGATCTCAGGTTTACTCTCGTTTCGAATTCGTTTGATGTGGTTTTCGGGGATGTCTATTTTGACCTCTAACGAGCTGAGATCCTGTAGCTCGACAATCGCTTGCTTGGTCTGGACATCTTCGAAGTTTTGAACCAGTCGTTTGGCTATCCGTCCAGAGAAAGGCGCCTTGAGCGTGGTGTAGGCCAGCTGTTGCCGCGCATCGGTCAGCGCCGCTTCGGCGCTCTTGTAGGAGGCTTCCAAGCGACCATAATCATTCTTAGATATATGTCCCTGCGGCAGCAGTTGAGCGCCTCGGTTGTAATTGGCTTCGGCTTCTTTGTAGCTTGCCATGCGGTCACTAATGACGATTTTGTAGTCGGTTTGATCAAGTTGGGCGATGATGTCGCCCTTTTTGACCAAATCGCTCTCTTTGATCGGCAGTGATTTCAGCTCGCCAGAGACGCGAAATGACAGGTTAACCTTCTGGTTGGCGTCGATGACACCGGGGAACTTGCGCTCTGAGGTTCGACCAGCATCCGTGATGACGTATGTTTTTACGGGCTGAATCACGTCGACCTTGGCAACAGGCGCTTCTTCGCTGCACCCCACGACAATCAGGGCTAATACAGACCACAGTGGCAGTTTGGCTAAGATCGTAGATGTGCGGTTCGTCATGATGGTTGTTTCTCCTAGCGCGGGCATTGTTGCTCGTATGGGTCGCTAATGGGGTTATGGTTGAAACACAGTGTGGTACAGCAATGGCGGTCGTGCGTTGTTTGGAGATAATAAAGTGGTAGGGACTTGTTCAAAAAATCTAAGTAAATGTAAGGTCTTAGGTCATTGTTACGCAGTTGATTGATCAAACGCACTTCAGACAGAGATTACAGGCAGGATGGCGGTAAGGGCAAAGGGTTTTTTATTGGACCGTCGCCTTGTATGTGCTTGATTGGAAAAAGAGCTCTTGGTTTTTCGGGTCGGGGGGAGTGGTGCTAACTTGAAGGCTTTTAATCAAGCGGGCCAGATATCAGGCATAAAAAAACCGGCCTTAGCCGGTTTTTTTGGCGCTGTAATAAATTATAGCGCTTTGATCTGGGCGTTCAGGCGGCTCTTATGACGAGAAACCTTGTTCTTGTGAAAGATGCCCTTGCTAGCAGCGCTGTCCATTGCTGGCATTGCGGTAGCGTATGCAGCTTGAGCTGCTTCTTTATCACCGGCTTCGATAGCGGTGAGAACTTTCTTCAAGTAAGTACGAGCCATGGAGCGTAAAGAGGCGTTATGGTTGCGACGCGTTTCAGCTTGGCGAGCACGTTTTTTAGATCCTGCGGAATTTGCCACAACTGGCTCCTTAACAAAACTATTAAAACGGGGTGTTCAAAAATAAGAGGCGAGATTATTCATATTTGCTGGCTTATTGTCAAACGATTTTGGTACTTTTAGATCCGATTTTCGATTAGGGGTTTTCAGTGGCACAGCAGCAACAGGATTCAGGGCCTCCGGAGGGGGCGGTAAAAGGTCGTTCGTTACTGCGTTCAAGCTCTATGGTGGGGCTTATGACCCTGCTGTCGCGCGTGATGGGATTACTGCGTGATATCGTCATTGCTCATAGCTTTGGTGCCGGTGCCAGTGCCGACGCTTTTTTTGTGGCGTTTAAAATACCTAACTTTTTACGCCGTTTGTTCGCCGAGGGTGCTTTTGCTCAGGCATTTGTGCCTGTGTTGTCAGAATACCGGACCCAAGGTGATACTGCGGCGGTGAAGGCGCTGATCGACCGTGTTGCTGGCTCGCTAGGTTTGGTGCTGAGCCTATTGTCTGCGCTGGCAATCTTGGCGGCGCCGTTACTGGCGATGGTATTTGCTCCCGGATTTTACCTCAACGATACCGCCAAGTATCAACTAACCGTAGAAATGCTGCGATTGACCTTTCCTTATCTGCTGTTGATCTCGCTCACCGCTTTTGGGGGCTCGATTCTTAATAGTTACGATCGTTTTGCGGTGCCGGCCTTCACCCCTGTGTTACTTAACCTGTCGTTGATAGGCTCGGTTTTCTGGTTGCAGCCTTGGTTGGAGACGCCGGTGATGGCGTTAGCTTGGGGGGTGTTGATCGCAGGGGTGTCGCAGCTATTGTTGCAATTGCCTTTCCTGTTGCGCATTGGCTTGATGCCAAACCCTAAGATCGGTTTTAGCGATACGGGTGTGCGAAAAATTATGCGATTGATGGTGCCGGCGCTGTTTGGTGTGTCGGTCAGTCAGATCAATTTACTGCTTGATACCGTGCTGGCCTCATTGCTGCAAACCGGCAGTGTCTCCTGGCTCTACTTCTCCGATCGCTTGGTGGAACTGCCGCTAGGGGTGTTTGGCATCGCCATCGCTACGGTAATTCTGCCGAGTTTATCGCGCAAACATGCTGAAAAAACGCCTGAAGCATTTGCGTCGATGCTTGATTGGGCGGTGCGGATGGTGTTGCTGATCGGGGTGCCTGCAGCGCTGGCGCTATGGTTGCTGGCCGAACCGATGTTGATTACGCTGTTTCAGTACGGTGCGATGACCCCGGAAGATGTGGTTCAGGCAGGTTATAGCTTGCGTGCTTATAGTTTGGGGTTGCTGGCCTTTATGCTGATTAAGGTGTTGGCACCGGGTTACTTCTCGCGTCAGGATACTAAAACGCCTGTCAAGATTGGCATTATCGCGATGGCGGCGAACATGGCGTTGAATTTGGCGTTGATTGTGCCCCTGGCGCATGCTGGTCTGGCGTTGGCAACTTCGCTGTCGGCTTTTTTGAATGCCGGCTTGCTGCTGCGGGGTTTGTTGCGTAATGGTGTGATGCGTTGGCAGGCGGGTTGGGGTCGGTTTGGCAGCCAGTTGGTGGTGGCGAATTTGGTGATGGCTCTGCTGCTGCTGTGGTTGGTGCCAGCGGTGGATCAGTGGCTGGTTTGGGGGGTATGGGAGCGGTCGAAGATGATGGCGATCTGTTGTTTAGCGGGAGGGGCGGCGTATGTGGCCGTGCTGTGGCTGGGCGGAATCCGCTTACGGCAGCTACGACATTGAGTGTAAAAATCGATAAATGCTCCAAAAGCAGCGGTTTTGGGCGGTATTTTACATGTCGATGCTGCTGTATAATGTCGCGTTTGATTTTAGTGCCCTTAAAAAATAGTGCCTGCCGAGTTATAGCCAAGATATGGAGTTAATCAGAGGTCTACACAATCTTCGCGATCAGCATCGGGGCTGTGTGGCCACTATTGGTAATTTCGATGGCGTCCATCTGGGGCATCATCAGGTGCTGGCCCAGGTTAGTGAGAAAGCCAAAGCGTTGCAGCTACCGTCGGTGGTTATTGTGTTTGAACCGCAGCCGCAAGAGTTTTTTCAGGGTGACAGTGCGCCGCCCAGGCTGACCCGTTTTCGGGATAAGCTGGAGCTGATCCGCGACCACGGTATTGACCGGCTGTTCTGTTTACATTTCAACGAGCGGTTGCGGTCATTAACCGCTGAGCAGTTCATCGACCAGTTGCTGCTGAGTGGGCTGGCGGTGGAATATTTTGTGGTTGGCGATGATTTCCGCTTTGGTTGTGACCGGACCGGAGATTTTGCGCTGCTGGAGCGTTACGGCAGCAGCCATGGCTTTACCGTCGTTAATACCCAGACTCATCTGATTGAGGGTGAACGGGTCAGTAGTAGCCGTATCCGGCAAGTGCTGGCGCAGCATGATTTTGAACTGGCGCAGCAGTTACTAGGTCGTCCTTATCGGGTGGCGGGTAACGTGATACATGGTCGTAAGCTGGGCCGACAGCTAGGCCTGCCGACCGCTAATATTTCGCTTTACCGCAAGAATTTGGCGTTTAGTGGTGTGTTTGTGGTTGATGCGATCACCGCCGATGGTGAGCGTCATGCCGGCGTTGCCAATGTCGGTATTCGCCCCACGGTTAACGGCACTGCACCGCAGTTGGAAGTACATCTGCTGGATTATCAGCAGTGCTTGTACGGTCAGCGGCTTGGTGTAGAGTTTTTGGCCGCGATCCGGCCGGAACAAAAATTTGATGGCGTTGAGGCTCTGCGTCAACAGATTCAGCAAGACATTACATTTGCTCGTCAGTGGCGTGAAAATCGCGACAGCTAACGGGTTTGGAATTAATACAGCGACAAGTGAAACCGCGCAATGACTGACTATAAACATACGCTTAACCTGCCCCAAACCGATTTCCCTATGCGTGGGAATCTGGCTCAACGTGAGCCAGAAATGTTGCGCCAGTGGGACAGTATTGGGTTGTACCAGAAGATTCGTGAAGTCAGTCAGGGGCGTGAAAAATTTATACTGCATGACGGCCCTCCGTATGCCAACGGCGATATTCATATCGGTCACTCGGTCAATAAGATCCTCAAAGACATCATCGTCCGCTCCAAGACGTTGTCGGGTTTTGATGCGCCGTATATTCCCGGTTGGGATTGTCATGGCCTACCGATCGAGCACAAGGTTGAGACCAAGATCGGTAAGGCCGGTACCAAGAAAACCTTTAAAGAGTTTCGTCAGGAGTGCCGTAAGTACGCTAAGAAACAGGTGGAAGGGCAAAAGAAAGACTTCATCCGTCTGGGGGTGCTGGGTCAGTGGGATCAGCCGTACCTGACGATGAACTTTGATACCGAAGCCAACATCATCCGGGCGCTGGGAAAGATCGTTAAGAACGGCCACCTGGTAAAAGGTTATAAGCCGGTTTACTGGAGTGTGGTAGGTGCCTCGGCACTGGCCGAAGCGGAAGTGGAGTATCAGGACAAGATTTCGACCGCGATCGATGTCCGTTTTGCGCCGGTTCACGAATCCGACTTTTTGGAAGCTTTCGATCAGCTTAGTGGCACAGGCCCTGTCAGTGCGGTGATCTGGACTACCACGCCTTGGACCTTGCCGTCGAACCAGGCTGTCTCTTTGCACGCTGAACTGGACTACGTCTTGGTCCAGGCCGATCTGGGCGCGGGTCAGGAGCGTATTCTACTGGCCGAAGCGCTGGTGGAAGAGGCGATGGCGCGTTACGGCGTTGATGTGTTTCGTACCGTGGGCCGCTGTAAAGGTCAGGATCTGGAGCATAAAATGCTGCAGCATCCGTTCTACGACAAGCAGGTGCCACTGATCCTGGGTGATCATGTCACTACCGAGGCCGGTACCGGTGCTGTTCATACCGCGCCCGATCACGGCGTCGAAGATTTCGTGGTCGGTCAGAAATATGCCATCGAAACCCTCAATTTGGTCGATGGTCACGGTATCTATGTTGAAGCGGCAGGACGCTTCGCCGGTCAGCATGTTTACAAGGTCGACGACGATATCGTCGCGCTGCTGCGCGAAGAGGGTCGTCTGATCAAGTCGGAAAAGTTTGAGCACAGCTACGCTCACTGCTGGCGCACCAAAACGCCGTTGATCTACCGTGCCACGCCGCAGTGGTTTATCAGCATGGATGAGAACGGCCTGAAAGAGAAAGCGCTGGATGCTATCAAGGGTGTTGAGTGGTTCCCGGGCTGGGGCCAGAGCCGGATCGAGTCGATGGTTGGCCAGAGTCCCGATTGGTGTGTCTCGCGGCAGCGTACCTGGGGTGTGCCGATCGCACTGTTTATCCACCGTGAAACTTCGGAACTGCACCCTGAGACCTCGCGTTTGATCGAGGAAGTTGCGCTGCGGGTTGAGAAAGGCGGTATCGATGCCTGGTTTGACCTCGACGCGGCCGAGCTGCTGGGTGATGAGGCGGCCGATTACGTTAAAGTGAATGACACTCTCGATGTCTGGTTTGATTCTGGTGTGACTCACTACTCGGTGGTTGATCAGCGCGATGAACTGCAGTTTCCGGCTGACCTGTACCTAGAAGGGTCGGACCAGCATCGTGGTTGGTTCCAGTCTTCACTGAAAACCTCGATCGCCATTCGTGGTGTGGCACCGTACAAGCAAGTGCTGACGCACGGTTTTACCGTTGACCAGAACGGACACAAAATGTCCAAATCGGTTGGTAACGTGGTCTCGCCACAGCAGGTGATGAATAAATACGGTGCCGATATACTGCGCTTGTGGGTCGCTTCGACCGACTTTAGTGGCGAGATGGCGGTTTCTGATGAGATCCTCAAGCGGACTGCAGATTCCTACCGACGGATTCGTAACACTTCGCGCTTCCTGGTCTCGAACCTGAGCGGTTTTGATCCGACCACCGACCTGGTGGCTGCTGATGATATGCTGGCGCTGGATCGCTGGGCGGTTGATCGTGCCGCGCAGTTGCAGCAGGAGATCATTGAGGCGTATACCCGTTACCAGTTCCTTACCGTGTACCAGAAAGTGCACCATTTCTGTTCGCTCGATCTGGGTGGCTTCTACCTCGATATTATCAAAGACCGGCAGTACACCACCCAGTCAGATTCGCTGGCGCGGCGCTCCTGTCAGACGGCGATGTACCATATCATCGAAGCGCTGGCACGCTGGATCGCGCCGATCACCAGCTTTACCTCTGACGAGTTGTGGCAGCACCTGCCGGGCGAGCGCAGCGAGTCGATCCATCTGGAAGGTTGGTATCAGGGGCTGTTTGAGCTCAGCGGCGACACCTTTGGCCGTGACTACTGGCAGCAGGTGGTGGATGTAAAGACTGCGGTTAACAAAGAGATTGAGAACCAGCGCAACGCCGGCGTCGTTAAATCGGGTCTTGCCACCGAAGTGACGCTGTACTGCGATGCTGAGCTCAAGGCGTTGTTGCTGCGGTTGGGTGACGAATTACGCTTCGTGTTGATCACCTCGGGTGTCACTATTGCGCCTCTGGAAGAAGCCAGCGATGCGGTTGAAACTGAGCTGAGCAATCTTAAGGTCAAGGTCGGCCTCAGCGAGCACAGTAAGTGCGCCCGCTGCTGGCACTTGCGCGAAGATGTGGGTACTCACGCTGCTCATCCAGAGCTGTGTGGTCGTTGCATCGATAACGTTGATGGCAGCGGTGAGCAGCGCTCCTATGCTTAATCGTCAAACGTGTTAACGGTGGATGGCTCAACGATGCAGCGGTTGCGGTTCAGTCAAAGCGGATTGACTTGGCTGTGGCTGGCGTTACTGCTGCTGGTGCTTGATCAGGCCAGCAAGCTGGTGGCGCTTAACCTGTTGGAGTATGCCCGGCCGGTGACATTGTTGCCGGTATTCGACCTGACGTTGTTGTTCAACAAAGGCGCCGCGTTTAGCTTTTTGGCGGATCAACCCGGATGGCAGCGCTGGTTCTTCAGTAGCATCGCCGTCGCGGTTGGTGCTTATCTGTTGTTATGGCTTAGCCGGACACCGAAAGCCGAGCGCCGTTTGAATATCGCTCTGACAATGGTCTTGGCCGGTGCCATCGGCAATCTGATCGATCGCTTAAGTTACGGCCATGTGGTCGATTTTATCTCGCTGCACTGGCAGCAGTATTACTACCCCGCGTTTAATGTTGCCGATTCCACCATCACTGTGGGTGTGGTGTTGCTGTTGTGGGATGCCTGGGTCAGCGGTAAGCAGAATCTTTAAGGCGATAGCGACGTCCGCCTAAGGCTTGGCGAGCGCATCACCGAAGCATGATTAAGGAAATAGCATGTCTCAACTGCAAGTCGGCCCCGGCTACCGGGTAACGCTTCACTTTTCTATCGAGCTGGAAAATGGTGATCTGGTTGATAACACCCGTGACAAAGCTCCGGCCACGTTTGAATACGGCGATGGCAACCTTCTGCCCGGCTTTGAGCAGGCGATAGCGGGACTGACCGCCGGTGAACATGCGCGGCTACGCATTGCTCCCGAGCAGGGTTTTGGGATGCACAATCCCAGTAATCTGCAGCGCTTTTCTACCTCGGATTTTAAAGAGATGGAACTGGAGGTGGGTCTGATGATCAGCTTTGCCGATCCATCCCAAGGGGCATTGCCGGGTCTGGTCAGCTCGATCGATGGCGACCGGGTCACCATCGACTTTAATCATCCGCTGGCAGGTAAAATGCTCTACTTCGATGTTGATATTGAGTCGGTAGAGTTGGTATAAATCACAATTGATTGATGTTGATCATTATTTAGACAGGGAGTCAGCCGTTTGTATGTGTGTCTTGGGCTAATCTTATCGTGTAAGCTGAACTGATCTATCGATAAGTGACCTGTTGGCATGCGGTGGAGTAGTGGATATCAGGATTATCCACGGGTATGCCCAGTAGTCGGGATTTAAGGATGAATATGTACAACGGTCAAAAAGGCGCTAACCAATCGTTTTTAAAACCTGGAAAGCGACCTGCTATTTTCCTGTCCAAAGGTTTTACCCTCGTCGAGCTGATTATTGTGATGGCAATCGTTGCCATCCTGTTGTTTGTGGCAACTCCAAATCTTAACTCTGTCATGATCGGTAGCAAGATCGATGATGGCCGGATGACTGTCGCTACCAGCTTGGCGATGGCAAGGAGTGAAGCGGTAACGCGTAGCCAGAATGCTAGCTTATGCGTGGGGGTCGTTGGGGGGGCTTCGTGTGGAACAACCGATACCGGAAATGTCGATTGGAGTTCAGGCTGGAGAGTTATTATTAATGGTCAACTAGTCCAGTTGATCGAACGCGATGACTCTCAAGTTTCAATCGAGTACAGCTGTGGTGAAGTGCTGACCTTCAACTCAAGCGGGGCGCGTGCTAATGGTGTTTCGGCTGAATGCGTATTCACGACCTCTGATGCGTCAGGAGGAGGTAGCGATGACAAAGTACTGCGCATTGCTCAGACGGGGCGTGTAAGGCTTGAATAGAGGCGGGATGATGATCATTGCAGTTTTTAAAAAAGCAGCTGGCTTTTCCCTAATTGAGGTGCTGGTAGCGTTATTGGTGTTGTCCGTCGGGATACTTGGATTGATAGCGATGGAAAGCAGGGCGCTAAAAAATAATCAATCCGCTTATCATCGCAGTCAAGCGACGATCCTTATTTACGATCTTGCCGACCGCATACGCGCCAACAAGGGCGCACTCGCATCCTATGAAAGTATTATCAATCCGAGCGATCAGAATTGCGCTGCCAGTACCCCGTGCAATTCAGCGAGTGGTATGGCTCAGCAGGATCTGTACCAGTGGCGTCAGAAAGTCACAGATGTTTTCCCCGGAGGAACTTCGGTGAGCTGGTCGGTCGCCAGCAGCGGAGATGATGTCGCCATTACACTGCGCTGGGATGATGACCGTGATGGCGCGATTACCGGTGATGATCCCGCTTTTTCAACCACCTTCCAGCCTTGAGGTAAAAGAGTGAAACCGCATCGTTCAGAACACGGGTTTTCGATGGTAGAGCTGATGATTGCATTGGTGCTTGGGCTAATGATTGTTGCCGCGGTGATGCAAACCTTTATTGGTACCAAGCGTAGTTATGAGTTGCAGGACGATCTCTCTCGGGTGCAGGAGAACGGCCGTTTTGCGATGGAATACCTCAAGCGCGATATTCGGCAGGCGGATTTTTGGGGTTGCCTGACCGGGGCGCTAGGCAATATCACCAATAACCTTGACGCAAGTGTTGATACGACGTTGTTTTCGATGGCAGAAGGCGTGTCTGGTGCGGAGGGCTCGGGTTATCAAACCGATATAACCAAGCTGGGGGCCGCTATTCTTTCAGACATGATCGTTCTAAGAGGCGGGGCCGATTCGGGGTTTGGAGTACTACCACCCTATATGCCGAGCCCCTCTGGGACTGTAAAAATCGACCCAGCTGCGACGTTAGAAAAAGGGGAGATCGTGCTGTTGAGCGATTGCACGCAAGGAGATATTTTTCAAATTAGTAATGACCCTGAAACAGGCAATGCGGGTCACGACGAGGTTAACCATGGAACCGGTAATATCATCGTTAATGGTAATACTGTATCGCCAGGGAATATAAACAATGGCCTATCAAAAAAATACACCGGAGATGCACGTCTTTTTAAAGCAGGAACGACGACCTTTGAAGTGAAGCTGAATAGTTTTGGGGAGCCTGCGTTATATCGAAATGGTACCGAGGAGTTGGTTGAAGGGGTTGAAAGTATGCAGATCGAATACGGTATCGATATCGATAACGACCGTATTCCTAACTATTTCAACGATTTCGATGCCAGCGAAGTGGATGCTGCGGTGAGTGTCAGAATCAGCTTGTTGGTGCGAGGTCACAAGGAAAATGTTGCTGACACTAATATGGCTCTGAGCTATGACGGTGCCTCCTTTCCGACTCAGGATCGCCGGCTCAGAAAGGTCTTTACCACGACCATAGCGTTGAGAAACCGATTGAAATGATAACAGTTAACGTTTCGTCACGACCATTAGCACCCGCCTCAGCTCAGGGTGGCATGGCTTTGCTTATTACGATGATCTTTCTAGTCATTTTGACCTACTTGGGGGTCAGTACGATTCAAGATACCAATCTGGAAGAGAAGATGGCTGCCAATCTCTATCACAGCAACATCGTTTTCCAAGCGGCTGAATCGGCGTTGCGTGATGGTGAAAAGAAGTTAACAGGCACCGCCGCTTTGCCTACTTTCAATGACACATCGGGTTATTTTACCGCTGCATATGATCTAGACAGCTTTTTAAATTCCGCCAGCTGGGCCAGTGCCAGTTGTTCTGGCGGCTGGCTTGAATGCCAGACGGTCGCAGGTCTGAAAACAGGTTTCGTCATTCAAGAGATGCCAGCGCTGAATACCGATGACAGTCTCGAGGTGGGAACCCCTCAGGATACAGACAGATATTATCGTGTCAGTGCCAAGGCGGAGAGTGCGAACACCTCCGCAGTAGTGATCGTGCAATCGATTTATAGGCGCTAACCCCTGAAAAGGAAGGGAATACCCATGAAAATGCTTTTTGTAGTCGGCATGCTCGGTCTTGCTGTATCGCCGTCGGTCTGGTCGGTAGATACTTCGATTGTATTTCTGACGCCGACCGTATCGGGTGGTCAGGCCTCGCAAACTGCTAACTCGACACGCTTAGAGACTGACAATAAGCTTTATCAAGCCGTTTACAATGCGTCAGATTGGAGCGGAAACGTGCTGGAATATGATGTGCAAACGTCAGGAGCCGTGATATCGACAGCTTCGAGTGCTGTTTCTAGCCTACCGAATACGCGTGCGTTGATTACATCCGGAGACGATACAGATAGTAATGGAGTGATTGATGAAGGGGTTGTACTTACCGCATCGAACATGGCGTCAACATCGGTATGGAGTGTAGTTAGTGGCGCCGTTTCGTCGCAGCTACCTAGCTATAGTTGGGGCTGGAGTGAGCTGCTGGATTATCTCAACGATGGTAGCGACACGAGTAATGTAGCGCGTAGCCGGTCGTCTGTAATTGGAGATGTTGTCAATTCTGCGCCGCAATTTTCCGGTAATTTTAATTTTGGCTACGAAAGTTTAGCAAGCAGTGCGGTGTTGAGTGCGACCTCTTCACCGGGTGATCTCTATTACAGCTACATTGCATCGGGTGGAGCCTCCTCAATCCGCAATGACATGATTTACGTCGGTGCTAACGATGGTAGTTTGCATGGTTTTGATGCCGAACAGGGCTTGAAAGAAATTTTTGCTTTCTACCCGCAACAGTTATGGATCAAGCTGCCGCAACTGGCTGATACCGGTTATAGCCACCAGTATTATGTCGATGGCTCTGCCAAGGTCGCCGATGCATTTGACGTCAGTAGTTCGCCACAAGCATGGAAGACCGTTCTAGTGGGTACTACCGGCGCGGGTGGTAGCGGTGTTTTTGCATTGGATGTGACCAATCCGGCGGGTCATTCGGGTGATGCGGATTCTTTTGCTGCGGATACCGTGTTATGGGAGATTGATGAGACAACGAGCGGTTATAGCGATCTCGGTTATACCTTGGCGCAAGCATCGATAGTGCTACTGAATAATGGCCAGTGGGCAGCTCTGGTCGGTAACGGTTACTATGCCAATAGCAGTAAATCTCAGTTGTATATCGTGGATCTTTTCAGTGGTTCGTTGATCACTGTCGTTGATACGGGGGTGGCCACGGATGGGCTGTCAGCGCCCGTAGCCGTAGATACCGATGATGACAGTATCGCCGACCTAGCGTATGCCGGGGATCTGGCCGGTAACCTGTGGCGCTTTGACCTTAGCGATCCAGATACTGCCAACTGGTCGGTATCACAACTCTATATCGCCTCGCAGCCTATCACCGGTAAACCAGGGGTCGTTAAACACGAGGATGGCCAGCTGGTGCTGTTTGGCACGGGTAAGTATTTTGAGGATGGTGATAAAACCGTAAGCCCATCGGGCAGTGTGAATACGTTCTACGGCATCTTGGATAATAATAGTACGAACGCGGTCGCAACTAACAAGTTGGTAGAACAGACCATCTTGTTTGAAGGTGTTGCTACTTTCGGCGGTACGGACTTTACGGTTCGAGCGACGTCAGATAACGATGTTGCCTATACCAGTAAAAGTGGCTGGTTTATTGAATTTGGTTTGGATAGCGATGATTTTTTGGAGCGTATCGTTTCGGCTCCGGTGCTGCGAAATGGCCGGGTGATCTTCACGACGTTGATCCCGGACGGGGTTGCGTATAGCGGCACGGGGTGGTTGATGGAGCTAGATGCGTTAACCGGCGCCCGGTTGGATACTGTTGCCTTTGATCTGGATGGGGATGATGCTTTCACCGTTGCTGATAAGGTGACGATTACTGACCCTAACTCAGGGCCGGATATCGTTGTTGCAGTGTCAGGGTTGCAGTCGACGGTTGGGCTTATCTCCACTCCCAACGTCATTTCTGCCGGTGACCGAGAATTTAAATATAACAGTGGCTCGGATGGCGGTATTCAGGTTACCACCGAGTCTACCGGTGATGCCGATGATAGTCGTGGACACGGGCGTACCGGTTGGCTGCAGCTGCGGTAAGTAATAAGGGGGTTTAATGAAGGTACAGCAAAGAACACAGCGCGGCTTTACTCTGATCGAGCTGATGATCGTGGTAGCGATCATCGGCATCATCGCGGCGATCGCTTACCCGTCGTACAACGAGTACGTTAATAAGTCGCGCCGTGCCGATGCGATGTCGGCGCTGAGTCTGTTTGCCGGGGCGATGGAACGGCATTTTACGGTGAATAGTACGTACTGCGGGACGACCACTGACCCGATGGATACAGCTGATTGTACAATTGGCGCTCCGGAGATGTTTTCATCCACCGCTCCGTTGGATGGAGGTGATGTGTTTTATAATTTAGAGATTACTTCGCTGGCTGCAACTTCGTTTGAGTTAACGGCTGAGCCCGCCAATGCTCAGGCTGGTGATACTTGTGGAGATTTGATCCTTCAACATACAGGTGCGCGCTCAACAAGCCCTGTGAATAACAGTTGTTGGCCCTAGCCGTGACTACCTGACGCAGAATCTGTGTCTATACTTGCTGTTGTTGTGATTTGTGCTGATTTCAGGATGAGATCAACACGCTGTCAAAGGATGAGACAGGAGCAAGATGATGAGCAGGAAGCTCGTTCGACGGCACCTTTCGGTGCCGTTTTTGTTTTATCGTGGTCGCTATCCATTATTAATGCACTACAGTGCCGGTCTTACGCTGACGGAGCTTGTGGTTTCGTTGAGTATTATGGCGACGCTGAGCACCGCCGGTGCCAGCAGTTTTCAACACCTAATAAGTAACTCCCGAGTCGATGCGCTTGCTATGTCGCTGCGTACTGATCTGATGTTCGTTCGATCAGAGGCGATCAACCGAGGGCAGCGTGTTCTGCTGTGTCGTCAGGGCGCAGCCCCGGATAGTTGCGCCGGCAGTTCGAGTTCGGGCCAGTTGTCATGGCAGCAGGGCTGGTTGGTGTTTGTTGATGCCAATAATGATAGCCAGTTGAGCCTATCAAACGGTGATCAGATATTGCGTGTGCAGCAGCCACTAAATTCGCAGCTGCAGGTGAAGTGGAACCGGGGTGATTTTATCGGTTATCAGGGCTCGGGTGCGTTGAGTTCGCTCAACGGTACCTTTTGTGTCGGCGATTGGTCGGGTGATAGTTCATTACACCGTGAGCTGGTATTGCCCCACTCCGGTCGTTTGCGCACGGCACGGGTTGAATGTCGTTATAGTTTTCCCTGAAATTGATCTGGATTGGCTTCGGCGGCTTGAGCATAAGCCGTTGCTGTCCTATGGTAGCTCCCTGATTGAAATAGGCTAGGCAGGAATTACCGATGGGTACGCTCGTAAAGACAGATGTGGTTGTAATCGGGGCTGGAGTGATGGGCTTGATGGCGGCCCGGGAACTTAGCGCCGGGGGTTGTCGGGTCGTCGTGCTGGAACGAGCGGAGGCAGCGCAGGAGGCTTCCTGGGCCGGTGGCGGTATTGTTTCGCCGCTCTATCCCTGGCGCTACAACGCGGCGGTTACCGCACTGTCGAGCTGGTCACAGGGGCGCTATGTGCCGTTGGCACGTGAGCTGGAACGGCAAACCGGCATCAGCCCCGAGCTGCGCCAGAAAGGGTTGTTGATGCTGGCGGTGGACGATCAGGATGTGGCGCTGCAGTGGGCGTTTCAAAATGACCGGCCGCTGTCGCAAATTGATGCAGCGGCGATCGCGGAGCTGGAACCCCATATCCAGATCAACCATGACAGCGGCATGTGGATGCCGGAAGTTGCCAGTATCCGTAATCCCCGGTTGGGGCAGGCACTGGTGCGCTCAATCGAGCTTGATCCTAATATTACGCTGGTCAGCCGTGCGCAGGTTGAGTGTTTTGATCTTGATGGTGGCCGGGTCAGCGCGGTTGAAACCAGTGCCGGTCGTTTTGAAGCCGATAAGTTTCTGGTGTGCGCAGGCGCCTGGAGTGGTGATCTGATGTGGTTGTTGGGGCGTAAGCTGGCGGTGGAGCCGGTCAAGGGGCAGATGATGCTGTTCAACGCCGAAAAGCTGCAGCAGGTAACCAGCGGTAATAAACCGGCAGCGCCCATTTTGGATAGGGTGGTGCTTACTAATGGTCGTTATCTGATTCCGCGCAACGACGGTCGTATTCTGGTCGGTAGTACACTGGAATATCAGGGTTACGATAAGCAGATTACCAAAACGGCTTACCAGTCCTTACACCAGTCGGCGCTGGATATTCTGCCTGCGTTGGCGCAGTGTCCAGTGGAAGCGCAATGGGCCGGATTACGGCCAGGGTCGGTAGATGGCGTGCCTTATATCGGAGCGGTCGAGGGGTTGGATAACCTCTACCTTAACGCGGGCCATTTTCGAAATGGTCTGGTGCTGGCCCCTGCTTCATGTCGCCTGATTGCGGATCTGATATTGGAGCGGCCGCCGGTGATTGATCCGAGCCCGTACCGCTGGTCGCTGCAACCTTAATCGTAGATGGTCGGTATCGGTTGGCGCTTGTGCTGAGTGCGCAGGTAGATGGCGGTGATCTTCTGTTCGACAGCATTACTGACGGGACGTCCTTCGAGGTAGTCATCCAGTTCGTCGTAGCTGACCCCGAGCGCTAATTCATCTGCTTTTTGCGGAACCAGGCACTCCAGATCAGCGGTGGGCACTTTGTGTACCAGTGCTGCCGGAGCGCCTAGTGTTTCGGCCAGCAGCCGAACCTGCCGTTTGTTGAGACCAAATAGCGGCGCCAGATCGCAGGCACCGTCGCCAAACTTGGTATAAAAACCGGTGATGTTCTCAGCCGAATGATCGGTGCCTAGCACCAGTCCGCCAAGTAAGCCTGCAATATGGTATTGCGCGATCATCCGCGCCCGCGCTTTCACATTGCCCTTGGAGAAATCTACCGTCGAGTCGCTGGTTTGCTGCAGCAAGCCGTCGAGCCCGCTGAGGGTTTCGCTGTGGATGCCGTCAACGCTGGGCTGGATATTAACCGTGACGTTATGACAGGCTTGGATAAACGCTAGTGCGGTCTGGGCATCCGCTTCGTCAGCCTGAACACCGTAGGGGAGCCGTACCGCCACGAAGTGGTGGTCATCACCGCCGTTATCGTTGTTGAGTTGCTCAACCGCGAGCTGTGCCAGCCGACCGCAGGTTGAAGAATCGACCCCTCCACTGATACCCAGAACCAAATGCTTGAGGCCAGATTGTTGCAGTCGGCACTTAATAAAGTCGATCCGACGGTTGATCTCCGCTTGCGGATCGATCTTCGGCTGCACTTTCATTTCGGCGATAATGGCTTGGCGATTCATAAGCGTTGTTCGGCTCGCGATGTCAGGGTTGGGCGCTCGAGAAATTCAATCGATACAGTCCGGTGCTACTTGATAGTACGCGACTGCATGATATCAGTTACTACTCGAGCACTAGTCCGGGGTAGTCCGGGTAATTTTGATCGAGTACTGCCTGGGCATCGGTGGCCAGGTCTTTGAGACCCAATTCGGTGTAACCGGCAACCATTACCGCTAATGCATCGGCCACGGCGTTAGTTTTAGGATAATTTTCGATTACGTACCGTCCTCGGTTAGTCGCCGCAATATAGACGCCACGGCGCAGGTAGTAGCGTGCGACGTGGATCTCATAAGTGGCGAGCTGATTCCGTAGGAACAGCATGCGCTTACGTGCGTCCGGCGCGTATTGGCTGGTAGGAAAGCGCTCGATCAGAGTGGCGAAATCATCAAATGAAGACCGCGCAGAGCCGGGATCGCGCATCGACATGTCGGTTGGAAGGTAGCGGTTAAGAAAACCTTGGTCTTCGAGGAAGTGGGTTAATCCTCGCAGATAATAGGCGTAATCAACATTCTCGTGCTGTGGATGCAGGCGGATAAATCGGTCGGCGGCAGCGATCGCTTCGCCCGCTTTGCTCTGCTTGTTGTAGCTGAAGATCAGTTCCAGCTGCGCCTGCTCTGAATAGCGACCAAACGGGTATTGTGATTCCAGTGCTTCGAATTTCTGGGAAGCCAGTTCATAGTTTTCATTGTTGAGCGCTTCGCTAGCGTCTTGCCACAACTGCGCTTCGGAGAATTCGGGTTCATCTTCATCGCCGCCGAAGATGGAACAGCCACTTAAAAAGCTGGCAAAAGTAACAATCAGCGTCAGTTTGACGAGGTGATGCATCGTCTGGATCTCATAGGTGAATAGTTGTGATGGCAGCGCAAGGCGTCACATCGGTAACCCCACTGGCTGGGCTGGGACAAAATGATTAATAACAATCATTGTCTGCCCGTATTTGCTGCCTCGTTAACGATTTCCGACCGACGATAAGCGAGTTGCGCCTGAGGTGGTTGGATTCGGTTATACTGGGCGGATTATTTAACCACAGCGGCTTGCTAAACCCAACTATCCTTGGCGGCTGACTGGCTCCGACACCGAACAGGTTTTTCATGACTCAAACGATACAGCTTCAGGCGACCGTGCCCGACGATCTTGGCGGCCATCGCCTCGATCAGGCGGTAGCTCAAATTTTCCCCGATCACTCGCGCTCTCGCCTCAAAGGCTGGATCCAATCAGGTGAGCTAACAGTCGATGGTGAACAGAAACGGCCGCGCGATAAATTGCTCGGTGGTGAGCAGGTTGCCGTTAATGCAGCGGTGCAGCACGAAGAGCGCTGGTTGCCCGAAGCGATCGATATCGATGTGATCTACGAAGATGACGATATTCTGGTGCTCAATAAACCGACGGGTCTGGTCGTGCACCCAGGAGCGGGTCATCATGACGGTACGTTGCTCAACGCCTTGCTGCACCATTGCCCGACGATTTCGGCGGTACCACGGGCGGGGATAGTCCACCGCCTTGATAAGGACACCACCGGCTTGATGGTCGTTGCCAAGACCATTGAGGCGCAGACCGACCTGGTGGCGCAATTACAAGAGCGCGCGATGGGGCGTGAATACGAGGCGGTCGCCTGCGGTGTGATGACCGGCGGTGGCTGTGTCGAAGAGCCGATGGGGCGGCATTCAAAACAGCGACAGAAGATGGCGGTGAGCCCCATGGGCAAAGAAGCGATTACCCACTATCGGCTGTTAAAAAAGTATCGCGGCCACACCCATATCCGGCTGAAGCTGGAGACCGGCCGTACCCATCAGATTCGGGTACATATGGCACACCTGCACTACCCGCTGGTCGGCGATCAGTTGTACGGCGGTCGTATGCGCCAGCCCAAAGGGATTAGTATAGAACTGCAGGACTGTTTGCGTGATTTTAAACGGCAGGCACTGCATGCCAAACGACTGGAACTGTATCACCCAATCACCGAAGAGTTGATGAGCTGGGAAGTGCCTTTACCGGATGACTTTGTTGCGCTGCTGCACGAGTTGGATCTGGATTTGCTGACGATGGATCAGGATTAAATCGTCGCTGATGGCAACCTCAGGGCCGCAACTGATCACGCCCGATTGGCCGGCACCGGACAATGTGGCAGCCTATGCCACCACCCGTGATGGTGGGGTCAGCGAGGCCCCTTTTGACGGGTTCAACCTCGGCGATCATGTTGATGATCAACCGCAGGCCGTTGTCGCCAATCGACAACTATTGCAGCAGGCTTTAACAGGCTCTGTTCGTTGCCAGTGGCTGCAGCAGGTTCATGGTATCGAGGTCGCCCGGCTGCAGTCTGCGGGGGCGGTGATCGAAGCCGATGCCGCAGCAACGGCCCGCACCAATGTCGCTTGTCTGGTAATGACCGCCGATTGTCTGCCGGTGCTTTTTTGCGATCGACAGGGGCACCATGTCGCGGCTGCTCACGCCGGTTGGCGGGGGTTATGTGGTGGTGTGCTGGAGGCGACGATAAAGGCGATGACGGTTCCCGCCGATCAGATAATGTGCTGGTTAGGGCCTGCGATCGGCCCGGCGGCATTCGAGGTCGGTGACGAAGTACGACAGGCATTTTGTCAGCAACAACCCGAGGCGGCTCAGGCGTTTCATCCGGTTACAGCAGCGCAGGCTTTTGCATCATGCGATCCAACTGGTCCTCAAAAGTGGCTGGCTGATATTTACCAGTTGGCGCGGTTACGACTACAGAGGGCAGGCGTCAGCGTGATTTACGGCGGTGATTTTTGTACCTTCACTGACCGAATTAGCACCAGTCATGACCAGCCCCGTTTTTTTTCCTACCGTCGTGATGGTCGCACCGGACGAATGGCATCGCTGGTTTGGCTGCGCAACTAATCGTTTGTAATAGCAGCGTAAACCGCATCTCTTGGCTGTTCAAAACACGATCGTGCCTTGAACTCTGAATAAAAGCCCACATCTTTAGTCTGCATACTCTTAGTCGCTTTGGTCTTTCTCTGAGCGATAATTTTTCTTTCCGGCTACCCGATTATGAGGGTTAGTAAGGGGGTTCCTATGCGAATGGATCGTTTAACCAGCAAGTTACAAGAAGCGATGGCCGAGGCGCAGTCACTGGCGGTCGGTAAGGATCACTCGGTGATCGAGCCGGTACACCTGGTCTATAAGTTGTTGGAGCAGAAAGGCGGCAGTATCAAACCGTTGTTGGCACAGGCCGGTTTTGACCTGCAGAAATTAAAGTTGGGGCTGGAACAGCTGCTGTCGGGGCTGCCATCGGTGCAGCATCCGGACGGTGAGCTTGGGATGTCGCCCAATATCGGCCGGATGTTGAACCTGGCCGATAAATACGCCCAGCAACATGGCGATCAGTATATCTCCAGCGAATTATTGCTATTGGCATCGTTGAAGGATAAGGGGCCGCTGGGTGAGTTAATCCGCTCGTGCGGCGGCAACGCCGATAGCCTCAAGCAGGCGATCGAGCAGGTACGGGGCGGCGAGAGTGTCTCCGACCCCAATGCCGAAGAGAGCCGCCAGGCGCTCGACCGTTTTACTGTTAACCTGACCGAGCAGGCTGCCGAAGGTAAGCTCGACCCGGTGATCGGCCGTGACGATGAGATCCGCCGCACCATTCAGGTGTTACAGCGCCGCACCAAGAACAATCCGGTATTAATTGGTGAACCCGGCGTCGGCAAGACCGCGATCATGGAGGGGCTGGCGCAGCGGATAATCAACGGCGAAGTGCCCGAAGGACTCAAAGGCAAGCAGGTGCTGTCGCTCGATATGGGCGCGCTGATCGCCGGTGCCAAGTACCGAGGTGAGTTTGAAGAGCGGCTCAAGGCGGTGCTCAACGAGCTGTCAAAGCAGGAGGGCGGCATCATCCTGTTTATCGACGAACTCCATACCATGGTTGGGGCCGGTAAGTCGGAAGGCTCAATGGACGCAGGTAACATGCTCAAACCGGCGCTGGCTCGCGGCGAGCTGCACTGCGTCGGCGCCACCACACTGAACGAATACCGCCAGTACATTGAAAAGGATGCCGCGCTGGAACGCCGGTTCCAAAAAGTGTTGGTGCTGGAACCGAATGTCGAAGATACCGTGGCGATCCTGCGTGGCCTCAAAGAGCGCTACGAGATCCATCACGGTGTCGAGATCTTTGATTCGGCCATTATTGCCGCCTGTCGTTTATCGCACCGTTATATCACCGACCGGCAGTTACCGGACAAGGCGATCGACCTGATCGACGAAGCGGCCAGCCGGATTCGGATGGAGATGGATTCGAAACCCGAGTCGATGGACCGTTTGGAGCGCAAGCTGATTCAACTCAAGATAGAGCGCGAAGCGCTGAAGCGAGACAAGGACGCATCGTCGCGCCGCAGTCTGAAAGAGCTGGAAGTGCAAATCGACAAGGTCGGACGGGAGTTCTCAGATCTAAATGAGGTGTGGAAGACCGAGAAAGCGGCACTGCACGGCTCGCAGCAAGTTAAAGAACAGCTTGAGCAGGCCCGTCAGGATATGGAGGTGGCGCGTCGCGAGAGTAATCTGGCGCGGATGTCTGAATTGCAATACGGCGTCATTCCCGAACTGGAAAAACAGCTCGATATGGCCAGCCAGGCCGAGATGACCGAGTCGCCAAATACCTTGCTACGTAACAAAGTCAGCGAGGAGGAGGTAGCCGAAGTTGTCGCCAAATGGACCGGCATTCCAGTTTCTAAGATGCTCGAAGGTGAGCGTGAAAAACTCCTGCGGATGGAGCAGGAACTACATCAGAGCGTAATCGGCCAGCACGAAGCGGTGGTGGCAGTGTCGAATGCGGTACGCCGCTCACGGGCAGGGTTGTCGGATCCCAATCGTCCTAACGGTTCGTTCCTGTTTTTGGGGCCAACCGGCGTGGGTAAGACTGAATTGTGTAAGTCGCTGGCAACCTTCTTGTTCGATACTGAAGAGGCGATGGTGCGGATCGACATGTCTGAGTTCATGGAGAAACACTCGGTGGCTCGCCTGATCGGTGCGCCTCCTGGTTATGTCGGCTACGAAGAGGGTGGCTATCTGACCGAAGCGGTGCGTCGCCGTCCCTATTCAGTGCTGCTACTTGATGAGGTCGAAAAGGCCCACTCCGATGTATTTAACGTGCTGCTGCAGGTGCTCGACGACGGTCGTTTGACCGATGGTCAGGGGCGTACTGTCGATTTTCGTAACACCGTGGTGGTGATGACCTCAAACCTGGGATCGGATGTGATTCAGGGGTTTGAATCTGACGATCAGTATGACGCGATGAAAGAGATGGTGATGGGGGTGGTCGGAGGCCACTTTCGCCCCGAGTTTATTAATCGAATCGATGAGGTGGTTGTGTTCCATTCGTTGGGTCGTGATCAGGTTCGCGGTATCGCCCAGATCCAGTTGCAGCGTTTGGCGCAAAGGCTGGCTGAGCGCGAGTTGACGCTGGAGCTATCCGATGGTGCGGTGGAGGCGGTGTTGGAGGCGGGGTTTGATCCGGTCTATGGTGCTCGGCCGTTAAAACGGGCGTTGCAGCGCTATGTCGAAAATCCGTTGGCTGAAGCCATCTTATCGGGCAAATTTGACGCCGGCGACCGAATCAAAGCCGTGATCGAGAATGAGCAGATGGTGTTCAGAAAAGGTTGAAGATCGGGGGGCGGTAGATACGTAAAAATGCGGGGCCAAGGTTCCGCATTTTTTTGTTTTTGGCTCTGTTCTCGAAACGTATTGATATCGACCATACTGACTCTATACAAGGAGT
>JBALVL010000027.1:0-67333 GCA_036961355.1 Motiliproteus sp.
TAGAGATAGCACCGGTCTCAGGCGTGATACAAACAACCGGGCTGTGTGCCCAGTAGGCAGCCGCAATCGCGGTAACAAAGTTGGTGATGCCAGGGCCGTTCTGGGCGATACAAACGCCGTGACGACCAGAAACACGGGCATAACCGTCAGCCATGTGGCCGCCGCCTTGCTCGTGAACAACAGGAATTAAGCGGATGCCGGCTGGAGTGAAAATATCCATTGCATCCATAAAGGCAGAGCCCATGATGCCAAAAGCGACGGTAACGTCGTTAGCAACCAGGGTTTCAACGAACGCTTCGCTGGGTGTCATACGGGGCATGGTACATACCTCATGTTGTTTGTTTTTTGTTTTAGGGTGACCTCCGATCGATGTAGAAGGCCGAGCACACCTTGGCATTACTGTTGCTAAATGTCAAAAATGATTTCTCAGGTATCAAAAACATCAATAAAAGCCAATTCAGTGGGTGTTAAAAAGTGACAAATCATCAAAAAAATAGAGATTTGTCAAAAAAATAACATTTTACATGAAAAATGAGACCAAAAGGATCAAAAAAAAGTTGTGTCGGTTTTTTCACTGTGGTTTAGTGGTTTGCATGGATTGCGAGGCGTAAAAGCTGAGTAATGCTAATCTCGCTCAAAAAAATAAATACAAAGGTGATTTCATGACTGATAAAGACAAATCTCAGATGACTGGGACTGACGTATCGCGCCGCGATTTCTTCCGCGTGGCCGGAAGTTACGGTTTAAGTTCGACCATGATCGCTGCAAGCGTTCTGGGAGCGGGTGTTACGCTGCCACAACTTGCATCAGCTGCTGAGGCAGAATCCGATCGTCGGGCACGTAAGCCTGCCAAGCACACCCTTAAGTTTGGTGCATCGGGTTTTAACGAAAACAATTTGCTGATTGAGCATGCCGGCTGTTTAGACTTTGTCCGCGACATTGAAGAGCGGACCAACGGTGAAATCCGGGTTGAGTTCATCGGTGATAACCAGATTTGCGGTCAGTTGAACTGTGTCAAGAAGACCCAGCAGGGTATTATTGACATGTTCACGGCGTCTACTCAGAACTCTGCCGGTGCTGCGCCTTATTTGAATGTGCTCGATTACGCTTATATGTTCCCTTCTCGGGCTTCGCAGTATCACTTCCTTTACCATCCAGACAGCCAGCGCCTGCTGCGCGATCCTCTGAAGAAAAAGCATGGACTACAGTTCCTGTTTTCTCATTGTGAGCTGCGTGGTTTGCAGTTAGGGCTGGGTTGGGAAGATAAGCCGCTGGTCACCAATATCGATGTGTTAAAAGGTACAAAAAATCGGGTGACAGGCACCCAGCTAGGGCGTATTGCGATGCAGCTCTTGGAGCTTAACCCGGTACCCATTGCCTGGTCTGAAACCCTGGATGGCCTAAAATCGGGTCTGATTGATGGTGCTGAGACTTGGGCTGGTGCGGTGGGTTACGCCAACATGTCACCGGTTGTTTCTCAGTCGGTCGATCTGCGTTTCTTCTGTGGTACTGAAGCCACTATGATGGATGCCAAGGTTTTCGATAGCATGAGTCCGGAGCTGCAGGAAGCAGTGATGGAATCTGCCTACCTGACTCAGGTTAAAATTCAGGCGGCTCAGGAAGCGGCGTTGGTTAATACTGTTGGGGCAACTACGCCTTCACTTGCCGGAACCCTCTTTGATAAGCATAACGTTCGCATGGCACCTTTGTCTGATGAAGAGCGTGCTAAAGCCGAGCGCATCTGTTCACCTGAATTTAACCCAGAGCCTTGGGTGAAATGGCGTGAGCGCCTAGATAAGTGGGCTGGTGGTATCGATACCTATACCGAGATCCACAAGATCGCACGTGAAATTCCTCTTGATACTCTGGCTGAGAATGTTCAGCCCCGTCGTTGGTGGAAAAACTCTTAACCCCTTTTCGGTAACTTAAGGTGCCGGCCTTTCCTAGGGAAAGCCGGCTTCATTTTCATGGGCTGTTGTTTTCTGGTCTAGGGTTACAGGTGGTTGAGTTATGGCGACATTAGAGTGCAGTGCAAAACCGGGCAATGTCCCATCAAGCAGTGGTTGGATGCCACCAAGTAGAGAGAGGGTGCGAGAGGATGCATAAATCAATGGGTAAGGCTTTCTACTGGGCTTTTCAGAATATTGAAAAGTTCTTCATCATACTCTCCTACGGGTCGATGACGGCGATCATCTTTATCGAGGTTATTCGGCGCTTTTTGTTTAATGAACAATCAGCCTGGAGCACTACGATACCGATCTATCTGTTTCTATGGCTCGCTTGGATGGGAGCGTCCTACAATACGCAGAAACGCAGCCACCTGCGCTTTACCGAGATGCGACAACGGCTGTCTTATGGCGCCCAGTTCAGCTGTCTCATTCTGGATACCGTGCTCTGGTTTGTTATGGGAGCAGTGGTGATCTACTTCTCTGTTGAACAGGTCTATATCTCTTACGATAACTTCTCGATTGTTCAGGGTACCGATGATGTGATGCAGTGGTGGTTCTATCTCGCGACGCCGTGTGCGTGGACGCTGCTGTTGATACGCGTGGTCCAGAACTTGGTGAGTGACTACCAAGACTTTAAAGCGGGCCGGCCTTTAGCTGTGCAAGCCGCCACCTTTGGTGATTGAGGAGATCTGTAATGGATGGATTATTAATTAGTTTGATCAGTTTGGGTGTGACCGGGTTGTTTATACTGGGCGTGCCCATCTTCTTGGTGATCTCCTTTTGGGTGATCGGTGTGAGTCTGGTGATCGACTTCACCCTGGCCAATATCGGCGTGACCCTCTATGAGGGCCTCAATTTCTATGGCCTGCTGGCTTTACCTCTGTTTATCCTGACAGGAGACCTGATAAACGCTGCGGGTATCGCCAAACGGTTGTCTGACTTTGCATACGCCTGTCTAGGCTTTATGCGGGGAGGATTGGGTATGGCCTCTCTGGGTGCCTGTGGCATGTTCGCAGCGATCTCGGGATCTAATTCCGCGACCACCGCAACCATTGGCAGTATCATGCACCCTGAGATGAAGAAGGGTGGCTACGACGAAGAGTTTGCCGCTGCCACGGTGGCAGCCGGTGGCTGTGTGGGGATCATTATTCCCCCCAGTATTATCTTTATCGTCTACGGTTTTATGATGAACCTGCCGATTGGCGATCTCTTTTTGGCGGGCATGATTCCTGGTACGCT
This sequence comes from Motiliproteus sp., assembly GCA_036961355.1. GTDB lineage: Bacteria > Pseudomonadota > Gammaproteobacteria > Pseudomonadales > Balneatricaceae > Motiliproteus. The sequence continues at coordinate 3,189 of JBALVL010000027.1, forward strand.
GATGGTTGTCGCGATGATGGCCACCTGTTGGTTTTTGTCTCGTCGTAATGGTTGGGGGCATCTGATTAAGTTCAGCCCCAAGCGCATCATCAAGACCGGCTCCAAGGCATGGCTTGGGTTTTTGGCGATGGGGATTGTGTTGTTTGGCCTCTCTACCGGCGCTTTTTCTCCGACCGAAGCGGCAGGAGTGACCACGGGTTTCTGTCTGCTTGCTGGGTTGTTGATTACTCGGCAGTTCGGTTTGAAAGACTTACCGAAAATCATGATGCGCTCGGGTCAAATTACCGGCATGTTGGCGCCCTTGATCGCGGTCTCGGTAGTGATGCAGCAGGTGCTCTCGCTGCTGGGAGCCAAAGCCTTTTTGACCGGTGTGATTACCTCACTGGGTGGTTTTTATCCCATTCTGTTTGCGTGTATGGCAATCGTCTTTGTGGCCGGAACGGTTCTGGAGAGTTTGCCGGTCACGGTGATACTGGCACCCATATTGGCGCCCATAGCGGCCTCGATCGGTGTTGATCCGATCCAATTTGCTGTGATCTTCCTGGTTGGTGCTTCCATTGGGTTCATTACACCGCCCTATGGTTTGAATCTTTACGTGGCCAGTGGCATGACCGGTATTCCCTATCTGCGAATAGTGAAACATGTGGTGCCCTACCTGATTGCGCTGACTTTGACATGGTTCGCCATTGCGTTAATACCGGGGATCTCTCTCTGGATTCTTAGCTAAACCTCCCAAAGATCCCCTCTTCCTTATGGAGAGGGGATCTCAATTAGGGTTGGGTTTGCGCGTCAAGGATATGAAGAGGCTAGTACTATTTCAGTCCGAGGGTATGTTCTCTATTGCGATCGTTTAGGTGCGGTGCAATGTTCTCGGGTGTCCGTTGTTGCTTGTTGATTATTCTTTTCTCGGCCTCAGCAAGTGCAGCGCTATCCTATACACGGTGCTTTGCAGCTGCTAATACAGAAGGCAGTTACTACGTCCCCCTCTAGATTAAATTAAAGAGCTGGTGGGGCGTTATTCCCAAGGCCGCATCCTGATAGCCCCCTTTATTAATGGCCGTTACGGTGCGCGAGCACGATAACGCCATGTGCACCGCCGAAGGCGATATTCAGATGACCTCCGTTGCCGTTAATCATCTGACCCTTTGCACCGAGTGTAGGCTTTCTAACGTTTTCCTAGTTTTATACACAGGTTGGCAGCAAGTCGTTTATCGATCGAGTGCAGGCCATCATTAATTAATAACCGTAGAAGCAAAGGAGCAGCTTGACCCGAAGTGCGGTATCAACGATTCCGGTGACGGTTTCATTGTTCAATTAATACAGGCAGTAGCAAATGATGAAAATAACAATAACTCAACGTATAGGTGCCGGCTTTAGTCTGTTGGTGATCTTGATGTTACTGATGAGTTTTTCCTCATACCGCGGTTTGAATCAGCTTAACGGGCAGATGACCCGTGCGGGACAGGAAGTGGCTCCGATGCTGGTCAGTAGTGGTGGCATGGGGGTTGCTCTGCTTTCGGCTAATAAAACCCTGATGCAATTTTTGTTTGTCAAAGAGGTTGAGCGGCTTGAGGCCTACGAGCAGGCATTTGCCCAGCAACAGTCCGACTATCAGCAAAGCTACCTACGATTGCAGTTGCTGGCTGACACGTCTGTGGATCTCCGCGATATGCTGCTGGAATCGGATCAGTTGGCGCAGCGTTTTTTACAGGATTCCGGCCCGGTTTTTAGCACCCATCGATCTTATCTCGAAGCTGATCCCGTTTATGTTGACGCGCAGGTACGGTTAAAAAAACTGCTGACAGGGATCAAATCGGAGCTTGACGATTTGGTGGCCTATGGCGATGACCATCAGCAAATATCGGCAGCGACTACCCTGTCCGCTCAGCTAATGAGCGTCACCGACGCGGTGGCGCTGCTGAAACAGAGTCGTAGTCCAGCACAGCTTGAGGCTCCAGTAGCGGAAATTCGTAAGTCGATCAAAGCGATGTTTGCTCGTACGGATAAACTGGCGGGGTCCAGTAGCAAGACTGCATCTGATCTGCTCACCCGGCTGATGGCTATCGAGCAGCAGCTGGAGTCAGATTCAGGCGTGCTGACTCTAGCGACGCTACAGCTGGATCGACTGGATCAGACCCAAACGTTGCTGGCCAGCCAAACCGTTGTCATCAATTCTGCAACCGAGAGTATCAATCAGCTGATGAGCCGTGTTGGGCAGCAGGCAAAGGACGCACAAGTCGCAGCGGCTGATATTGCAACAACAGCAGAGTTTACCAATCTTGGCATCGGCCTGGTGTCGGTGTTGCTGGCCGCGATCGTCGGGCTCTCCGTCATCCGTAGCATTCGTCGACCGCTGAACGAGATGATGCATATGCTTAAGTTGATGGCTGATGGTGATATCAGTGAGCGACTCAAAATTGTCAGTCGGGACGAGTTTGCCGACCTGTCGGTCTGGGTTAACCAGTTGGCGGATCAACTGGTTAGTACCATCAGTGAGATACATAAGGGGTCTGGTCAAGTGACCCAGATGACCCAGGACACGGCCAAAATCAGTGAGAAGACCCGCGCCGGTATGGCATCTCAGTCTGACCAAACGGCGGTGGTTGTGAGCTCGATGAACGAGATGGTGCAGTGTGTCAGGGAGGTGGCTGAGAGTGCTGACCATGCCCAGCAGGCGGTGATTGCCATCGATCAGAGTGCAGAAAAACTGGGTCAAGCGATGGAAGGTAACATCACCATGATCCAGAAACTCGCCAACCAAATCGAGAATTCATCTCAAGTCACGCATCGTCTCAATGAACGCTCAGACTCCATCGGCCATATCCTCGAGGTGATCCGCAGTATTGCCGAACAAACCAACTTGCTGGCGCTTAATGCAGCGATTGAAGCGGCTCGGGCGGGAGATCAGGGACGCGGTTTTGCGGTGGTGGCTGATGAGGTACGGACGCTGGCCAGCCGGACCCAGAATTCCACCGAAGATATCCAGACCATTATCGAGCAGTTGCAAAGCGGGGCTGTGGAAGTGGTGACGATTATGGACAACTGTTCCAATGAGGTTCGCAACAGTGTTGCGAGTATCGAAACGGCCGGCAGCGACCTTAATAGTATGGTCGCTCAGCTGGTTGATATCCGGGGTATGAGTGAGCAGATAGCGACCGCTGCCGAGCAACAGAGTCATACCTGCAATGAGATATCGGGCAGTGTTCAGCAGATCGCTGAGATGTCTGGAACCTGCGCTGAGGATGCGACCCGGATTGTTAATGAAAGCGAACAGATGGTGCAGCTGGCCCAGCAGCAACAGAAATTGGTCGAGCGATTTAAATTGAGTTAAGTCCGGTTATGTTGAAACAGTAGCCGGTGACAGCCGGCATCAACTGCAGGCCATTATCGATCCCTGAGGCTTGCTGCCAACAATATGGAGCGAGGTATCAACGTTGTTCGTCCTATTATTACTGGTTTTGTTGTTCCCGGGAGCGGCCTTGGCCGATACGCTGCGGCTTGGCGGTATGGTTCGTTGCCCTTATATCTGTGACGCTGATGTCGAACGCCCAGGTTTTATGTTGGAGGTTGCACGTCACGTGTTTGGCCAGGCCGGGTATCAAGTGGAATACCACTCGTTACCCTGGAGCCGTGCACTGAAACACGTGCGCACCGGTCACCTGGATGGTATTGCCGGGGTGCTACGACGTAATGCCCCTGATCTGGTCTATCCCAAACAGGCTCAGGCCTTTTCCCAATATGTGATGTTTGTGCCTGAGACCTCTAATTGGCAGTACACCGGGCTGGTGTCGTTGTGGCAGGAGCGGATCGGTATCACTCAGGACGTCTCTTACGGCTCGATGGACAGCTATATCCATCGGTATCGCGACACCGAGCGGATTCAGTCGGTGGGTGGGATATCGACGGTGGCGCAGAGCTTGATGACCTTGGCGCGGGGGCGGATCAGTCTGTTTATCGAGGACCGGGCGGTGGTGCGCGACTACCTGAGCCAAGCTGAGCCCGAGCGCCACTTGAAAGAAGCTGGCCAGTTGCACGGGGAAAATATCTACATCGCTTTTTCGCCCAGTAATCCCAAGGCTGAAGAGTATGCGCAGGTTCTTACGGAGGGGATCGATCGACTCCGAGCGTCGGGCGGCTTAGCCCGTATCTTAGCGGCTTATAATCAGCCGGATTGGTTGTTTTGAGATTTGCCGGCGTCGCTTGGCGGTTACATTGTGGTTCACGATCGTTTGACCATGGCAGGCCTAGGTTGTTCGTTTCATACCATACTATCGCCACACGCCTGCAATCTATAACAACAGGTCTGCAACCTATAGCAACGTCCGCCACTAATGACTGTCGAGGTTAGGGGCGATATCCAAGGCTGGCTCGGCGCCAAGGTTGGAATAATGATGAAACCACTTCAGAGCCTCGTCGGCATTCTGTTTATTCGGATGCTGTTTATTAGCATGCTGTTGATTCAGCCGCTGCAGGCCGAGCAGGTTTATACCCTCAAGTTTGCCACCGCCAACCCCCAAGGCAGCCACTACGTGGCGCACCTGATGAAATTCAAACAGTTGGTGGAACACTATTCCAACGGACGAATTCGCGTCGAAGCGATTATCGATGGCCGCTACGGCAGTGAGCACGACAATGTAATGGGTACCGCCGAAGGTGATATCCAGATGTCCACCGTTGCGGTCAACAACCTGACGCCTTTTGCGCCTAACGTTGGCTTTCTTACCTTGCCCTACCTGTTTGACGACGCGGGTCAGGCGCGTCGATTGTTTAACCATCCGCTGATGGACGAAGTGAACGGGCAGATGGTGGAACGCGCCAATGTACGGGCTTTGGGTTGGTTGATTGGCGGTTATCGGGTGTTAACCAACGCCCGTGTTGCGGTTCGCTCGCCAGCAGATCTCGCTGACTTGAAGATCCGCACACCGATGAATCCCATCATGGTTGAGACATTTCGCGCCTGGGGTGTTGAGCCACTGCCGATTGCCTGGACCGAAACCTACAACGCTTTGCGGACGGGCATTGCCGATGGCCAGGAAAACCCACACCTGGTCTATTCCAATATGCCCAATGCTGATGGCGGGATCATCCTGGTTCAGAAATACATTACCGACATTCGCTACTTGCTCTGGACGGGACCGCATCTTATCAACGAACCCTTTTACCAGGGTTTGCCAGCAGACCTTAAAGAGGTACTACACAAAGCGGCAGACGAGGCCTCCCGCTATCAATGGCAATGGGTAGAAGAGCGCAACCGTCAGCAGCTAGACCTCCTATTGGGCAATGGGATGGAGCTGGTGCAGCCGGCGAACGAAGAGCGGGAGTGGCGGCAGCGGGCCAAAGCGGTGTGGCCACAGTTCTATTCTGAAATTGGGGGAAAACCTTTTATCGATAGGGTACTCGCCATTATTCGCCAGTAGGCGTCGGCCCAAATCAACTGTCGGGAGAAGACCGTATGCTTGTGCGTTTCGTGGTGATGATTTTGTTGTCCCTGCCGACAGTCCTGTTGGCGGATACCCTGCGTTTGGGTGGGATGGATCGCTGTCCCTATATTTGTGTTTCGGATCAACAGCGACCGGGCTATATGCTCGAGATTGCGCAGGAGGTTTTCAGCAGAGCGGGGCATACGGTCGAGTTCGAGCCGCTGCCCTGGAGTCGGGCCTTGAGGTATGTTCGAGGTGACCATCTCGATGGTATCGTCGGAGTATTGAGGCGTAATGCACCGGATCTGCTCTATCCCAAGCAGGCTCAGGCGGTATCCCGATTCGCTTTCTTTGTTCCGGCGAGTTCTGACTGGCGTTATTCAGGCCTGGTCTCTCTTTGGCAGGTACAGATCGGTGTGACCCAAGACGTGTCATACGGGTCGATGGATAGCTATATTGAGCGTTACCGAGATAGTCCCCGTATTCAATCCCTGGCGGGTGAAGCCGCGGTGAGCCAAAATCTTCGGGCGATGGCTCGGGAGCGAATCGATGTGCTGCTCGCGGATCGGGCGGTGATCGACTATCACCGGCACAAGGATTCGGCTGATGAGGTGCTGAAAGAGGCAGGTGTACTGCATGCCGAATACCTCTATATCGCCTTCGCCCCGAGCTCGCTTCAGGCTCCCGAATATGCACAAATCCTGTCGGAGGGTATAGACAGGTTGCGCTCGGATGGGACGCTTGCGGCGATACTGTTGCGCTATGGCCTATCGGACTGGCAACCGGAATAACGACTTAGCGGCGGTCTTGAGAAATTGCGATTACCTGCCAGTGCACGCAACCATCGACGGTGCTTTCAGGGTCGGTGATAAAAACACCGGCAACTCCAGAGTTAGCAAGTTGCGCACCATTGTTCCCATGCGTCGAGTTAAAGCAGCGGCGGCGTCGACCATGCATTCATGGCGAAGCTTGGTGGCTTGCTGCAGCAATACCTGAATCTGGCGCTGTTCAGCGTCTAAGGTGTCAGTATTGAGGCCATATGTGTAGCTGTAGGTTTTTGACATGAGAAAAGTATCCTATTAAGGGTGTATGAAAGCATCAGAATCGCTGGTCGAATGTTCAGGCGTTGGCTTAAGCACGGGGCATAGTTGTCCGATAAGTTGTTCAAATACTTATCCGGATCAGCCAGTAGTCGGCAGCTTGCAGTCACGTATTATCAAACGTAATAGGTTTTATTTTTTTGCTTAGTTTGATTAAAAATGAGACTAACGGGTTCGAAATTCACGTAATCGTACAAGTAGTGTCAAAGCAGGTCAAACAAATTCTGTAAAATATAATGATCAAAGAACCATGTCGAGAAGTTTTCAGGCGGAGGCCGGCGCAGCAAGTGTTGAGCTGGCAGTGGGGGGGAGAAGGAGCCTAGCGACTAGATCATTTGTGGAAGTGCCGATCTCACCAAGGATAGACCGACCAGAAGGAGCAGAATAAAGGCGATTTGTTTGGCAATAGCGAATGGGGCACCACAAAAAAACATTCTACATACTGGCTGCCCCATACATTAACTACGGGCCCTGAACCGCTAATCGAGTCGCGGCGATTGGCTGGGTTGGGCTGAACGGCTGAATGCATCGGCTTGTTGTGAACCGGCGTACTCTTCGACCCAGAACAGGGTGGCACCGATTACGGCCGCTGGCATCACCAGCAGATTCAATACCGGGATCAGCATCGCCAGCGATACCAGTGCGCCGAACCCTAGCGAGCTTAGTCGCTTTTGCTGCAGCAGCTGCTTCATGTCACCGAAGCGGATTTTGTTGTTGTCCATTGGGTAATCGCAGAATTGAATCGCCATCATCCAGGCGCCGAAAAGGAACCACAGCAGCGGTCCGATCAGCGGGATGAAAGATAACACCAGCAGTAACAGCAACCGAGGCAGATAATAGGCCAGCTTCGCCAGTTCGCGGTTGAGACTGTGCGGTACGGTGGCAAGTAACGCTTTCCAGTTTTCGTCGGGCGGAACGACACCGCGCAGGCGTTGCTCGACCCGTTCGGCCAGCAGGCCGTTGAACGGTGCAGCGATAAAGTTGGCAAGCAGGCCGAAGGTGAAATAGACCGAGACCATCACCAGTAGCGCAAACAGCGGCCACAGCAACCAGTCGATAAAGTTGAGCCAGTCGGGGATCCAGTCGAGCCAAAAATTGACCCAGCCGGAAAAGTACTGAGTGAGCAGGTAGATGGCGATCGAGAACAGAACGCTGTTGATTAACAGCGGTATGATGACAAAACGGCGCAAGCCGGGTTGGTTAAGTAGCTGTAGGCCGCGAATCAGATACGCGGCACCGCGCAGGGGGTTTCCACCCATGTAGGCTCTCCGTTGAAGAGCCGGTTAATGCATCATTGAATACGATGCAGTGAACGCGGTTGGTCGAGGCTCTTTAAGCGACCATCCATGAATTAGCGAAGCGCAGCATGATACCCATAAACATCATGACGAAGCCAACTCTGTTGAGGATGAATTCGCGGTGGCTAAGCAACATCTCGGCTTGCCAGAACATCATTACCGCTTTGTAGTCGCTGGTACGTTTGAGAAATAGGAAAATAGAGTACGCCAATACCGCAAGGCCTAGCGATAGCAGGGTGGGTTCAAGAAGATCCAGATACATGCGGTTACCTCGCAACGAAACATTATTATTGTTGAATCGCCGGATATTAACTCAATCCTCGCTCTGGCAATATGGGACGATGGGCGAATAGCTGATGTTCGGCTTTTACAGACTTGAGGAACAGAATGATGCGCGCAATACGATTACACAAGTTTGGTAGTACCGAAGTTTTGCAGAGCGAACAGGTAGAATCACCGCAGCCTGCGGCGGGTGAGGTGGTGGTCAATATTGCCGGTGCCGGCGTCAATCCGATCGACTATAAAACCCGCCAGGGCGGCGGCGCGGCTCCGTTTCAAGGCGAACCACCGCTAACGCTGGGCTGGGAATGTTCGGGTACGGTGGCACAAGTGGGTGCCGGAGTTACCGCATTCGTTGTCGGTGATCGGGTCTGCGGACTGCTCAATTTCCCGGAACCGGGGCGCTGTTATGCCGAGCAAGTCGTTGCTAAAGCTGAGCAGTTGGCGCGAGTGCCATCATCGTTAGATTTAACCACTATAGGTGCGCTGCCGTTGGCGGGTTTGACCGCCTGGCAAGCACTGTTTGATGCCGCACAGCTCCAAGCGGGGCAGCGGGTGCTGGTGTTGGCGGCGGCTGGCGGGGTCGGACATCTGGCGATCCAGTTGGCGAAATGGAAAGGGGCTGAGGTGATCGGTACCGCCTCATCAGCTAATCATTCGTGGCTGCAAGCGTTGGGTTGCGATCGCTTGGTGGACTACCGTAGCGAAAAGGTGGGCGAGGCCGTTGCTGATGTCGATGTGATTCTTGATGGCATGGGCGGTGACACCGGTGTCGACGTGCTGGCGTGCCTGAAGCCGGGCGGAATATCAGTGACGCTACCGTCGGTTACTGCCGCGCAAGTGACGGCAGCGGCAGAGGCCCGGGGTTGTCGGGCGGCTTCGATCCGTGTCGCTCCGAACGCCGGGCAGTTGGCTCAGCTGCTGCAATTGATGGAGCAAGGTGCGCTGCAGTTACAGATCGATCAACAGTTTGCACTGGACGATGTGGCTAACGCGCACCTGCGCAGTGAGAGTGGCCGGGCACGCGGCAAACTGCTGTTAAAGGTCTGACGTTAAAAATCTGAAGTTAAAGGTTTGCTGTTAAATACCTAAAGGTCTGATGCTGGCGCGATACCACCGAGCACTTCGGTGGTGATTTGCTCTGGCTGATTTGAACAATAAAAAGGCCGGCTAATGCCGGCCTTTTTATTGTTGGCGGTAGAGGGTCAGGCGTTGAGGCTGTTCAGCGAGGGGTTTTCCTAGTCGACGCTGATGCCGATATTACTGACACCTTCGTTGGACGCTTCGCCTCGCATAGCGTCGATCACTTTATTATCCGGCTTGCTAGTGCTAAGCAACTGATCGATCAGGCTTTGCTGGAACTGGGTTTCGATCTCGATCAGCGGGTGGGTATTGATGAAGCGCACCAACTCTTCGTCCGACAGCTCGGCATCGGCGATCACCTCAAGGTAGGTTTCGATACCCTGTAGCGACAGTTGGCTTAGCTGACGGCAATCCTGGTAGGACGCTTCAACCATCTGATTGAGGGTGGAGATCAGCGCAACACAGCTGTCCAGTGCCGGATAGACGCCGAACATGTCGAAATCGTCGGGCTCGGGGATAACCGCGTCCACCTTTTCCATCTGGGTTTCGAAATTGACCGCGCCGCAGCGGTTGGTCAGACGATCCCAGACCTTATCGAGCGCATTGCGCAGCACCCGGCCGTCGCCAAATTCACTGACTTGAGCGAATAGTTGGTAGTTCGGCAACAACCGTTCGGTTAGGGCGGCGCAAAATGCCGCCAGTTGCCAGTCGTTTAGCTCTTTCAGCCGAGGGCTGGGTTGGGCTGCGTCCAAGAGGTCTCTCCGGTGTACAGAATCTATGGGTGGCAAAGGGGGATTAACCCTCGGATGGCGCGTCTTTCTGCTCGTCATCGACGCTATGCAACCACAGGTCTAGTTGCTGCTTGAGCTGGTCGACACCGGTTTTTTTCAGCGAGGAGAAGATCTGCACCCCAGCCAAGTCGCCCAGCTCTTCGTTGAGCGTTTTGCGGAGCTGCAACATGGTGCTCTGCGCCGGTCCTTTTTTGATTTTGTCGGCCTTGGTTAGCAGTACCAGCAGTGGCATCTGCGATTCCTTGCACCACTGCACCATCATCTGATCAAACTCTTTCATCGGATGGCGGATATCGACCACCAGCACCACGCCCTGTAGACATTCGCGCTTCTGCAGGTACTCGTCGAGATGTTTTTGCCAATGCACCTTCATCGCGATCGGGACTTTGGCGTAGCCGTATCCTGGCAGGTCGACCAGTTTGTACTGGGGGTGATTGAGCTCAAAGAAGTTGATCAGCTGGGTACGCCCTGGTGTTTTTGAGATTCGGGCCAGCTTGGAATTATTGGTAAGCGCATTGATGGCGCTGGATTTACCAGCATTGGAACGCCCGGCAAAAGCGACTTCGGCACCGCTATCGGCGGGGCACTGGTTGAACTTATTAGCGCTGATCAGATAGCTGGCAGCGTTGTAGTGAATCAGGGGAACGGTCATAGACTTTGGCTTAGTTTGTTGCGGTGCAGGAACGACGCGTTCCCGTTTGGCAAGAGATTGGTATATAATGCCGAAAATTTTGTCTCGGGGATAGCTCGGTCAAACCGAATTAATGGTTTGTCGCGATTTCCTAACCTCGGCGCCATGTCGGCCTGGCAGCGGCATGTAGCACAACCTGCTTTTTTAACTTTGAACCTTTAACCTGAATTTGGGATTGGACCGGTCAATGAATAAATTACTTATTAGTCTGTTGATTTCTTTTGGTATTTCCGGCGTAGCTATGGCACAGGGCGATGCCGCTGCAGGAGAAGGTAAAGCGGCAGTATGCTTTGGTTGCCACGGTGCCGACGGTAATAGCATCTCCCCAGCTTTTCCTAAGCTGGCAGGTCAGAACACGAGCTACATAACCAAGCAGTTGAAAGATATCAAAACAGGCGTTCGTCCAAGCCCATTGATGGTTGGCTTCGCTGCCGGCCTGTCCGATCAGGATATGGCTGACCTGGCTGCTTTCTTCGGCGCCAAAGAGGCTAACAATGCAGCGGCGACTGACGCTGTCCTGGTTGCCAAAGGACAAGCGATCTACAGCGCCGGTGTGCAGAGCAAAGGCGTTGCTGCTTGTGCCGCTTGCCACTCACCAGAAGGTGCCGGTAACGGTCTGGCAGGTTTCCCCGCTGTTAAAGGTCAGTACGCGATGTACGTTGATGGCCAGCTGAAAGCATTCCGCAGTGGTTCACGTGCTAACGATCCGTCGAACATGATGCGTGATCTGGCTGCCAAGCTGAGCGATGACGAGATCAAAGCGGTTTCTGCTTACATCGAAACGATGTAATACCGACAACGACTCCGATGCTCGTCATCGGACCGATAAGGAGGGGTAGCTAAGGCTGCCCCTTTTTTGTTTCTGGCATCTAACTTATTCACCTATATCCCATTGTCTGCCTCGTGCTCTGCCAAACACTATGTCTAATCGTATAACCCCATTGTTACCGTTGATCGGCTGGCTGATGCTCGGCGCCGTACTGTTGTCGGTGGCTCATGGGCTGGGGTTGATCGCTGCTTACTGGGCTGGCGGCTGCGCCTGGTTGGCGGGTGTACTGCTGTTTAGCCGGGTGCGCGGTCTGCTTCGGGTGCAGGTGGTATTGATCAGTACCATCGGTGTGCTGGCGTTGTGGTGGGGGTCGCTCGATCAGCCGTTACCCTGGGCGCGCCTGCTGGCGGTCAACCATAGCCTGATCGCGATGCTGATCGCGGTCAGCTTCCTGCGTCTGGTCACCTCCATCAAGGCCGACCCCGAGGAGCAGTTACCGTTGGGGCGACGGGCGTTGTGGCGTACTTTGCTGGGCGTTCATCTGTTCGGCGCGGTGATCAACATGTCGACGCTGATGATTATTGGTGAGCGCTTAACCCGATACCGTCAGCTGACGCCGTTGCAGGGGATGCTCCTATCTCGCGGTTTTGCTAGCGCGTCGCACTGGTCGCCATTTTTCGTGGCGATGGGGGTGGCGCTGATCCATGCCGACGGTGCTCAGCTGTCAGTGGTCTCAACAGCGGGTGTGCCTGCGGCAGTGCTAGCGCTGTTGCTGGCGGGGATCAGTCTGAGTCGTCAACCGGGCGCGCGCCAGTTCGCCGGTTACCCGATGCATTTTGATGCCTTGTGGCTGCCGGGGTTGCTGGCGGTGCTGGTGATTGCTGCACGAATGTTGTGGCCCGATATCTCGATTCTGACCTGGGTGTCGTTACTGTCGTTGCTGTTGTGTCTGTCGGTGATAGTGATCCGGCAGGGTTCGACAGGGCTGTTAACGATCCGTCAGCATATCGAACGCCAGCTGCCGCAGATGGGCGGTGAGATCAGCCTGTTTCTGGCAGCCGGGGTGTTATCAGTCGGCTTGGCGCTGGTGGTCCAACGCACCGGTTTTGAAATTCAGCTTGACCACTTTGGTCCGTGGCAGGCCTGGAGTCTGCTGTTGGTTATTGTGACCGCTGCGGTGATCGGTATTCATCCGTTGATTTCAATATCGACCTCAGCCAGCGTGCTGGCCGGCCAGGTCGGCGACCCAAATCTATTGGCGCTGACCTACCTGATGGGTTGGGCGCTGGGAATCATGGCATCACCGGTATCGGGGACACATTTGACCCTACAGGCGCGTTTTGGTCTGCCCGCCTACCGCTTTTTTCGCTGGAATTTGGGCTTTGTGGTGCAGTTACTGTTGGCCGACCTATTGGTGTTGCATGGCTATAATCTGTTGGTGCACTCTAGCGGTTAGCGGAAACTTTGGCCGCTTCTGCGGTCTTAAAGGTTAACGGTGTTAAATGCTGACTGCGATAGGCTATGCTATTTGGCAATTGTCGTTGTTGTCACAAGGTTCGCCGCTTAACATCTATCCACGTACGCGCTGTCAGGAGGACGCGAAATATGAAGTATGCTAAACCCCGTTCTTCAAAAACTAAACTGCCACGCGGTCTCTATGATTCGTTACCGTATCTGTACGCCTGTATCGGTGTTGGCTTGCTGTTTGGGCTGGGTTCTGGGATCGCTTTTGTGATGGGCTTTGTCTTGTTAATCGCGGCGGTGCTGGTGGTCTATATGCGCAGCAGTGCCAGGGATCGGAACTACCGAATGATGATGCAGCGTCGACAGCAGCGTGATCGTTGGTAACCCACGGCTTTTTTTACTTTTTCATTTTTCGCCACCTCGCTAGTTCTACTCTCCTCTGTTTTACCCTCTGCTGATTAAACCAATTGTTGAATTTGGCAGCTAGATAATGGAATTTCTCTGTGGCAACCTGCTGTCACTATTACAGCGTGTTGGGCCTTGTTGTTGAACTCAGCTGTTTATGGCCGCTTGCGCTCCCACACCTTCAAAAGGAACCAACATGTTAAAAGGAAAAGTAGCGCTGGTCACAGGCTCATCAAGTGGCATTGGTCTGGCGATCGCCAAGCAGTTGGCGGAGCAGGGTGCCCGTTTGATGATGAATGGCCTGGAAGATGATACCCAGGGTGCCGCCATCGCTGAGCAGTTAGCGCAACAGACGGGGGCGGAATGCAGTTACTGTTTTGCCGACCTATCGCGTACCGACAGTATCGACCTGTTGATCGATCGCTGTGTCGAACAGTTCGGTGGTGTCGACATTCTGGTGAATAACGCCGGTATTCAGTTTACCTCACCGGTTGCCGAGTTCCCGCGTGAGCGCTGGGATGCCATCATTGCCATCAACCTCAGTGCCGCTTTTCATACCGCCCAAAAAGTGTTGCCCTTGATGGAGAAGAACCGATGGGGCCGAATCATCAACATCTCTTCGGTTCATGGACTTGTGGCTTCGGAAAACAAAGCGGCGTATTGCGCCGCTAAACATGGATTGGTCGGTTTCAGTAAAGTCACTGCGCTGGAGTACGCCGATCGAGGTATCACGTCCAACTGTATCTGCCCTGGCTGGACCGACACTCCGCTGCTGAACCATCAGATTGAAACCTTTGCTCAGCAGAATGACCAGACTGTCGAGCAAGCCCGGCGTGGCTTAGTCTTGAGCAAAGCGCCTTATCCTGAGCTGATCGACCCTGCCGCTATCGGCGCGCTGGCGGTTTATCTTTGCAGCGATATGGCCAAGGCGATGACCGGAGTGGCACTGCCGATCGATGGTGGCTGGACCGCGCATTAACCGTTTCTCGCGTTTGTTGTCATTATGAGGGGAGCTACGAGGGGCATCACGAGGGGCCAGCTCATCGGCTCCTCAGATCAGTTTGAGGCGAGATTCAATCCACTGTTGTGATCAGGGATGATAGATGATTTTTTTCAGAAATTTGCTCTTGGCGCTGTTGTTAGGCGTGTCGATACCATCGTTGGCCGCGCCACTGTTGCCCGGCTATCAAGCCAGCCCGGAAGCAACCTCGGTTTCCGGACTCTCCTCGGGGGGATATATGGCCAGCCAGTTTCATGTGGCCTATTCTGCCGATCTGATCGGAGCGGGTATTGTTGCGGCGGGGCCCTATTATTGTGCTGGCAGTGGCGCTCCCGAGGGTGCAGCAGCATCGGCTGTCCATCCCTACCTGAGTGTCGCCTCGACAACCTGTATGAACCCTTGTCAGTGGGCTTTTTGGCCCTTTGTCAGCTGGTGTGAGGCTTTCTATCTTCCCGATGGGGCCGAGCTGGCTGATAAGGCGGAGGCGTTCGCAACAGCGGACCTGATCGATCCTCTGAGTAGTTTGGTTGATGATCGTATCTACCTGTTTAGCGGCGGCTTGGATACGACCGTCGTGACCGGGGTGGTGGATCAGGCCAAGGCGTTTTATGTCGCTGCGGGGGTGCCGGAACAGGCGATACAGTACGACACTATGCCGGAGGCGGATCACGCCTTTATTTCAGACAACAGCGACAGTGATTGCGATCGGCATGCCCCGCCGTTCATCAATAACTGTGATGGTTACGATCAGGCCCGGCAGCTTCTATCTCATATCTATGGCGGTTTGAACGACAACGCGAGCGCCCTAACGGGCACGATGGTTGCATTTGATCAGTCGGAGTTTGTGCCCGCGCGGCAGTTGGCTATTTCCGGTCTTGCGGACACCGCGTTTGTTTATGTCCCCGAGGATTGCCAGAACGAAGCCTGTCGCATTCATATCGCTTTTCACGGCTGTCGGCAGTCGGCGGCAGAGTTTGCGACTAACAAGGTGTTTTTTCGGGAGCAAGCCGGCTACAACGAGGTGGCTGATAGCAACCAGATCATCGTCCTTTATCCGCAGATCCGGTCAGGTGCTGTGCAGACTTACTCACCCTTCAACCCTAAGGGGTGCTGGGACTTTTGGGGCTACACCGGCTCCGATTTTTATCACCAGCAGTCGATTCAGATGAGCGCTGTCAGGGCGATGATTGAGCGGCTACAGAAATAAGGCTACAGATCTCGAGTAGTAGTCCGATGCGACACCTGTTCGCATTGATTCGACCAAGGCGATGCCCCAGACTAGCGCCCTAGTTATCTCCTCTGGCAGCCCTTGTCTATCGGCAGGGGTATCGTCTGTCCATCTGGCTCAACAAGCCGTTACCAACGAGAAGTCGTTCATGCAGGATGCACATAAAGGCCTGGCTGCACTGCATTTAGGATCGTTGCTGTTGGGCGGAACTGCCCTGTTCTCAAAGCTGTTTGAGACATCTGTAATTGACGTTACCCTGTGGCGCAGCTTTATCGCGGCAGCTGCACTCTACGTATTTTTGATCCTGAGAAGGCGGCCCATTCTTTTATCTCGTTATCGGGACTATGGAATCGTATTGTTGCTCGGCGCTATCCTCGCGGTCCATTGGGTAACGTATTTCCATTCGATGAAAGTCTCGACAGTCGCCATAGGCATCATCGCGTTCTTTTCGCATCCGGTCATTAGCGTGTTGCTCGAACCGCTGTTTGCCCGGCAGAAGCCGCGCTTGATGGACCTGTTGGGCGCGCTCTGGGTGTTAGGCGGGGTTGCGATTATGTTACCCAGTTTCGATCTTGACAGTGGTCATACCCAAGGCGTGTTGTGGGGGCTGTTCTCAGCGTTACTGTTTAGTCTGCGCAATATCGTCTTTACCCGCCATTTTGCCCAATACGACAGCTCGCTGGCGATGATGTACCAGTGCCTGATCGTCGGGGTGCTGCTACTGCCGTTCAGCGGCGGCTTTATCGCCTCGGCTTCGGTAGAGGGCTGGGCCTTAATGGCGGTGCTGGGCGTGGTGTTTACCGCCACCCCTCACACACTGTTTTCGGCCAGTATGAAGTTGCTGTCGGTGAAGACCGCCAGCTTGATCATGTGTCTGGTGCCGCTGTATGCGACACTTCTCGCCAGCCTGTTGTTGGATGAGATGCCCGATCTCTACACCCTGATCGGAGGGGCGATGATATTGAGTGCCGCCATCTTCGAGTCGTTCCAGGCAAACAAGCGAGCGCGAGTGGTTGAAACGCCAGTTTCCACCAGCCGTTAATCTGTTGCGCTATCTGCGTTGCAAAGCGTTGGGTCGCTACCGATAAATCGTTTGAGGGTACGACCGCCCCTGAATTGCTAAAATTGACGTTATCATTACTTTGAGTCCTTTTACCATGCCACAGAACAGCGCCGTTACGCCCCGACGTGATTGGTCTCCCGATCCGATAGTCGATTGGTTGATGACCGCAGGACGCGCTTTGAAATGCCCGCAACAGCTCACGGCTCAATTAAGCCGGATGTTGGTCGAGTCGGGTGCGCCGTTGCTGCGGGTCAGGATGAGCATGCGGACTATCCATCCTCAGATTACCGGCAGTTCTTACACCTGGTGGCGGGACCGACCCGATGTCGAGGAGTACAGTCCGCCGCATAGCATTTTGCAATCGTCAGATTATCAGGGCAGCCCGATCGAAGCGGTGCAGACCAGCGGTAACATGTTCCGGTGTCGGTTGGCGGATGCCGATATGTCCCAGCTTCACTCCTCGTTGCAGGACCTGCACCAGCAAGGCACGACTGATTACGTGGTCTATCCACTGATACAGACTTATGAAAGCCGACCCGCGACCTGGATTCTGGGCACCGATGTTATCGGTGGTTTTACGACCAACGACCTCGATGGTTTTGCGCGGATCGCGACCTTCTTAGCATCGGTGGTTGAAGTGATATCGTTGCAGCGATCGGCCCGTTCATTACTCAATACCTACCTAGGTCCTCGTACCGGTCAGCGAGTATTTGACGGTCAGATTAAGCGCGGTGATGGCGAACGGATCGAGGCGGTGATCTGGTATAGCGATTTGCGTGACTTCACCTTCATCAGCGAGTCACTGCCGCCGCATGACCTGCTCAAGTTACTTAACCAATACTTCGAAGCTATCAGCGACGCCGTTAGCGCCCGAGGGGGTGAGGTGTTGCGTTTTATCGGCGATGCCATGCTGGTGATGTTCCCCGTCGAACATGACCGCACCTTACAGCAGGGCTGCCGGGATGCTGTTGCCGCGGCCCGTGCTGCACAGCTTGCCGTGGATAAGATCAACCCGCAGCTTCAGGCGTCGGGCCTACCCAGTATTCGCTACGGCCTGGGTTTGGACGTCGGTGAGGTGATTTACGGTAATGTCGGCGCGCCAAATCGGCTCGATTTCACGATAATGGGGCCGGTGGTAAACCGCGCTGCGCGAATTGAAGAGCTGACCAAGAAGACCGGTTGCCCGGTGCTAGCATCGGAACCGTTCGCCTTACAGCAGCCGGACACTTTCATTCCCCGTGGCGAGTTTGAGGTACAGGGGGTTCAAGAGCCGCTACAGGTTTATGGTTTGCAGTCGCTTAGCGGCAATTCGCGGTAAGATTACTTAGTAAATCGACAACCGCGTAAGCTGCCTTCAAATACGAGAAAGGCATCGCTCAACGCTAAAAACGTATCAGGGGTAGAACGCAAACCTAAAGATCGTATATGACAAACCTACTCGCCAAGTCGCTTATTCATAAAGGGCACTACCGTGCTCTTGTACCTCTGTTGCTCCTCGGTTGGTTAGCGCTTCAGCTGGCGGCCATCGGTTATCGCTCACAACTATTGCTATTGATTGGCACATTGCTGGGGCTAAGCCTTTACCTCTCTCGTTTCAGTTTTACCGGAGCCTACCGGCGTCTGTTGCTACAGCGGCAACCTGCCGAAGTGATTGCTCAGCTTGCGCTGGTCGCACTAACCTGCTTGCTATTCGCTCCATTGCTTCAGCGCGGTGAGTTTGCGGGAGTGGAACTCTCTGGGGCCTGGGCTTCCGTAGGTTTGCAGGTTGGCATCGGCGCGTTGATCTTTGGCATCGGGATGCAGCTTGCAGGAGGTTGTGGTTCCGGCACGCTCTACACCGCAGGAGGCGGTAACCCACGGATGCTGCTAGTACTCGTCGCCTTCTGTGCGGGTTCATTCTGGGCCAGCCTGGATATGACCTGGTGGCAATCACTGCCCAGTCTTGGCGTAGTCTCGCTGGGGCATCGGCTGGGTTGGGGCGAGGCCGTTGCGGTACAACTAAGCCTGCTGTTGCTGCTCGCGATACTGTTGTTTTGGTGGGGAAAAACAGCCCCGAAAGGGCCGTCATTGAGAGAAACTAATACACCGATGAAAGTGGCCGCAAAGCTTCGTCCGCTACTCTGGGGCGTTGTGCTGTTGGCGCTACTCAATCTGGCCACGTTGATCACCGCGGGCCACCCCTGGAGCATCACCTGGGCCTTGAGCCTTTGGGGCGCTAAAGCTGCGGGTTTAATGGGCTGGACTCCCTCAGTCGGCTCGTTCTGGACAGCACCGTTCCAGCATCAAGCGTTGACGCAGTCCATCCTGGAAGACACCACTTCGGTGATGAACATCGGAATATTGCTCGGCGCCACCACCGCTGCATTGCTAAGCGGTGGCTTTCATCCGTCGCTCAAGCACCATCCTCGGCAGTGGTTGGCTGCGCTGTTTGGCGGGTTGCTACTAGGCTACGGTGCAAGGATTGCTTACGGCTGCAACATCGGTGCATTCGTGTCCGGCGTTGCCTCCACCAGCCTGCACGGTTGGTTATGGATTCTATGCGCACTGCCCGGAAATTGGCTGGGCATCAAGCTGCGGCCTTGGTTCGGGTTATCCAACCAATAAACAGTGTTCTGGCTGGATAACACCAAGTTCCAGACACCATCGAGATTTTGGATGGCACCGTCGCTTTTCAAAATGTGCGGAAAGAAGTGACCCACATCTGCACAATTCGGATCACCCCAAACCACTTGCTACAACAAGGCCTACTCAATTTCCCAGCCAGATACTGCCTTAACCTCAAGGAAGTCTTTGATTCCGAATAAGCCACCTTCACGGCCATTACCCGACTGCTTTATACCGCCAAAGGGCGAGCCTGCCGCACGGCTTTGACCGTTCATCTCAACCATGCCGGATCGCAATTGCCGTGCTAACCGGTTACGGCGTTTGCCGTCTCCGCTTTGAACATAATTGGTGAGGCCGTATACCGTATCGTTGGCGATATGAACGGCCTCTTCTTCAGTTTCAAACTTCATAATGGCTAGCACCGGACCAAAGATCTCCTCGTGTGCAATGGTCATGTCTGGGGTGACGTCGGCAAAGATAGTGGGCTTGACGTAATAGCCATGGTTCAGCCCATCAGGCCGACCGGTGCCGCCTGCAACAAGCCGGGCTCCTTCGTCGATGCCCTTCTGAATGAGCGCCTGGATCTTGTTGAACTGCGTCTCGTTGACGACGGGGCCGATATGACGCCCCTCTTCAGATGCAGGGCCGACGGTGATATTGGTGGCTATTTTTGCAGCCTCGTCTACGGCTTTGTCATAAATGCCGGACTGCACCAGCATTCGGCTGGGTGCGTTACACGACTGGCCTGTGTTGTTCATCATGTGTCGCACGCCTCGTTTGACGGCATTGTCGTCAGCATCGGCAAAGATTATGTTTGCTCCCTTACCACCCAGCTCAAGGTGAATTTTCTTGAGCGTATCGGCGGCATTCTTAGAGATTGCGATGCCTGCGCGGGTCGAGCCGGTAAAGCTAATCATGTCGACATCAGGATGTGATGAAAGTTGGCTTCCTACACCCACACCATCGCCGTTCAGCAGGTTAAATACACCCTTGGGGAACCCCGCCTCATCCATCAGCTCTGCAAAAACTATCGCATTGAGCGGGCTTTCTTCTGAAGGCTTAAGCACCATCGTGCAACCTGCTATGACAGCAGCACCCACTTTCAGGGTGATTTGGTTCATCGGCCAGTTCCACGGTGTGATCAGGCCAGCGACACCGACAGCTTCGTAGATGATCCTGTCGTTAGGCGCATGGTCACCCAGCGGGATTTCAAGCTTGAAATCTTTGGCGGCCTTGATGAAGTTTCTCAAGTGCGACGTGCCCGCACCCACCTGCGAGGAGCGCGACATATCGATAGGCGCTCCCATCTCGGCGCTCATCGAGGCGGCCAACTCTTCCTCGCGACTACCGTAGATTGTAAGCAGTTTCTCCAACAGGCCGATTCGCTCTGCCAGGGGTGTGGCCATCCAGCCCGGCAGAGCTGCCTTAGCGGCAGCGACGGCGGCGTCAGTATCTTCTTGGTTGCCCAGCGATATGACAGCGCACGGCTTTTCGGTCGAAGGATCAATGACCCGATGATCATGCAGTTTGGTTGGAGTGACCCATTGGCCGTTAATATAGAAATCGCGTTTTTCTAACATGGAGATCCCCCAGTAATTTTCTTTTATCCAACGGTTTCACAACACCACAATCTGACCACAGTGCCCGTGCTTAATTTGGTTACCACCTCTTGCTTTATAACATACCAGAACATAGCCAGTGTGCCGCTAATCCCAATGTGCACCCTGAGTGATTCGAACTACTGACCATTGGATCATAAGGCTTGCCGAACCCCTATCCCCTGAGTAGAATACGCCCCTCTCGAAAGAGATCCTCAGTGCACCTGTAGCTCAGCTGGATAGAGTAGTTGGTTCCGATCCAATTGGTCGGGGGTTCGAATCCCTCCAGGTGCACCACTTTACAGTCCGAACACATCCCTTAAAGTCCTCCCTGTAGCCTTCTCTGGCTTGTTCTGCCTATACTGTTGTCTGTAGTCGTCCAGCGAGATGCCCCCAAATCCATTGTTTTTTTGGGGCCCAAATGGGGGCACCTGTGGATGGCGGTTATTTGGGGCCCCCAATAAAAGGGCCCCCAGTAAAAAATGGGTGGAAAGATGCCGCTAACAGACCGCACCGCTGCCAGCACCAAGGCAAGGGAAAAAGAGTACAAGCTCAGTGATGAGAAAGGACTCTATCTACTGGTTAAGCCGAACGGCTCGAAATACTGGCGTCTTAAATATCGATTTCTTGGCAAAGAGAAAAAACTGGCTATAGGTGTCTACCCTGAAGTCAGCCTAAAATCCGCCCGTGCCAGTCGTGATGAAGCCCGCAAACAGCTAGCGGACAATATCGACCCCTCGGCAGATAAGAAAGCGCGCAAAATCACCCAGCACACTCAATCCCTGAACAACTTTGAAGCATTGGGGCACGAGTGGTTCGACAAGAAGATGACCGACAAGAGCCAGACGCACCAAGACCGTACCTGGCGACTGTTGGAAAAAGACCTCTTCCCACGGCTGGGCACCCTGCCCATCCTCTCCATTGATGCCCCGACACTGCTAGATGCGCTGCGTAAGATAGAGGCCAGAGGGGCGATAGAGACCGCTCACAGGGCCAAGAACATCGCCAGCCAGGTGTTCCGCTATGCAATTGCATCGGGACGAGCTGAACGAGACCCCAGCGCCGATCTGCGCGGCGCACTGGCGACCGCTAAAACCACCCACTTTGCGGCCATCACCACCCCCAAAGAAGCAGGCCAGCTGATGGTTGCTATCGACAACTATCAGGGCACGGCGGTGGTGTGCGCCGCACTCAAATTATCACCGCTGCTGTTTTGCCGCCCTGGCGAACTGCGATCGTTGGAATGGGCCGATCTGAATTGGGATGAAAAGCGGATCGAGATACCCGCTGAGCGAATGAAGATCAAAGAGCCGCACATTATCCCGCTCTGCACTCAGGCGCTGGCAATACTTAACGAGCTGCAGTTACTGACCGGTCGTCACCGTTACATATTCCCATCTGCCAGAGGAGCCAGTCGGCCGCTATCTGAAAACGGGGTCAGAGTGGCCCTTAGGACAATGGGGTTTGATAACACTCAGATGACCGCCCACGGTTTTAGGGCAATGGCACGAACGCTGCTGGATGAGGTGCTGGACTTTCGTATCGACTGGATAGAACACCAGTTAGCTCACGCGGTAAAAGATGCCAATGGCCGCGCCTACAACCGCACTAAGCATCTACCGCAACGGGCAGAGATGATGCAGCGGTGGGCTGATTACCTAGACATGCAACGTAAACAAGTAACCGGAAGTAACGTTGTTGTTAGTGGTTTCGAAGCGAGTTAGTAACCAGTCGCTTTGTCAGCATAGGGCAAATGAGGAAATCAGAAATGGAAGAAAAGAAAAAGTACCTTTTTACGGCTGAGGATGCTCTTGAGATGATAGGTGGGTGAGATCGAGGAGTGGATCTTGGACAGAATATGAGAGCGTGATGAGTCTGCGTTAGGCTAGATATCGATTTGGAGGCGTACAAACGGACAAAGCAGGATTATAAGAAGACGAAGGAAAAACCTGCGGGGATGGGGTTAAGTGATGAGAGCTTTTACTGCGATTAAGACATATTAAACACAGCAATACTGACAGTAGCGGGTTCAGCAGGTAGCAGTGGTGCAATTGGTGCGTTGGAATATCTTTCCATCCTGCGGCTCTAAATGACCGATATATTTACCTTATCAACATTACCTACATCATCCACCACCAAGATTTGAATCTCACCTTTGTGGTTAAGCTGATGTGGGATGATGCGTTTACTGGTTCCGCTATAGCGGCGTATACCGTTGATATACCAGTGGTAGTTACCGCTGCCGCCTATGGCTTGCAAGGTGGCACTAGGGCGGATAGTGGAGTTGCCTGCCGCGCGATAGACGCTACCCGGTTCAATTCCGGTTATTTTTAAGGTGCTTGGAGCACTTATTACCCGCTGGCTGCAGCCTTGATCTGGTTTCGGGATTTGACTGGCACGTCGCCAGTCATATGGCAGCCAGGGCTCTAGTACTTTGGGCCAGAGTGCAGCCTTGTGTTGTTCTTTATGGATTGACCTGTCCGTTTGAGAGCAATGGGCATCAACCCGCAAGCCCGTCGTTGGGTTGATCCAATAGCTAAATGGGTTGGTCTGCCAGGCGTCATCATCCGCTTGATGTCTGGTCGGTGGGACTACGTTATCGATTACCCAAGCCTTGTGGCGTTGATGACAATACTGATAAGCGGTCCCGGTCATTTCAGTGCCCAGCGGCCAACAGATATCCTGCAACACGACGTTGTCGGGTTGATCGATGGTGTCGGGTTGCAGCTGAAGATGATCGGCGACGGCAAATAACAATGGTCCTGCCGTGTCTCTACCAGTGTGCCCAGGCAGGGGCGTCCCATCGGGTCGGCCAATCCAAACCCCGAGGGTATATTTTTTTGAGACGCCGATTGCCCAGGTATCGCGATAGCCAAAGCTGGTGCCGGTTTTCCAGGCCATCGGTTGTTTAGTTTGAATCGGTGCTAGGGTGTTCAGGCTGCAGGGTCGGGATATGTCAGACAGCGTTCGCTGGGTGATCCAGGCGCTGGCCTTCGAGATCAAGTACCGTTCGTTATCAGCTGCAGCAGAGGGTTTCTGCAAATATTTCAAAGGCATTGTATGGCCGCCGACGGCGAAAGCCCGGTAGCCGGTGACCAGCTGTTCCAGCGAAGTACCGGCGCCTCCAAGGATAACCGCCAAGTTTGGTTGGCCGCCCGGGATGGATAACTTTAGCCCTGTGCTGTGGAGCGTGGCGACAAAGCGACGCGGTCCGTAGCGCTGCAACAGATCGATAAAAGGGACATTGAGTGATCGTTGGAGTGCTTCACTGGCCGAAACTGGGCCGGAGAAGCCATTGCTGAAGTTGGATGGTCGGTACTCGCCCCAGGAGCGCGGCACATCGGCTAACAATGAATGCGAATGGATCAGGCCATCATCGAGCGCTAGGGCAAATAGAAAAGGTTTCAGGGTAGATCCCGGTGATCGGGTCGCCCGAACCATGTCGACATGGCCAAAGCGGCTCTTGTCGGCGAAGTCTGCCGAACCCAGGTAGGCTTTAACAGCTGCCGTTTTATTTTCCACCACCAGAATGGCTGCAGACGTTTTATCAGGCAGTCGTTGGATATAACTGCGCAGGTAATCCTCGAGTGACCGTTGTAACTCTCCGTCAATGGTGCTGGTGAGCGCCTGCTGCCCATCGCTGTCTTGCAGTAGTCGGCGAGCGAGTAACGGGGCAGTCTGTGGCTGTCGGCTGCGATAGGCATACACGGCTTCCTGCTTGGCATCGTTGACGGTTTCTTTTGCCCAAACCCCTCGGTATTGCAGACGATCTAGCACTTTATTACGGGCGTCTGTGGCTCTTTGGCTATGAAGGTCGGGGCGATAACGGGTCGGAGCCTGGGGAAGAACGGCCAGTAGCGCGGCTTCGGCATGGCTAAGGTTGGCGGAAGATTTGTTGAGGTAGGTATAGCTAGCCGCCTGTACTCCTTCGATGGTGCCGCCAAAAGGCGCGATATTGAGGTACAGGTTTAGGATCTGTTCTTTATCCAGCTGCCACTCAAGTTGCAAGGTTCGAAGAATTTGCTGGGCTTTGCCCGTTAGCGTGCGCGGGTGCGGGTGTAACAGCCTGGCGACCTGCATGGATAGGGTTGAACCGCCGGAAACCACCCGCCCCTGGGTTAGATTCTGAAAACCGGCGCGCAGCAGAGAAACGGGATTGATCCCCGGGTGATACCAAAACCAGCGATCTTCGTAGGTCAGTAGCGCTTCGATATAGCGAGGGGAGACTTGCTTCAGATTGGTAGGGTAGCGCCACACACCGGACGGGTCCGCGAAGGCTCGCAGCGGCTTACCGCTGTCATCGACGACCACTCTTGCGAACAAGGCGTTGTCACGAGGCAGGTTTAGGGGAAACAACTGGTTCAGCACCATCAATACGGCTGACATCACCAGCAGGGCGGCCAGTAACGGGTGCCGCTTGACGTTGTTGCCAAGCGACCCCGTGCTGAGCCTTGGTAAGTTGTGTCGGACTGTTTTTTTCACGACGGCTTAGCCCTTAGCGACGCCTCTCTCAATCGACTCAGTGAGCAGGGATCGATATTCTGCAGCGTCGATGCAGTCATTAGAAGGTCGCATTTTTAACCGTGATGCTATCGAAGGTATCGCCAATGCCCCGCTTTTCCGGGCGGTACATATCTTCCACCAGGGGCGGCGGTACTTGGTAGGTGCCCGGTGTGACGGCCCGAATCAGATAGAACAGATTGGCGCTGGAATGCTGATTCAGATCCAGCGCTGCTACGTAGCGGTCATCTCGGTACTCTTGGTGCTTGATGCGGGTTCGACGTGTCAGCTCTTCGAATGTTTTGCCATCGATACGGAACTCATCCAGCTTGATCGCATGCTCAAGATTTTGGTTCTCCAGTTCAAAACCGGCGGGCAGTAGATCGACCACGAGGGCGTCTGGCGTGCGTTCTTCAGCGGTTAATTCCAGGTGAGCGACATAGAGCTGCCCCACCTTCACGTCATCTGCAGCCACCGCGTGCCCTTCGGGGGTGTACCAGGTTCTGGTGATGGTAAGCCCTTCAGAGCTGGCTGCGGGCTTGTGCAAACCGTGACCGCTAATCGTTGCGGTGACGAATAGCGGCTGGTCATGCTGCGACTCAATGGAGACCCCTTGTCCGATCGTATAACCGTCAACAGATTTGCGGTAGGCCGCCTGTTGTTTCAGCGACTCTTCGGCTGCCCCCAATATCACCTCAGCCTGCCAGCTATCGGTTAGACTCGCTTCCAACGATAGCCCGGCAAGAAACAGGGCGTTACGCTCTTGGGTACTGAGCCAGCGCC
Organism: Motiliproteus sp.; assembly: GCA_036961355.1. Lineage (GTDB taxonomy): Bacteria > Pseudomonadota > Gammaproteobacteria > Pseudomonadales > Balneatricaceae > Motiliproteus. The sequence continues at coordinate 29,265 of JBALVL010000027.1, forward strand.
GCGATTGAATTTTCTCGGCCAGCTCGAAGCTCATGGCAAAGGCTCTATCTTTGTAGATATCATTTTCAATCAGCAGGTGGATGATCATCGCTAGGTCGCGAATGTTGCTGCCGTAGTCACCGAGGTAGCGGCGATTCTCGGGAATATTGTTCAGGGCATGATCGATAGCCTGCATGCCCCGCTTTTTGTCACCCATGCGGATCAGCGCGATGCCCAGCTGGGCTTGGGGTAAGCCGGATTTGGCCCATTTCAGCTTATTGTCGAACAGGGTGCGCATGGAGCCCAGAGGAGCCTGCTTCACGCGTGACAGCACGTAGGCGCTGTAGGCTTTGTAGGAAAAAGCATAGTGGTTGCTGTCCTGGCTCCAGCGCTCCCCGACGAAGTTGCCGCCGCGATTAAGGTACTGCTTCAGGCGCTTCATGGTTGTATCGATCAGTTGGGCAGGGACTTCCACTCCCATCTCCCGAGCACTTAATAGGAAGTCAGCCACAAACACCGTCAGCCAGTGCTCTTCCGGCGAACGGTTGCTCCAGAGCCCAAAACCGCCATTTTTGAGTTGCATCGACGCAATACGGTCGATGCCGCGCTCTATCATGTTGATGCGTTCTTTTTCGTCGATCGTTTTCAAACCAAAGCGTTGGCGGTTTTCCGGTGTGGCGTAGGTCAGCGGAAAGGCGCGGCTGCTGGTCTGCTCAAGGCAACCATAAGGGTAGGCGAGCAGGTTTTTCAGCTGCTGTTGCAAGTTCAGATTTGCCCGGGAAGAGACCGAGACCAGAGCCTCGATCGAGTCCGGTAACATACCGGCAATATCCTGATCATCTAACGAAAATTGCTCATTTTGCTTCAGCAATGCGGATTTCTGTTGAATCAAGGCCGGATAAGCAGGGCGCACCCCGAGTCGCCAGTGGCGTGTGAGGGTGTCGATGTTGTCGCCGCTTAGTTTCATGTCAAATTGCGCCTGACCGCTGTAGCCGGTCGCTTCGATCGCAAAATTGAGGGTCTGTTTCTGCTGATTGGCTAGGGTGATCCGTGTTGGCTTGGCGTCAACAGCCACCGGCCCTTGGCTCTCAAGTATGACCTCCAATGTTTGAGTGGCTCCGCTGAGGTTATTGATGTCCAGCGACAGGGTGGACTTGTCGCCTAGCGCCAGGAATCGGGGCATCGCCATCTGGGTAACCACCGGTGCAGCAACGGTCAGCTCCTGCTCGCCGTGACCATAGGCATCGGCGCTATAGGCGAGCGCCATCAGTCGCAGACGGCCATTAAAGTCCGGCAGGTCTATGGGGACGATGGCGCTCCCTCCTTTGACTTCAACCGGTCCGCTGAACAGCGAGACGATCTGGACCTCTGACTGAGGCTCCTTGCCGCCACGCGCAACGTCGGCATCACCGCCAAACCGCAGACGGGCTTTTTCCGCATTGCTGACTTCAATTACCTGATTGTAGATATCTCGATTTTCCACCGAGTAGCGACGCTGGCCGAAGAAGCCCTGGTGGGGATTGGGTGTGTCAAAGTTACTGATGCTCAGTACGCCGACATCGACCGCCGCCAGCGTGAGATAAATTTGCTTGGCTGTTTGTTGGCCGGAAGGCGTTGTCGACGGCTCGCCTGTTACGTCCATGCTCGAGTGTTCAGCATGGCTATCGCTGGCGGGGTGCACGGTTAATTTAACGTCGAGTCTTTGTTGCGGCAGTACCTTTTCAGGTATGTCGAAGCCGATCTGGAGTTGCCGGTCGGTTCGATCCAGCGCCAGATGCGCCAAGCCGAAGCTACGTTTGGGGGTGATCGCCTGTTTGTGGTCGCCCTGACGTAACACCATCGCCGTGACATAAAGGTTGTGCTGCTGCCAACCGCTGTCGATGGGGATTTGTACGGTGGCACCACCTTCGGCAATGGACAACCGTTGCATCCATAACGGGCCGTCGCCTTCCACCATGATCAGCGCCTCACCGGCTTCGGGCGGCACGATGGTAACGTTGGCAACATCGCCGGCTTGGTAGTGCTCCTTATCCAGAGCAACCGTGACTTTATCCGGGCGAGCCGCTTGGGCGCCCGACTGGGTGTCTTTCCAGTTGGCGTACCAGTTGTAACCGGCGTAAAAGCGTACGCTGCTCATCAGCTGGTTTTCCGGGTCTCGCACCTCTAGACGATAGTTTCCGTAGCTGACCGGTAGTTCGAGACGGGTGGCATCGCCCGCGGCAATATTCACAGTCTGGGTGACTTCGGCATATTCCTTGTCGGACCACTGGTAATGCCAGCCCTGGGAGTCGCTATAGACCCAGAAATACTGCCGGTCTTCTCGAACTAACTGCACATCCAGGTTGGACGCCTGTTTGAGTGTGCCGTCCAGGGTGGCTTTGACGATATCGAACGTCACCCGAGAATTGGCCTCCGGGTTGTCATCACCGAAACTGCTGCGAATGCCGATCAGCGCATCGGCGGGCCAAACCAGGGTTGAGTACACCCGGGTTACCGGACGCCCGCCACTTTCATACAGGCTGCTGATGAATTTGATCTTTAACGGCGAACGGGCCTGTTGCCAGTGGGAATCGACAGCGATTTCACCCTTGCCGTCGTTATTAAGGTGCAGGTCGTCGAGGTCGATTTTCCGGTTAATTCCGGCCTCGTTGGCCTGGCCGAACTGGTAGTTTTCCAGCGCCTTGATCGGGTTGCGCCAGTGGCGGACATTGACAATGGTGCTGAGGCGATTACCAGCTGCCGGCGCACCGTAGAGGTATTCACCCAGCACCGGCACGGTGACTTTATCAGCAGGAGCCGTAACGATGCGCTTAACCTGGGTTTGGTCATCGATGGGGTTGAAGGTCAGCTTCATCCGCTCGGGTAGGAACTCCTCGACTTTAAACGGATAGATCACTGGTTTTTTCAGCGCTCCGGTCACCACTAGCTCCCAATTCCCTACCGGGGCATCGTTGGGTATCAGCCAAGCGTAATGGTAATAAGCTAGCTCTTGCGGTTGCCATTTGAAGGTTTTGGCCACCGATCCATCAGGGCGTTTGATCTGAGCGTTGAGTATCGTAGCTTGAACCTCACGGCCGTCACCATCGCGAAGCAACCCGCTGAAATCTACCAGTTCACCGGGGCGAAACAGATCACGCGGCGAATAGACAAAAAGCTCCATTGGCAGCTGCGGTCGCTGTCCGAGGTCGAACTCCGACAGATCCAATGCCGGCTTGCGGGTCTCAATCACCGAATAGTGGCTGCCGGCTTGTGCGACGATCAGGCGAGCTTTGTTGACGGCGCTTTTAAAGCTGGCGAGACCGTCAGGACTGGTCTTGCTTTCGCTGAGGATGACCGACTTGGCATCGAGCAAGCTAACCTTGACGTCGGGCAGCGGCTTGCCGGTTTTCAGCGATGAGACATGGACATCCAGCTGCTGCTCGTACTGACGTGCATGCAGCCCTAAATCGGTGACCGAGAACCAGACCAGTTGTTTTTTCTGGTACTCCCCGGCAGGCAGCATCACGGCCAGATAGAGTCCGGGCTGCTGCAGCGCGTCTGTACTGCGGGTGTCTATCGTGCGTTTAACTCGGGTGTTGCTCGGTGCATTCAGATCGTAACGGCCGCTGTGCACTAGTTCAGCGTAGTTTGTCAGATTTTGGATGTTCCAGTAGTAGTTGCTGTAATCATCGATCCGGTTAAGGAAGGCGTGAACCTGATCGTCCTTGAGACGGAAAAAGTCGATATTGACCTGTTCAACGTTGACGGTGACCACCGGCAGGCCATTACCCAGCCCTTCAGTCAGAAAGCTACCGCGGGTATCGAAGTTAACAGATGCCTGCATGTCCCGGGTTTTGATGGTGGCAGAGGCGCTGGTTGTCAGCGTCTGGTTATTGACTCCTTTCAATCCAGCATAAACGGTGACCTCGTACTCGGCATTGGGATCGGTGTACGGGAACCAGGCGGTCTTGCCGGAAGGCGAGAGTAACCAAGCGCCATCCACAACGCCTCCGCCCTGTTGGCTGACATTGAAATACCCTTGGTGATCCTCGGCCGGATTGAGTGGCACTGACAACATCACCGCCAACGCGTTGCGGCCATCGAGCGTGCGCTCTGAAATATCCAGCACCCTGATCGCGGTCTGTTGGTAATCCCGCTTTGCGGCTTCTAGGTCAAAGTTAGCTTGCTCATCGACGGCTCGGACTGATTCTGAGGTGACAGTTTCGGAGGTAACTGCTCCTGAGGTAAACGTTTCGGAGGCGACTGTTTCTTTGGCTTTACCGGGAGCATCGTCTTTGTCAGTCGCAGGCTCCGAGCAACCGCTAATGGTGATAAGTAACAGGGCGAGAAGGCATGAGGTCCATTTCATGTAAGGCAGGTTCCTTTGTTATCGTTCAGTTCTCGTTGGGCAGTTAAACATGACTATGGGATCGATAGTACTCAGTCAGACAATCTATAACGATAAAGACCGTTCCGGAAAATGATGACCAGAACAGCACTGAACGGCTCCATTTGGCGATCCAAAGTCTAATTCGTACAAAAAACAGTCAGGGAGGTAATAGGCTTTATCTATGTTCTTTCACAAAAATCAAGTTCGGCTGTAGGTGTGAATTTTCGGGGGAAGGGCTTTTATTCTTCCTATACTCAGTAGGAGAGAAGAAAGGGAAGGGGTGGGGCGTCCAGTGATAGGCAATCAGACCATAGGTCTTGTGATACTCGCCCTCTTAGCCGCGGCTGCATCCGCCGCTGAACCGTCCTATCTTCCCGGCGGCGAGGAGGTCAAGAAAGCCGTCGAAGCGCGGCGTGGGAAGACAGAATTGTCGAAACTGGCTGCGAGCATGGCGCCGGGACAATGGGCAGAGCTCAAGCATGAAATGCCCAAGCATATCTGGTCTGCGCCGCCGCCTTCAAAGGGACTCCACATTGGCACATGGTCCGATGACGGTCACTGGGACAGTCGAACGGGGCAGTTTCTCTACTTCGGTGTACGCCAGACACGCAAATTGATCGCCTATTCAGAGGAGACGAACACGTGGCGGAACATTCCGTTCGATGGGGTGACGAACGCGCCGGTACTCAAACAGAAGTTTGGTCATCAGTACTCTATGAACAGTTTTGACCCCGAAAGGAGCCGCTTATATACCGGGCACACGGGCTTCGATGTCCTGACCGAGACCTGGTTCCAGCCGAAGGCCACGAACAAGGCCATCGGCAGCAGTGCCATGTGCTACGAGTACTTCACGGCTATGGATGGCATCGTCAGTATTGGCCGCAAACCCAAAAGCGGAACCTTACGCATGCTAAGCATAAAGGAGAATGCCTGGAAGAACCTCGGCAGGATTCCTGTCCATGGCTACCACAGCATGGGGCGGCATAATCCTTTCCGTGAGGAGGTCCTCTTTGCAGGAGGCAACAACATCCGGACTGTGGGTATCCTGACCAAAGACGGCAAATTCAAACAGATGAAAGATTTTCCTCTTGCTGTGGACAAATTCACCATCCGCAGCAGTACCGTGACGGTAGATCCTTTGTCGGGCCGCTACATGTTCATGGTGCCGGGAAAGAAATTCGTTGAGTTCGACTCTGAAAAGAACGAGTACCGATTGATTGACGATTTCAGCAAGACCAAATGGCCATTTTATCACTATGACGGTACGGTGACGGCGTTTATCCCTGAGTACGGTGTTACGTTCTGGGCCGACCGCAAGAAGGTGCATCTCTACAAGCACAAACTGAGCAAGGGTGAGCCATTGCCGGACGCCCCGCCTCCCGCCGTACCCGCGAAGTAGGGCTAGTAATGCAGGAAACTTGGCCAGAGATCCTCGTTCAAAGCGCGCCGCCACCCCCCTCTATCTTTGCTCATACACCATCCTACGGTAATCCCCCTTTTTTAGCTGGGATGCCAAAAGTAGAGGTTAAGCCACCATCAAGGCTTCCAGTTTTCTTTCGTGAAATTGGCTGCATGCGTCATACTGTCGGCCCTACAGAAAAGTGCTGAAGATTGAGCCGATTAGTGACCGATACCATGATTTCACTGCTAAAAAACGCCAACCTATATACCCCGGAATTTGTCGGCATAAAAGATGTACTGATAGCGGGTGGAAAAATCGCAGCAGTTTTTGATAGCCACGCTGGCGATCAGGACAACCTACCCAAGCATTGGAACGTGGAAGTGATCGATCTTTCAGGCGCCTCGCTGGTTCCCGGCCTGATCGATAGCCACGCCCATATTACGGGTGGCGGTGGGGAAGCGGGATTCGCTACTCAGGTGCCGCCGGTGCCGATTTCAGAGTTCACCGGTGCGGGCGTCACCACCGTTGTCGGACTTTTGGGCACCGACGACACCACTCGCAGTACCGGTAACTTATTGGCTAGGGTCTACGGGCTCAGAGAAGAGGGGATGTCGGCTTATTGCTGGACCGGCGGCTACCACTACCCGTTGACGACACTGACCGGCAGTGCCAAATCCGATATCGTCTACCTCGATCCGGTCATCGGCATCGGTGAGTTTGCCATCAGCGATCACCGTTCAAGCCAGCCCACCTATCAAGAAGTAATCCGGCTGGCCAGCGAAGTTCACGTTGCGGGTTTGATGACGGGTAAAGCCGGGGTCATCCACTTCCATCTGGGTGATGGTGGGCGTCGTCTGGAACTGATTGAGCGCGCCATCGCCGAAACCGAAATTCCGGCACGGGTATTCAACCCCACCCATATTAATCGCAATAAAGACCTGTTCGATGCTAGCTGCCGGTTACTCAGCAGAGGCGGCTACGTCGACATTACCGCCTTCCCCAAAGGCACCGCAGATCCGGGTCTAGACGCGGCTGAGGCGATTGAACTGGCGATCAACCGCAATCTTCCGCTCGACCGGATCACCGTTAGTTCTGACGGTGGCGGCTGCTTGCCCTGTTTCGACGCTCAGGGTGAGCTTCAACATATGGATTTTGGTCGCGCCAGCACGCTGCTCGAAACCATCCAGGCGGGATTAAACGCCGGTTTGGCTCTTGAAATGCTGTTACCGATGTTTACCAGCAATGTCGCCGAACTATTGCGATTGAAGACGAAAGGCAGGATCGCCCCCGGCTATGATGCCGATCTGCTGGTGTTAAATGAAAATCATCAAATAACCGACGTGATGGCCAACGGAAACTGGCATAAACGTAATGGAACGTCGGTCATTATTGGAATGTTTGAATAGAGGTAGTTATGTGTCCTGCAAAGAGTGATGAAGGCGTTCAACGTGGCTTTGTTATCCCCATTGGTGGTGCTGAAGAGCGCACTCAAGACCCGGTTATTCTGCAGCGTTTTGTCGCGCTCTGCGGTGGAAAAGACGCTCGTATCGTGATTATTCCTACGGCGTCAAAATTGGAAGAAACGGGTCCCAATTATGAGGTGGTTTTTGCCGATCTTGGCGTAGCCAAAGCGATCTCCTTACCGATAACTTCCCGTGAAGATGCACAGCGCGATGACTACCTCGAAGAGATGTCCCAAGCCACCGGGATCTTTATGACCGGCGGTAACCAGCTGAGGTTATCGACCATACTGGGTGGCACGCCGATGGCCCAATGCATCAGAAGATCGAATGCGGCTGGCGCCCATGTTGCCGGGACTTCGGCAGGAGCCGCCATCATGCCCGAGCATATGATCGCCGGGGGCGCGACCGGGGCGTTGCCTAACGAACAAGGCGTCACCTTTGCTCCGGGCATGGGGTTGATCCGTAAGGTGATCCTCGATCAGCATTTCAGTCAACGTAATCGCCTGGGACGGCTGCTGTCGGCCGTGTCCTACAATCCCTTCGCCTCGGGTATTGGTATCTGCGAAGACACCGCTGCGTTTATCGGCCCCGATGGTGTTTTGGAAGTGGTCGGTAGCGGTAGCCTTACCGTGGTCGATCCATCGGATTTGCAACACAGCTCGATGGCCGAAGCCAGTTCTGGTGAATCGATCACCCTGATAGGGTTAAAACTGCATATGCTCAGCAGCGGCGCCAAGTATTGCCTAAATACCCGCCAAGCTTGGCCTAAATAACGCCGCAGGGTATCCACCAGCAGAAATTTAATATATCTATGTAGATTGATGAGTAACCTGTTGAACAAGTTTCTCTGTCGATCCACTCGTCACCCCGTTTTCTCTGCAAAAAACACGCCTCCTCAGGAGGCGGTGCGATCGACCTCTGTACAGAACTGCTCGCCTACGCAACTGATTGTTTGTATTAGGGAAAGCTAATGAAAATCGTTTCTTCTAACGTGTACGTCGGTCCCAACGTTTATGCCCATTTTCCAGTTATTCGCCATGTCGTTAATCTCGGTGTTTTAGAGCAGCTTCCATCAACCAAGCTCGGTGATAACTTTGTCGAAGACCTAGTCACCGCGCTGCCCGGGTTGCAGGAACACGGTTGTTCTTACGGTGAACCGGGCGGTTTTATCCGCCGATTAAAGGAAGATGACGGCACCTGGATGGCCCATATTTGGGAGCATGTGACCCTTGAACTGCAGTGTATGGCGGGCACCGAAGTTACCTTCGGTAAAACCCGTGGCACCGGCCAAGAAGGCCAGTACAACATGGTATTCCAGTACATGCAGCGCGATGTCGGCTTAGAAGCGGCCCAGCTAGCCAGAAAGCTGCTGGTTTCGTTGATACCGGCAACCGTTCAAGCGCAGTTGGATACGAAACTGGAACCTGATTTCGATTTTGCCGTGGAACTCTCAGACTTCATCCACTTCGCCCAGCGCAAAGAGTTTGGCCCCAGTACCCAGTCGCTGGTCAGTGCCGCGGAAGAACGGGACATTCCTTGGTTACGACTTAATCAATACAGCTTGGTGCAGTTTGGCCACGGCAAGTATCAGCAACGAATTCAGGCGACAATCACCAGCCAGACCAACCACATCGCCGTCGAAATTTCCTGCGACAAGGAAGATACTCACAATCTGCTCAACGACCTCGGTTTACCCGTGCCACAACAGCGAATGGTGTATTCGGCTAAGCAGGCGTTCAACGCTGCCAAGAGTATTGGCCTACCGGTGGTGGTTAAACCGCTGAATGCCAACCACGGTCGCGGTGTTTCGATCGACCTGAGCACCGAAGCTGAGATCATCATAGCCTTCGACCACGCCAGCGAGCATGGCACCAGTCGGGCGGTATTGGTCGAATCGTTTCTGACCGGATTGGATCATCGTATGTTGGTGGTTAATGGCGAGCTGGTGGCCGTGGCCAAACGGGTGCCTGGGCATGTTGTTGGTGATGGTAAGAGCTCTATTGGCGAGCTGATCGAGGTGGTTAACCAAGACCCCCGTCGTGGCGTCGGTCATGAGAAAGTACTGACCCGGCTGGAGATGGATACTCAGGGGCGGCGCTTGATGGATGAAGCGGGCCTCAATCAGGACAGCGTGCTGGCCGAGGGCGAGATATTTTATCTGCGCGCCACCGCCAACCTATCGACCGGCGGTACGGCGATCGATATGACCGACCTGTTGCACCCCGACAATAAGGCGATGGCTGAGCGGGCGGTAAAAGCGGTCGGCTTGGATGTTGGCGGTGTCGATTTCATGACTGCCGACATCACCCAGTCGTATAAAGAGATCGGTGGTGGCATCGTCGAGATCAATGCGGCACCGGGTTTTCGAATGCACGTCGCTCCGAGCGAAGGCCAACCCCGCGATGTCGCCGGTAAAGTAATGGACATGCTGTTCCCGCCCAGTACCCCGGCGCGAATTCCGATTGCCGGCATTACCGGTACTAATGGCAAAACCACCACCTCGCGAATGTTGTCGCATATCCTCAAGACCGCCGGCCATGTGGTCGGTATGACCTCGACCGACGGCGTCTATGTCGATGGCCACCTGTCGGTCAAAGGTGATATGACCGGTCCGGTATCATCACAGATCGTGCTTCGCGATCCGTCGGTGGATATCGCGGTATTGGAAACGGCCCGTGGCGGTATCTTACGGGCCGGTCTGGGCTATCGTGAGAGTGATATTGCCGCCTGCCTTAACGTTCAGCCCGACCATCTGGGGATGAAGGGTATCGATACCCTAGCGCAGCTAGCCGAAATCAAGCGGATAGTGGTGGAAGTGGCCAAAGATACCGTGGTGCTCAACGCCGATGATCTCGAATGCCTGAAAATGGCCGAACACACCCAGGCCAAGCATCTGTGTTATGTCACCATGAACATCGGCCACGGCTTGGTTCGTGAGCACATCCGTGCGGGCGGTCGGGCCGTGGTACTCGAGAAGGGGATCAACGGTGACATGATCACCATTTTCGATAATGGCGCACATATTCCGCTGCTGTGGACCCATCTGATTCCGGCAACGCTCGAAGGTAAAGCCACTCACAATGTTCAGAATGCGATGTTTGCCGCGGCGCTAGCCTTCAGCCTGAACAAGTCGATCGGCGATATTCAGCATGGTCTGCGAACTTTCAGTACCACCTTCTTCCAGGCACCGGGGCGGATGAACGTCTACGACGAGCACCCGTTCCGGGTGATCCTCGACTACGCCCATAACCCTGATGGTATTCGCTGCATGAGCGAGCTGGCCAGCAAGCTGGACGTGGAGGGTAAGCGCATCGTGGTCATCGCAGGCCCCGGGGATCGTCGCGATGAAGATTTGGATGAAATTGCCAAGGCCGCCGCCGGCCATTTCGACATCTACATCTGCAAAGCCGATGATAACCGCCGTGGTCGTGGCCACGATGAAGTGCCCCAAAGGGTCGCCCGGGTGTTAAAAGAACAGGGGATCAGCGAGGCTAACATTCTGGTCGTGCCGGACGAGGTTGAAGCGATCGACAAGGCGCTCGGTCTGGCAGTACAAAATGACCTGGTGATGGTGTTTGGTGATGCCATTTCGCGTAGTTGGAAACAGATCATCCATTTTGACGGCAAATCGGGCGTACAACCCGAACCTAAGCTGGCCCCGGTACAAACGGTAGTGTCGATGTTGGATAGCAACGCTCCGGATCCCTTTGTGCTGGAATCGGGAATGAAAATTGTCAAAGACGAGCGCGGCGTACGGGTGGTGTCTGAATTTGACGAAGGCAGTGACTAGATGGCTAACACTGCGATCCAGCTGACCCTTGATGATGGTCGGCGCCTGACCGGCAAGAGCCTGCTTTGGGACCAACCCGGTGCGATCATTGATGCCTTTGTTGAGGGTATCGATAAACAGCAGGTCGTTAACCAATGGCAGATTAATGTCCGGCAGTTGTTGGACGATCTGGACTGGCAAACCGAGCAGACCTGTTATCGGCTGTTCGAAGATGGCATTAGTATCGCCATCAGCGCACCGCTTGATGCGCTGTATGCGGCCTGCGATATCAACGAGACCGCCTGGGAATTGACCTGCGCCGAGCTCACCGGCGTAGCGCGATCTGAGTACCTGGCGCAAGCGCGGGTTCGACTCAGACAGGCCATCATTGAAGAGGCCAATCCGGCCTTGCTGCAGCTGATCGCGTTGGCCAAACAGCAAAATGCGCCTTGGCTCAGCGACGATGATGACTTTTCGCTCGGTTACGGGGCCAGTGTTCAGGTTTGGCCCGTCACAGCGTTGCCCGATCCCGAGAGCATCGATTGGCAACAGTTTAAAACCGTGCCTTTGGCGCTGGTCACCGGCACCAACGGCAAGTCGACCAGCGTGCGAATCCTGTCGCAGATGGTGCAGCAGTCGGGCCGCTGCTGCGGCGTGACCTCAACCGACTTTGTTCGGGTGGGCGAGCAGATTATCGATAGAGGGGATTATTCCGGACCGGGTGGCGCACGGATATTACTGCGTCACCCCGACACCGAAACGGCGATTCTGGAAGTGGCCCGCGGCGGTATCCTGCGGCGCGGCTTACCTGTTGATAGGGTTGATGCTGCCCTGATTACCAACATCGCCGCAGACCATCTTGGCGAATATGGCATCAATACCCTTGATGCGTTAACGCGAGCCAAGGCCGTGGTGGCCAAGGCGCTCGACAGCGGCACGCTGGTCCTCAATGCTGATGACCCGCAGTTGGTGGCGTTAGCGCCCGAGTTGAACGTCACTAAATGCTGGTTTTCACTACATCCCGACAACTCGGTATTGCAAGCGCATCGAACACTCGGCGGCGCCGTTTGTTTTCTGCGTAAAGGCCAAGTGTTTTACGTCGACAATAATGCCGAGGAAAAGATCATCGCCGTCGATGACATTCCCATGACCTTAAACGGCGCGGCCCGTCATAACATCCAGAATGCGCTGGGTGCTATCGGTCTGGCCAAAAGTTTAGGACTCGACACCCCATCGATCGCCTGCGCACTGCGACAGTTCAGCAGCAGCATCGACGACAATCCTGGACGCGGAAATCAGTTCCAGGTTAACGATGCCACCGTGATCATGGATTTTGCTCACAACGTCCACAGCATGAACGCGATGGCCACTACCCTTGCAAATATGCCGGCGCAACGAAAGTTGTTGATGCTGAGCATGCCGGGGGATCGCAGCAATCAGGAGATAGCGGAGTCCACTCAGGCCGTATTAGCCATGCAACCGGACCTGTTGGTGGTGGCTGAATTGGAAATTTACCTAAGGGGTCGAGAGCCTGGTGAAGTCCCTCGGCTGATCGCCGATGCCGCCGTTGCTATGGGTATGCCGGCACAGAATATCCTCTTCAGTGACAGCCCTTACGAGGGGGCTAAGCTCATCGTTGAAAAGTTACAGCGTGGGGATCTGACCTTGTTGTTGACGCTATCGGATAGGGAGGAAATCACCGATTTACTCGGGAAACCGTCCTCGCAACATTCGGATAATAGCTAACCTGGATGCCTGGAGTGCCCGCTTCGGGGCGATTGTTGCACTTAGATGATAGCGGAGCGTATGGCTGCTCCGTCGCACTTACTGCTGCCATGAGCTTCTGCTTGCTCAACCTAGGATCTCGGTCCAGTGGCGGAACTCTCCTCTTTTCCTGGCCAATTGCTAATGACCAACACAAATGCTCAAAAGTTGACGCTGGATGGTCAGTCAACTGATCGTATCTAACCCCATCAAAATTTGCGCCAAGGTTGATCAACATTCAGGGTATTTAGGCCCCCTCGATAGACCGCGAGCAGATACGCAGGACAGGCGAGGCCAAAAAAAGAAAGTGCCATAAGTCATTGTTTGGTACTATTCTCCGCCCTCAAATGCACTGGATTTACGTTCCAGCTAGCGATCAGGAATACCCATGTCAAAATTTGTTGTTACCGCGCTCTATAAATTCGTCACACTGGAAAATTATCAGCAGCTACGTGCGCCACTGCTTGCGGTGATGGAAGCGAATGCCATTCGCGGCACTTTACTGCTCGCCCGAGAGGGGATCAACGGAACCGTTGTGGGTACTCGTGAGCAGATCGATACCCTGCTGGAGTGGCTGAGAAGTGACCCACGTTTGGCCGAGTTGGATCATAAGGAGTCTTACACCACACAACTGCCGTTCAAGCGCTGCAAGGTCAAACTGAAAAAAGAGATTGTGACCCTTGGCGTTGAAGGTATCGATCCGGATCGCGTGGTAGGCACCTATGTTAAACCGGCCGATTGGAATGCGCTGATCAGCGATCCCAGTGTGCTGGTTATCGATACGCGTAACGACTACGAAGTGGAAATTGGCACCTTTGCCAACGCGGTCAATCCCAAAACAGAAACCTTCCGCCAGTTTCCATCCTTCGTGGATAAGACGCTGGACAAAGACCAGCACCGGAAAGTGGCGATGTTTTGCACTGGCGGTATTCGGTGTGAAAAATCCACCGCCTATCTCAAAGAGCAGGGCTTTGATGAGGTATTTCACCTGCAAGGCGGCATCCTAAAATACCTGGAAGAGATACCGGCACAGGACTCCTTGTGGCAAGGTGATTGCTTTGTGTTTGATGACCGTGTGTCGGTTGACCATCAGCTACAGAAAGGCCTATACGATCAGTGTCACGGCTGTCGCAAGCCGATCACCGAGCAGCAAAAAAATCTTGCCCAGTATGTCAAAGGCGTCAGCTGCCACCATTGCTACGACACAAAATCAGACCAACAAAAGAAACGCTTCTCGGAACGCCAAAAGCAGATGGAACTGGCGTCACAGCGAGGCGGCACACATCTGGGGAAGGGGAAGGTCTAACCAAGGACGGTTCTAATCAAGGGCGGTCTGATTAAGTCGCTCTAGGCTGTCCTATTCGACCTGATCCTCAGCAGCTTGCTTCGGGGCTGGAACAGCTAGCCTTGGCGGCAAGGTTTTGTTGATTTTGCGTTGTTACAGCAACCCCTCAAACGGTTGCACTGTCACCAGATCGCCCGCGGCGATATCGTCTTGGTTGTCGGCCAGTACGATCAGGCAGTTGGCTCGGCTCATCGAGGTCAGGATGCCGGAACCCTGTTGGCCGCTGCTGCGGACCTGCGGCAGACCGTCGTTGTTGGTTTCGATGATGGCGCGGACATATTCGGTGCGCCCTGGTTTTTTACGGATGTGATCACGGCTGGCGAGTTGGCAGCTTTGTGGTAGCCAGTGTGACTCCCCGCTGAGTTTGCGTAATGCCGGTTTGGCGAATTGCAGGAACGACACCATCACCGCTACCGGATTGCCGGGCAGGCCGAAGAACAGCGCTTTGCCGACATTGCCAAACGCCAGCGGTCGACCGGGTTTCATCGCCAGCCGCCAGAAACCGACTTGCCCTAGTTTATCGAGGCTGTCTTTGACGTAGTCGGCCTCGCCCAACGAGACTCCGCCCGAGCTTAATACCACATCGGCCTGCGCACTGGCCTGTAAGAATGCCTGTTCAATCGCCGCTGGCTGGTCGGGGATAACGCCCAGGTCGATCACCTCGATATCCATCGACCGTAACATCGCGGTGACGGTATAGCGGTTGCTGTCGTAGATCTGGCCGGCCTGCAGTGGCTGGCCTAGGCTGCAGATCTCGTCGCCGGTGGAGAAGTAGGCCACCCGAGGTTTGCGGTAGACGTTGATCTCGGCCTGTCCCAAGGATGCGATCATCCCCAGCTCGGCGGCACCCAGACGAGTGCCAGCAGCAATGGCCACGGCGCCCTGCGCTAGGTCTTCACCGGCGAAGCGGCGATTTTGTCCGAGCTTTGCACCGGCAGGAAAACGTACGTAAAGGTCGTCTTCACTGCCTTCGCAATGGCAGATCTCCTTCATAATCACCGTATCCAGGCCATCGGGAACCTTGGCACCGGTCATGATTTTGACGCACTGCCCTGGGCCAATTTCGCCGTTAAACGGGTGGCCTGCCAGGACACTGCCGATCACCTGTAGTCGATTATTGCCGTCGCTGTTGAGGTCACAACCCCGCACCGCGTAGCCATCCATTGCCGAATTGTCGTAAGCGGGAACGTTGATCGGTGAGATCACATCCTCAGCCAGCACTCGGCCAAAACCGCTGCGCACATCGATCTGTTGGGTCTGGGTCAGTGGCGCGACGCTGCGCAGAATCCGAGCCCGCCCATGTTCGACCGGTAACAGGTTATCGGCCGGGCCGCCGCAGCACTGGTGTTGCTCTGCTTCTCGTTCCAGCACTGAAACAGCGCCTGTTTGCTGTGGTTGATCGACTGGCTGACGGCTGTTCATAAAAAGCTGCCCTTGGCGCTGTGGGGTTGTAGCTGATCAAGCTGGCAGTAGCTGACGATAAAATCGGTCAATGCCTGCGGATCGTTGATATCGAGCTGCGGCAGCTGGGTGGCGACCGGTAGCGTTTCATCGTGCGCCACCGCGACGATGTGTGGGTCATTGGGGAACAGTAGTCGCTGCTGCGTGCTGGGGCGGTGTAGTTCGATCTTGGGAAACGGTAGGTGCTTGAAGCCCTCGACCATGATCAGGTCGAGACGATCGGGATCGAGCTGCGCGATCAGGTAGTTCAGATCTGGATCGTCCTGCGGTTCAGGGGTTTCGGTCATCAACGCCCAGCGATGACTGGAGCCGATCAGCATCTGGCCGGCCCCCGCTTTGCGCAGTTCATAACTGTCTTTACCTGGGGTATCGACATCGAAGCGGTGGTGGGCATGTTTGATCATACCAACCCGGATACCGCGCTGAGTTAATAGCGGGATCACTTGCTTGAGCAGGGTGGTCTTACCAGTGCCGCTGAAGGCGGCGATGCCGATTAACGGCAGTGGGGATTGAAGATGAAAACTCATACGACCTGATTCTCTAACAGTTGCTTGTCTCGCAGGCTATTGATGTTCAAAAATGCTTGGGACTCGTGGCTAAAATCGACCTTGGAAAATGTGTGCATAGCATACCAGCGGTCAATTTTGCGGTCGCCTCCGGCCAGGTAATCGAGCAGGCTGGGGTGCAGCGTCCGGTTAATCAGCGCGACCACGGGCTGCAGTCGCTGGCCGTCGTGCGCCACCACGATCTCGGCGTTGCTGCATCGCTGTTGCTGTACCATCCGTTCGACTAGGTCCTTTGGCAGTAGTGGGGTATCGCAGGGCACCACCAGCATCCATTCGGTCGGACAGTCCTGCAGCCCCTGCGCAATACCGGCCAATGGGCCTTGAAAGTCGCTGAGGCTGTCGCTGATCACCGTATAGGGTTGCGGTTGGTTGTTTGCCTTGTTGCTCTTTTTTTTGCTCATCTTGTTACTGAAGCTAGTATCGACAACACCCAGCGCAGCATAGGTGGATTGGTTGCGGTTGGCGTTGATGCGAATCAAGCCCAGCTGCGGTTGCAGTCGCTCGATCACATGGCAGATCATCGGCATCCCTTGCAACTCCACCAGCCCTTTATCGCAGCCTTGCATGCGTTGAGCGCGACCGCCAGCCAGAATCAAGGCACTGATCGACTGTTCAGCTACGGGGGTGATTGTCTGCGGCATTGCATTGCGGGACGTCATAATCGGCTCCGTTGTTCGGCAGCCAACTGCTGCGCTTTGAGGTTGCTGGGCTGACTGCCGGACTGACTGTTGTGCTGAACGTTAGGAGTGGGGTCAATCGTGTGTCCGAGATGCTGTTCGTTTAACTGGCCCGCATCGATATGCCACTGACGCTGGAACAAGCGTTTGTCACCTTTGAGTTCATGGCTCGACAGCACGATACTCTTGCCCTCGTTGACCAGTCGGCGGATTAAAAATAGTGTCTGCTGGCGTGACTCGGTGTCCATGTTGGAGGTTGGCTCGTCCATCAATAGCAGTTCCGGCTCCATCACCCAAGCGCGCGCCAACGCCACGCGCTGTTTCTCACCACCGGAGAGCGTGTTGGCGTTACGCGCGGCCAGATGGCTCAGCCCTGACCACTCCAACGCCTGCCGAACTCGCTCGCTACGTTGCTTGCGGTTGAGCGCCTTCAGACCGTAACCGATGTTTTTCTCGACGCTGCCGTCGAACAGGAACGGATGCTGGTGCAGGTAGATTACCTTGCCACCGATATTATGGTGTTGTCGTCGGGTTAATGTGATTCCGCGATAACGCAGCTTGCCGCTATCGCAACTTTCCAGTCCGGCCAGAATCTTCAGCAAGGTGCTCTTACCAGCGCCGTTGCGACCGGTCAGCAAGGTCGCTTCACCGGCGTGTAACTCCAGCGAGCCGATATCCAGTAAGGGTTGGCTGCCATAGCTTTTCTTAAGTTGACGGACACTGAGCAGGGGTTCGGAGGGATAAGAGTGCATGGGGGTTTTCCGATGTTGGTCCGTGGTCATGATGGCACCTCGCTGTGACGCTGCAGCAGGGTAATTGCGATGTTGAGCCCAAGCGCCATCAGCAGTAGTACCAGCCCCAGCGCAATACCTTGGGAAAATTCACCTTTGCTGGTTTCCAGTGCGATCGCGGTGGGGATGTTTCGGGTGTGATTGAGGATGTTGCCGCCGATCATCATCGAACAACCGATCTCGGAGATGATGCGGCCGTATGCGGCGATACTGGCAGCGGCCAGACCGTAGCGGAGCTCAAACATCAGGGTGAAAAATGCTCGCCATGCGGGCGCACCAAGCGTTCTGGCGGTCTCCCAGGCACTGCGGTCGGCTGCCTTGAAACTGGCGAGGCTCATCGCCACCAGCACTGGGAAGGCCAGCACGACTTGACCAATCACCATCGCAGTGTCGGTGAACAGCAACCGCAGGTCACCGAAGGGGCCGCTGCGAGAGAGCAGGATGTAAAGCAATAATCCGACCACTACGGTGGGAACGCTGAGCAGACTGTTGAAGAGCGAGATCAGCGCCCAGCGACCGGGAAAACGAAACGTACCGAGCAGCCAGCCGACCACGAACGCCACCGGTGTGGCGATAACAATCGCTTTGAGGGTGGTGCTGAACGAGATGGCGATGATCGACCAGAGTTCGGGGTCACCACTAAAAAGCAGCCTGATCGCCTCTAACGTGGTGCTGCTCAGACTCTGCATCAGTTATGGCTTTGCTGGCTTGGGGCGTTAGCCGGTGTTGGTGTGGCCGTTGCGGCAATGCTACCGCTGGCCGAGGGTACGAACAGCGGTTTACCGTTGATACGAAAATCAGCGATCTGCTGCTGTGTTGTTTTGGAAACCAGCCAACGGCTGAACGCGGCAGCCCCTTTGTGATTTAGGTCGCCATAACGGTCGGGGCTGATCTGCAGCACACTGTAGGGATTGAACAATTGAGAGTCGCCTTCGACTAATAATTTGAGGCCAACCTTGCTTTCGTAGGCCAACCAAGTGCCACGATCGGTGAGGGTGTAACCCTCCACTTCATCGCTGATCTGCAGCACCTTGCCCATCCCTTGTCCCGCCTCACGGTACCATTTTCCAGCCGGCACCAGTGCGGCTTGCCGCCACAGTCCTTGCTCCTTTTTATGGGTGCCTGAATCGTCGCCGCGCGAGACAAAGATCGCCTGCTGCTTGGCGATCTTCTGCATCGCCGCAGTGGCATCATTTAATCCTGCGATCGCCGCAGGATCGCTGGCCGGGCCTACGATGACAAAATCGTTGTACATCACCCCGACCCGTTTGTTGCCGTAGCCGCGATCGATGAACGCCTTTTCGGCCGCAGGGGCGTGAACCAACAAGGCATCGGCATCACCGTCGCGTCCCATCCGCAGGGCCGCCCCGGTACCGACGGCGATCACCTGAACCTCGATGCCGGTCTGTTGGCTGAAGGTTGGCAGAATGGCGTCGAGCAGCCCCGAGTTATAGGTGCTGGTGGTGGTGGCCAAACGCAATGTTGAATCAGACTCTGCAGCGACGGCCCACGCCGAGCTGAAAACGAACAGGAGGCTGACCAATGACCTGATGATTAGAGGTCGGATGATTCGAGGTTGGGTGACCGGAAGTCGGACAAAGTGCTTCATGGTGATCCTCAATCAATTTTGATGGTGCGCTGGCTTATTCATCGGGGCGGGTGACCGGAATAAACCACAACACTGGAATAAATAGGGCTACAGCAATAGCAAAAAGCAAGGATGGTGCCAGCTATGGAAAACGGCGCTGATGAGGGAGATAACGGTGGTTATGGCCAATCTACGTGATCTATGTCGTCGCGACGCTGTTGTGAGGCGGGCAAAATGTCTCGCCTTGAGCGGGTGAAGCGTCAAAATGACCCTGTCATTGGTACAGGTCGTAATTTGGTTGGCTTATACGTCAGTTTAATTGACCGCTCTATGAATAGCGGGCGATTATAGAGTGTATTTTTTTATAGATGCTGTAGCTCCGTTGCTATTAGTGAAGCGGCAGAAAGACTCCCGGCCAACGTCGGATCAGTAACGAATCAATTTTAGATGAGGTGATCTGCGTGCCAATCTCCCCTTCCCGGGATCGTGTTGAACTGACTCCGCCAGTAACAGTCCCCGTCAGCCAGTCCATCGCTGTGAGCAAGGTCAAAACGACCTCCGCCAGCCAGCCAACCTCCTCGCCTCAAAACCGTCAGGCTTTGTCGATTTTAATCGTCGATGACGAGCCGGGTATCCGTGAATTTTTACAACGCGCGCTGGCAAAAGAGTACAGCTTGGTTGAATCGGTAGGCTCGGCCGAAGAAGCAGAAACATTGCGTAGTCGTTGCCACTTTGACCTGCTGATTGTCGATATCTGCCTGCCGGGTAACTCCGGGGTTGAATGGCTTAGCGAGGTGGCCGCCCACGGGCTGCAGTCCGATGTGATCTTCATGACCGCCTTTGCCGATATGGACAAGGCGATCGAGGCACTGCGGATCGGGGCTTCAGATTTTATCCTCAAACCGTTCCGGCTTGAGCAGATGGTCACGGCGGTTCGCCGCTGTCTCGAGCAACGCCAGCTACGGCGTGAAAACTTCGTCCTCAAGCGCCAGGTCGATGCGCTTTATTCGATGGAAGGGATGATCGGTAACAGTGCCGAGATCAAATCGCTGTGCCAGCTGATCAAACGTGTCGCGCCGACCCCCTCGGTGGTACTGATTGAGGGGGAGTCGGGTACCGGTAAAGAGTTGGTCGCCAACGCCATGCATCGACGCAGTCAACGCAAAGGACCGTTTGTGCCGATCAATTGCGGTGCCATCGCCCCCGAATTGATCGAATCGGAGCTGTTTGGTCACGTTAAAGGCGCTTTCACCGGCGCTCAACAGGCGCGTGAGGGGCTGTTCTGCTACGCGGATGGTGGCACCCTGTTTTTGGATGAGATCGGCGAGATGCCACTGCTGATGCAGTCAAAACTGCTGCGGGTGCTGGAGGAGGGACGCATCCGGCCGGTGGGCAGCGAACGCGACATCCCGGTTAACATCCGCTTGGTCGCGGCGACCAATCGGGATCTGGAGGAGGAGGTAAAGCTGGGCAACTTCCGCCAGGATCTGTTTTACCGCCTCAACGTATTACGCTTGCGGGTACCGCCATTGCGCGAACGCACCGAGGATATCAGCCTGTTGGTACAGCACTTCTCCGAACGGTTGTCGGTCAAACTGGGATTGCCTGCGATCCCGTACAGCCATGATGATCTGCGCCGAATGGAAAGGTATGACTGGCCGGGTAATATCCGTGAACTCAAAAATTTGATCGAACGCTGTTTGTTGTTGGGGCGCTTACCCGGTGAGGCGATTCTGGGTGATGAAGATCTGCCTGCCAACGCCGCAGACTCGGGCTACCCTGAAGACTGGGACCTGAGCCAAGTCGAAAAAGACCATATC
This sequence comes from Motiliproteus sp., assembly GCA_036961355.1. Lineage (GTDB taxonomy): Bacteria > Pseudomonadota > Gammaproteobacteria > Pseudomonadales > Balneatricaceae > Motiliproteus. Next base: position 50,259 of record JBALVL010000027.1, read on the forward strand.
CTCAAGGTGCTGGAACATGCCTCGGGCAATAAAACCCAAGCTGCCCGACAGTTGGGCGTCGCCCGCAAAACTCTCGATCGCAAGCTGCAAAGCTGGAGTGAGGCGGCTGCCGATTGAGGGCTAAGAGCTGATGTTGAAACGTTGTTATCGGCTGATCACCAGCAGTTTACGTTACCGGTTGCTGGCGCTGGTGCTGTTCCCGATTGTGCTGGTGATGCCCATGGTGATCGGAATGGCTTACCTGTGGAGCAACGAGGTCAGCTATCAGCAGCTGTTGATGAAGGTCAGCACAGACCTGTCGGTGGCGTACGATGCGTTTGAAAACAACCAGCACCAGCAACTGCAAAAAATATCCCTGATCGCTGAGTCTTACCCGTTTCAACAAGCCGCCCAATCGCTGTTCGAGAAGGGAGATAGCACAGCCATTGGCAAAGAGGTGCGGCGGCTGCAGCAGCGTGACACCTTCGATTTTGTTTACCTGCTTGATACCGACGGTTGTGATCTGGTGGGCTACTTGGGCTGCAGTATCAAGCACCCTCCGTTGATGGAGCGTGCCCTCACCGACAATGGCAGTGTCGGGGTGGCGTTACTTTCCGCCGATGAGTTGGAGCGGATCGACCTAGCGTTGGCTGCGCGGGTGTATCTGCCGATCCAGCAGACACCTCGCGCCATTCCCCAGGTTCGCAAGGCTGAGGATCGCGGCATGGTGTTCCTCAGTTACTACCCTATCTGGGATCAGCAGGGTGATGTGCGGGCCTATTTAATGGCAGGGGTACTGGTTAACGGCAACTTTGATTTTGTCGATGGCCTCAAAAAACTGGTCTACGGCAAAGGCAGCCTGATCGAGGAAAGTCTGGGCACAGTCACCGTGTTTTTGGGGGATGTCAGAATCAATACCAACGTTCCCAACCTGATCGACGCACCCGGCAAAAGGGCCATCGGTACGTTGGTCTCAGCAGAGGTTCACAATGAGGTGCTCGAACGCGGCCATAAATGGATCGACCGCGCCTTTGTCGTCAGCGAGTGGTATATCTCGGCCTACGAACCGATCGTTGATATCTACGATCAACGCATTGGTATGTTATACGCCGGTTTTCTCGAAGCCCCGTTCAGAGAGAGTTATTTCCAGGCACTGCGGTGGCTGGTGGTGCTGTTTGGCGTGGTGACGATACTGGGGGTGCTGCTGGCCGTACTCGGTGCCAAGTCGATCTTTAAACCGGTTGAGGTGATCACGCGAGTGATGCGCCAAGTCCGGGCCGGGGAGGAGGCGCGGATCGGCCCTCTTGATAGCCACGATGAGTTATCCGTGCTGGCGCAGCAGTTTGATGCCATGCTCGATCGGCTCAGCGTACAGCACCATCAACTGCAGGCCGGTGCCGAACTGTTGGAGGTCAAGGTCGCTAAACGTACCGACCAGTTGCAGCAGCGTACCGACGACCTGCAGCAGAATCTTGACCTGCTTAAACGAACCCGACAACAGCTGGTGGCCAAAGAAAAACTGGCAGCGATCGGTGAACTGACCGCCGGTATCGCCCATGAAATCAACAACCCTACCGCCGTGATTTTGGGCAACATGGACCTGATGGTGATGGAGCTTGGTGATGCCGCCGAACCGGTAAAACGTGAATCCGAGCTGATCATCCAGCAGGTCTACCGCATTCGCGCCATTATCAATAATCTGTTGCAGTACTCGCGTCCCAGCGATTACCTGGCACAGTTGACGCCGATGGATATCAACCGGGTGATCAACGATACCCTTATGCTGGTGCGCCATGACCTGGCTAAGAACTCGATCCGGCTGCGGCTGGATCTGCGCGCCAGCCGAACCTTGCACGGTAACCCGCAGCAGTACCAGCAGGTGCTGATCAACCTGATCGTTAACGCCGTTAATGCGATATCGAAGGGATCGGCTATCGGCTTAACTGCTGGTTCAAATAGCGGCTCGACGATCGGTTCAAACAGCGGCTCAGCGACTGGTCGAAATAAAGGTGTGCTGACGATCAGAACCCGCGATCGGGCTGATGGTGTGATGGTGCTGGTCAGCGATAACGGCTGCGGTATAGATCAGGCCATATTGCCGCGAATCTTCGATCCTTTCTTTACCCGGACTAAAGGTGGCAGCGGTCTGGGGCTGTCGGTGAGTTATGGCATTCTGGAACGTTACGGTGCACAGATCGAGGTCCGTTCGCGGCCCAATGTCGGCTCAACATTTTTTGTCTTGTTGCAGGCCGACCCGAAAATTGATGAAGCGGGAGACGCGTTGATTCGCAGCGTGATTTGAGCCGTCGAATGATCCGCTGTGCGAGGTTGCGCTGATCGGTGCGCTAAAAGATACCCTTGGTGATACCCGCCTACGACGACCACACCAATTTACCGCTGTCACTGAAATCGTAGCCGCCCAGACGTTGCGCCTGTAGCTGGCAATCGGGGCTTTCGAGCTGCTGGGTTAGCTCGCGGAACAGGTGGCGGAAAAATACGCCGCGGTCCAGCGCCAGATCGAAGCTCTCCCAGCCCATCGATACGAAGTCGAGCCCGAACTCGGTAGCCGTGCTGCGCGCACCGGGACCGGCATCGGCCAACCCCATGGCGATCTGCGAGGCAATTTCACGTTCACTGAGTCCCTGTTCGACTTGATTGAGCTGGTCTAGCTTCATGCCGCAATGGCCCAGTGCCTCCTCCATAAAACGGCTGGAACCAGTGCCATCCTGGCGCAGTGACCAGCGTAGATCGGCCTGCAACAGTTGCGGTATGCCGCTGAATTTAATTCGGGTATCGGGGGTGACGATGATGCCGATCTCGCGTTTGAAGGCGTGCACCAGCACCCACTTGGTATGTTGGCGATGGCGACTGAGCAGTGCCGGGTGGCGCAGGTGGCTCTCTTCCGCCGGTCCCCAGTGAATCGCAGCAACATCGGCACGCTGACGCGCCAGCAACGACAGTCCAAGGCGGGTACCGGTACAGGAGTAACTGACGATAGCGCTGGTCTGAATCTGCCCGGCAACCCGGCTGACCGCACGGTGCAACAGCGGGTCGTCGCTGCCGGCGATGATCAGCCGATCGAGCATCACTCCACCGTGACTCGATTCGAATAGCCACTGATCGACCAGATCGCGCGGAAACAGCCATTTCCCGGTGACTTTGGTGGCCGGAATCTGCCCTTCGCTGGCCAGCGCGTAGACCTTCTTTTCGTTCAGTTGCAGGTAATCGGAAGCCTGCCTGATGTTCATAAATTTGGGCGGTTCAGCCGCAGCAGGATTAAAGCCGGTATTCGCCAGAGACTCGGCCATGGTTATGCCCTCTTACGTGAGCCGGTTTTTACCGATGACAGGGCCGGTTGCGGCCGTTGATCGTAGACCAGTCGTTCTTTACCGTTGAACACCATAAAACGTTGGCCTTTGGCCCGGCCGATCAGTGTCAGTCCGACCTGTTGCGCCAACGCCATGCCCATCTGGGTTACGCCCGAGCGCGACAGCAGAATCGGAATCCCCATCTGTGCCACCTTGATCACCATCTCGGAGGTCAATCGCCCGGTGGTATAGAAAATTTTATCGTGGCCGCCGATGTTGTTGAGTAACATCTCGCCAGCCAGCGTATCAACCGCATTGTGGCGCCCTACATCTTCGACAAAACTGACCACCTCGGTTCCCTGACACAGCGCGCAGCCGTGTACCGCGCCAGCTTTTTTATAGATCTCGTTTTGTTGCCGCAAACTATCCAGCAGACCGTAGATCTGCGATTGCGGTACCTCGACTTCGGGTAGCTCGATGGTATCAATTTTGTCCATCAATCCACCGAATACGGTGCCCTGACCACAGCCGGTGGTAATGGTGCGGTGCTGCATTTTCTGCTCCAGATCCTCGACCCCGTCGCGGGTCACCACCGCCACGGCATCCACCTCCCAGTCGACCTGGACACACTCGACCTGCTCGATGGCATCGATAAATCCCTGATTGCGCAGGTAACCCAGCGTCAGTAACTCGGGGTGACTGCCGAGCGTCATCAGCGTGACGATCTCCTGCTTGTCGAGGTAGATGGTCAGCGGCGACTCACCGGCGATCGAAACCTGACGTAACTCGCCCTGCTCATCCCAGGCGGTGACGTCGTGGGTGTTGAGAAAACCGGCTTTCGACATTAACGGACGGTAATCGGTGCTCATGATCTGATCCTTATACGGGTAGCGCTGATTTAACAGGTGCTGATACAGCAGTGCTGATACCACTGGGGTTGGTACAGCAGATGCTGAATAAGCCGGTAAAAATGGACGATAGATTGAGCAGAGCAAATTCTGTGCCTGAGTTGCGACCGGCGCTGGTACTAGGCTGATCCACCGGAGCGCTCGCAATGTGGGACAAAATGTCCGGTTATTTTTATCGGTCCGGTACTTTTTGTCCGAAAAGGCGATGGCCGAGATGCCCGTGCGGATAACGATGCCTGCTACCACTGACGCAGCGGCTGAAATGAACGATGGAATGGTTATTGCTCTAGAGCAGTTATGTTTCTCATTTAGTGAGCCAGCCATGTCCCACTCAGACTCGATACCTGCCAATAGCGCTGCTGCGCTGTCGGGTGAAACTCAAAACGTTAAATCTAACGGTGCTCAATCCAGCGGTGCTCGATTCACCGATGCTCAATCCAGCGATGCTCAATCCACCAATGGAGACGTGCCACCAACCGAGGTGCGCTATTGGCCGCTGCTGGTGCAGTTGCGCAGGAAAACCATCAGCCGGGGGCTGTGGGAGGTTGATAGCTGGTCGCTGCATAGCTGTGACAGTGATCGTGATAGTGATCAGCGCCAGTCGTTGAGCTCGGTTGCGTTGCCTGCCGTGACGGATACCGACGGTTCGCCTTGTCAGGATTTTTGCTGGAGTGGCCTGTCGCTGGAGTTGTTCCGCGATGAGCGAGCCGCTTACCGCTTCAACCTCAGCGCTGTCGACCCGCGCCTGTTTGTGATCTGTAGCGAAGAGGATGAGTTGATGCAGCCGTATTTGGTGACGGCAAGCCAGGACGAAGCCTCCTCTTATATGGACGGTGGCGAGGAAGATGTGTACTCGGTGGCGATGCCCGAGGCGATCCAATGCTGGATCGAAGGTTTTATCGCCCGTCATGGTGAACCCGAGCTGGAGGTCGGCAAAGGTAAGCGCCGTCATCATGGCCGCCGTAAAGCCAAGGCCGGGGCTGGGACTAATAAAATAGCGGCAACGTCGCAGAATACAGCCGCCGCCCCGGCAGAGGGTGCTAACGATGTCTGAATCGCGAAGCGCTATTAATGATGCCGCTGATGACGCCGAGGACGGCTTTCTAAGTCGCTGGTCTCGGCTCAAGTCGCAACCGGAACTGAACTCTGAGCCGGATACTGATCTGGAGACCGGGGTTCGTGCTGATCTTGGTTTGGAAGAAACCCACAATTTAGAGCAAACGTCGTCGCATCCGACCGCTAGTGATGCCGGCTTGCAGGCGTTTGACTTAGCCGCTGAGCAGCCGGTCGCCGAACCCGAACCGCTTACCGATGCTGATATGCCCGATATCGAGACGCTCGACGAACAATCGGACTTTAGCGGCTTTTTCTCCGAGAAAGTCTCCGAGCAGCTGCGTAGCAAAGCGTTGAAAAAACTGTTCCATCTGCCTGAATTTAATATCCGCGACGGCCTCAACGAATACGACGAGGACTACAGCAAGTTCATCCCGCTGGGCGATACCGTCACCTACCAGATGAAACAGTTTATCGAGCGGCAGAAGCAGCAGTTTAAGGACGCGCTGGAGGACGACGATTCGGGCAGCCCTGACACAGCAGCAACCATCGGGAGTGGCGAAGAGAAAACGGGCGTCGACGAGGGCGACCCTTCCGCTCAAGCGTGCACGGCTACCCCGTCAAGCCCAGCCTCTGCAGATCCGGATCTGAATACCGATTCAGATCAGAGTTCAGATCAGAGTTCAGACAAGCGTTCAGACAAATGTTCTAAGAGTCTCGACCAGTTGCATGAATCGGGCGATCCGGATGAAGACGATCTGAGTGCTTGCGAGTGACTCTAACAAGAGAACCCCAGCAAACAGGTCGTTTTGTTATACCAGCTCATTTGGCAGGGTCATTTTGCCCTGCCTATTACCCGTAATCAGCGTTTGGCTTGGACTCCTGTGGTGAACAGGGGGTGATTTTCCAACCAAAGCTGGTGCGGCAGTTGCACTTATCAATGATCAGCGGAGTTAACCATCGCGATGAACCGAACCATAACCGAATCAGAATCATTACAGGATCTTAGCCAGCCAACCATGCCGACAGCTCAAGCCTGCCATGTTAATTCCAGCGCCTCACAGCAACGCGATACCGATCGTGCTGCTCGCGAGCAGGTGCTGACGCAGGTCAGTCCGGCAATCAACTTGGCGGCGGCTGGTGTGTCGTTCAGCTCGCAGGGACGACTACTGGTTATCGGCCCCGAGCATCGGATCCAGCTGGCCGCAGCACGATTGCAAAAGCAGGTGCCGCTCACCGGGCTGATTACCGAAGCGATGCCGGCGCAGGTCGATGCCGAGATGGAGGCCGCTGCTGACTTAACTGACCCGATCAAGCCTTATCGGTTACCGCTGGCCACGCTCGGCGGTTACCTGGGTCAGTTTGAAGTGCTGGTTGAGATCGATAACCAGGATCAGCCGCAGAATCTGGCTACGCTGGCGCACGGCGTCGAGCGCTTCGATCTGGTGCTGGATCTGGGGCAGCAACCACAGCTGACGATGGCGCTGAAACCGGCCGGCTACTTTGCCGCCGCGGATGCCGAACAACTGGAACGGGCGCTGGTCGACATTCCGACCCTCAAAGGGGGCTTTGAAAAGCCCCAGTATTTCAAGATCTACTCGGATCTTTGCGCCCTTAGTGGCAGCGGTATGACCGGTTGTACCCGCTGTCTTGATGTTTGCCCGGCCGATGCGATCAGTGTCGTCAACGCAACCGTGCAGATCGATGCCCACCTGTGTCACGGTGCCGGCGGTTGTGCCAGCGCCTGCCCTACATCAGCAATCCGTTATGGCTTTCCCCAGCCGGGATTGTTGCTAGACACCCTGCAACGACTGTTAAACGGCTACCGTAATGCTGGGGGTAAAACGCCGCATGTGTTGTTACACGACGCTGCTAGTGTCGAGCCGGGCAATCCTAACCTCGCAAACCCCAATGCACTGGCCGAGCTGTTAACCCAGCTTCCCGGACACTACCTGCCGTTGCAGATCGAAGAGATGGGCAGTGCCGGTATTGAAGTCTGGCTGTCGGCGATCGCACTGGGTGCTAGCGGAGTTTCACTGTTAGTCGATGGTTTACCATCATCAGAACAACAACGCTTACCCGAATCGATTCGCTTAGTGCTGGACAGCGAGATCGAGACCGCCAACCGACTGCTTACGGGGTTGCAATTGCCGACCCGAATCGCGCTGGTCGATCCCTCACAATTGATCGCAGCGTCACAAGTTACCGTACAGACGCCGATTGAGCCGATAGCGCAACTGGATACTCAAGCCGATAAACGGCAACAGATCTCGCAGGCGATGCGTCACCTGTACCAGCAGCAGTCCGCCGCCAATGAATTGTCGACTGAACTGCCTGTTGAAGTCGCCCTGGACAGTGGTGCCAGCTTTGGTCGGGTTGATGTTGATAGCACCGACTGCACTTTGTGTATGTCGTGCGTGTCGATCTGTCCTACCAAAGCGCTAAGCAGCTCGCCGGATACGCCGCGCCTGAGCTTCAACGAAGATGCCTGCGTTCAGTGCAATCTTTGTACTCAGGCGTGTCCCGAATCGGTGCTGACCCTCAGTCCACGTTATCTGCTCGACCCGGAGCAACGGACAACAACGCGGGTGTTACACGAAGAGAAGCCATTTTGCTGCATCAGCTGTGGTGACCCGTTCGCCACCCAGAGTGTGATCACGCTGATGCTGAAAAAACTGGCCGGTCACAGCATGTTTGATAACGATGGCCTGCGTCGACTGGAGATGTGTGCCGACTGCCGGGTGATCGACATCGTCAAGACCGATCCCGGTGACGATCTGTTCAGCTTCGCCAAGGGTCGCCCTGCCGAAGCGGGTGAGATCAATCTGGCGCAGCCCGCCGATGATCCGCAAGTGAAGAATGAAACCCCAGACACTCTGTCAGTCAACAATGCGGAGGTGCTGTCATGAGCGTACTCGAGCAAACCTCAGTTGATTCACAAACTGTTGATCCTCAAGTTATCGATCCTAAAACGATCGATTCCAAAACCATTGAAACCCAGCCTATCGAGCGCTCGGGGTCTCTCAATCCGCTACAGCAGTTTCGCAGCGACAGCTACGCGCTGTTGGGGTCACTGCTATCGCAATCCCCGTCGCAACCGTTGCTGCAGTGGCTGACTCAGGTCGAACTGGTCGATGACCAGCAGTCCGCCATGCGCGAAGCTTGGGAGGTGTTGCAATTGGCCGCCAGCCGGGCGCAGGTCGAGCAGGTCTCGAATGAATACCACAGCCTGTTTATCGGTGTTGGCCGTGGTGAATTGTTGCCATTCGCCTCTTGGTATATGACCGGTTTTCTGATGGAAAAACCGCTGGTAACGCTACGCCAGGATCTGCAACAGCTGGGCTTTGAGCGTGATCCTGATGTGCGCGAGCCCGAAGACCATATCGCCGCCCTGTGTCAGGTGATGGCGATGATCGGCTCTGACGATGGCGTCGACAGAGCGGTACAGCAACAGTTTTTTGAGCGTCACCTGGCTTCCTGGTGGCAACGATTTTTTAACGACCTGCAAACCAGCCAGACCTCGCATTTTTACAGTGCGGTAGGCCGCTTTGCCGAACTATTTTTTGAGCAGGAATCGTTACTGCTGCAGACCCCGTAACGGTGAGAACCATCGTTAGCTGTCAGCTGCATCGGCTCTGCTAACAATTGATTGGAAAGACTGATTACAAAAACAATAAGGAGAAGAGCATGAGTCAACAAAAATCTGAAGCCACCGACAACCAGCGCCGTCAGTTTCTCAAGACGATCGGTGTGGCCGGTGGAGCGGTTGCTATCGCTGCGGTGGCCGGTGAGGCTGTTGCCGACGTGGCAGAGGAAACCAGTACCGAGGTAAAGAGTAGTCAGGGCTATCGGGAAACCGATCATGTTCGAGCCTACTACGACAGCGCTCGCATCTAGTTCTTAGCGATCTAAACACGCCATGGCAGCGTTAAAAATGATATCAAAATGCTCAGCGGTAGCTTGCTACCACAACGTCCGAAGGGCGGCCCTTTAGGGTGAGCAGAGCGAGTATTTACAATTCGTAAACTGCGCTTTTCCAAACATTTTTGCCTAACCCTGACGCGTTTATCTCCGCTAAAACAAAAAGTGGATCGTTAAGAATAAAAACATTACGGAGTAGGTGAGGACAAACCATGAGATTGACTCCCAAACAAAATCCCACAGAGAGCAGCAAGGAACAGAGCCAGACCGGTCTGAGTCGGCGTAGCTTCCTGAGCCACAGTGGTATCGCCGCTGGAGGTGTTGCTGCTACTACCCTGTTAGCCCCGCCGATGATGCGTAAGGCTAAGGCGGCAACCCCAGCTGCCAACACCGGCAAAGCCGAGATAAAACGGACCATCTGCACCCACTGCTCGGTCGGTTGCGGTGTTTACGCCGAAGTAGAAAACGGTGTCTGGACCGGTCAGGAGCCTGCCTTCGACCACCCGTTCAACAAGGGCGCCCATTGCGCCAAGGGCGCCGCGCTGCGTGAGCACGGCCATGGCGAACGCCGCCTGAAATACCCGATGAAGAAGGTCGCAGGCAAATGGCAGAAGATGTCATGGGAAGACGCCATCAACGAGATCGGCGACGGCATGCTGAAGATTCGCGAAGAGTCTGGCCCTGACTCGGTCTACTGGCTCGGTTCAGCCAAGCACAACAACGAGCAGGCCTACCTGTTCCGCAAGTTTGCCGCACTCTGGGGTTCCAATAACGTCGACCACCAAGCGCGGATCTGTCACTCCACCACAGTTGCCGGTGTAGCCAACACCTGGGGCTACGGGGCGATGACCAACAGCTTCAACGACATCCATAACAGCAAGTCGGCGATCCTGATCGGCTCTAACCCGGCCGAAGCGCACCCGGTGGCGATGCAGCACATCCTGTACGCCAAGGAGCGTAATAAGGCCAAACTGATCGTTGCCGATCCGCGTTTCTCGCGTACAGCAGCCAAGGGTGATCAACACCTGCCGTTGCGTCCGGGTACCGACGTGGCGATGATTTGGGGCCTGCTGTGGCATGTGTTCGAGAACGGCTGGGAAGATAAACAGTACATCGATCAACGTGTCTTCGGCCTCGATGAAGTGCGCGAAGAGGTGAAGAAGTGGAATCCTGCCGAAGTTGAGCGGGTCACCGGCCTTGACGAAGAACAGATGCACCAGGCAGCGAAGACACTGGCGACCAATAAGCCGGGTACCGTGATCTGGTGTATGGGTGGTACTCAGCATACTACCGGTAACAACAATACCCGTGCTTACTGCACCCTGATGCTGGCGCTGGGAAATATTGGCAAGAGCGGCGGCGGAGCCAACATCTTCCGTGGCCACGACAACGTTCAGGGCGCCACCGATTTCTGTGTCTTGTCGCACTCGTTACCGGGTTACTACGGCCTGTCGAGCGGTGCCTGGAAGCACTGGAGCCGGGTCTGGGATCTGGATTACAGCTGGATCGAAGCCCGCTTCGATCAGGGCAGCTACGAGAAGTCCAAAGGCAAACCGGTCAAGCCGATGAATACTAAGGGTATCCCGGTATCGCGTTGGGTCGACGGGGTGCTTGAAGACAAGGCTAACGTAGCGCAGAAAGACAACATCCGGGCGATGGTGTTCTGGGGCCATGCTCCCAACTCGCAAACGCGCGGCCCCGATCAGAAGAAGGCGATGGACAAGCTCGATATGCTGGTGGTGGTCGATCCTTACCCTACCGCGACCTCGGTACTGCCCGATCGCGAGGATGGCATCTACTTGCTACCCGCCACGACCCAGTTCGAGACTTACGGGTCGGTAACGGCATCCAACCGTTCGCTGCAATGGCGTGACAAGGTGATCGAGCCGCTGTTCGATTCGCTGCCCGATCACACCATCATGTACAAGTTTGCCAACAAGCTCGGCTTTAGTGACCAGCTGTTCAAGCACATCAAGGTTAACGGCGAAGAGCCGCTGATCGAAGATATCACCCGCGAATTCAACAAGGGTATGTGGACCATCGGTTACACCGGTCAAAGCCCGGAGCGGATGAAGATGCACCAGCAGAACTGGCACACCTTCGACTACACCAGTCTGGAGGCCGAAGGCGGTCCTGCGCACGGTGAAACTTACGGTTTGCCATGGCCTTGCTGGGGCACCGCTGAGATGAAACACCCCGGCACCCACATTCTGTACGATACCAGCAAGCCGGTCGCCGACGGCGGTCTCAACTTCCGCGCCCGCTTTGGCGTCGAGTTTGAAGGTGAAAACCTGTTGGCCGAAGGCTCCTTCCCTAAGGGTAACGAGCTCAAAGACGGCCATCCGGAGTTCAGCGACAAGCTGTTGAAAAAGCTGGGCTGGTGGAAAGATCTGACAGCCGAGGAGCAGAAAGCTGCCGAAGGTAAGAACTGGAAGACCGATCTGTCGGGTGGTATCCAGCGCGTTGCGATCAAACACGGTTGTGCACCGTTCGGTAACGCCAAGGCGCGTACCGTGGTTTGGACCTTCCCGGATCGGGTGCCGCTGCACCGCGAGCCGCTGTACACGCCGCGGCGTGATCTGGTGGCCGACTACCCCACCTGGGAAGACCGTAAGTCGGTTTACCGTCTGCCAACGCAGTACGCCTCGATCCAGAAGCAGGATTTCTCCAAAGAGTATCCGATCGTGTTGACCTCGGGTCGTCTGGTCGAATACGAGGGTGGCGGCGACGAAACGCGTTCCAACCCTTGGCTGGCCGAATTGCAGCAGGAGATGTTCGTCGAGCTGAACCCGGTCGATGCCAACAACAACGGCGTGCGCGACGGTAAGGATGTCTGGGTCCACACACCCGAAGGTGCCAAGATCAAGGTCAAGGCGCTGGTTACCCACCGGGTACAGCCGGGTGTTGCCTTCCTTCCGTTCCACTTCGCTGGAGAGTTCCAGGGGGAGGATCTGCGATCCAAATACCCTGAAGGCTCGGCACCTTATGTATCGGGAGAATCTGCCAACACCGCCATGACCTACGGTTATGACTCGGTGACGCAGATGCAGGAATCCAAAGTCTCTATGTGCAAAATCAGCGTAGCTTAAGGGGAACAGCACCATGGCAAGAATGAAATTTCTCTGTGACTCCGAGCGCTGTATCGAGTGCAACGGTTGTGTCACAGCCTGTAAAAACGAGCACGAGGTTGAGTGGGGTGTTAACCGCCGCCGCGTGGTAACCATTAACGACGGCGAACCTAACGAGACCAGCCTGTCGGTCGCCTGTATGCACTGTACCGACGCGCCTTGTATGGCGGTTTGTCCGGCCGATGTGTTTTACCAGACCGATGAAGGGATCGTGCTGCACGATAAAGATGCCTGCATCGGTTGTGGTTACTGTCTGTTTGCCTGCCCGTTTGGGGCACCGCAGTTCCCGCAAGAGGGCGCTTTTGGTGACCGTGGCAAGATGGACAAGTGCACCTTCTGCGCCGGTGGTCCTGAAGAGGATCATTCGCAGGCCGAACGTGAGAAGTACGGCCGCAACCGGATCGCCGAGGGCAAACTGCCAATGTGCGCCGAGATGTGTTCGACCAAAGCGTTGTTGGCGGGTGATGCCAGCGATGTGTCGGATATCTACCGCGAGCGGGTGATCGCCCGAGGCTCTAACGCGGGTGCCTGGGGTCAGAACCTGGCTTACAACGCGGCCGGTAAAAAACGCTAACGGGCTGCGGTCGTAGCAGGGCGCTCATCTGACTGCTCTGCAATGACTACCGGAATCCTTTTTACCGACAACATTGAGCGGATCGAACGGGTATCACTATGGATCAAACGCTTCAGTTTTACGGTGGCAGACGCCAGCGGTCTTTGTCGCTGACGGGTTTACTGCTACTGGCACTGATGGCCTGCCTGCTGCTTGGCAGCAATGCGGTGCACGCGGGGAATGCTGCGTCGGCCAATAACGGCGGGGTGCAAGGCGCTGATTACTGGCGTCAGGTGACGCAGGGTGAACAGGGCTACTCGACCCATAAAAAGGCCGAGTCCGGTGTGCTGATCAACCGCAGCGGCGAAGAGTGGCGGCAACTGCGCATCCAGCAGATCCAGCCTTACGGCATATGGGCACTGGCCGGTATTGTGTTGTTGCTGGCGGCGGTCTATCTGCTGGCCGGACCGAGCAAACTGGAACAGCCCCGCAGCGGTAGCACGCTGGAGCGCTGGACCAAACTGGACCGCTATCTGCACTGGGCCGTGGCGGGGCTGTTTATCATCCTGACCCTGACCGGATTAAGCCTGTTGTACGGCCGTTACTTTCTGCCGGAGGTGATGGGTAAGTCGGGCTTTGCCAACTATATTCAGCTGGCCAAGTCGACACACAACTACCTCGGTGTACTGTTTGCGCTGTGCCTGACGTTGATGATTCTGAAATGGATCAAAAACAACATTCCTCGGTTGATCGACCTGGACTGGTTTCTTCAGGGTGGCGGCATGATCAAGGGTAAACACCCGCATGCAGGCTACATGAACGGCGGTGAAAAGCTGTGGTTCTGGGTCTTGGTCGCGGCAGGTATCGTACTGTCACTATCCGGGCTGGTGCTGGACTTCCCGCTCTACACCAGCGAGTTGCGCAACGACCTGCAACTGGCCACTGTACTCCACGCCATCTCGGCGCTGATACTGATCTGCGGCACCCTGGCACACGCCTATATCGGCTCGATAGGAACCGAAGGCGCGTTGGAAGGGATGGTGACGGGTCAGGTCGACGAGACTTGGGCCAAGCAACATCACGACCTATGGCACCAGGATTTGACCGATAAGAAGTGACGGTTTCTTTCGGCTAGATCGTCGTTAGTCGTTGCGACTTCCAAATCGTTGTTGCGAAACGACACTGTTCAATAAGATTGAGCGGTGTCGTTTTTTTGTATGGCACTCTGTTGATCAGCGCTCCGGTGGTTGAGGTTCTGTCCGGCAGGTTTCGCTGTTGTTGTTTCTCTTCTTGCGTTGATTCTGTTGATTTTCCCCCTCCAGCTCTCTCCAGCTCTCTCACTCTGCCTTGAAGGGTGATACCCTCCGTGAATTCGGTGCGAGTGCTCGTGACGAGTCCCCTCATCGGCTGCACCCATCAACACCTTTATTTTCGGGATCGATCTCATGCCGTTTCATCTGACCAATTGGATTTTGCTGCTCTGTCTGGTGTTTCTTTGGGGCACGTCGTTTGTTGTGACGGCGATTTCGGTTGAGAGTATTACGCCGATCGGCATCGTGGCATTGCGGGTACTGCTGGGGGCGTTGGTGCTGGTGGCCGCGCTGCGGCTGAAGCGGTTGACGCTGCCGCGTGAGCGTATCGCCTGGGGGGTGTTCTTGCTGATGGGTATGGTGGGTAATCTGCTGCCATTCTTTCTGATCGCCTGGGGGCAGCAGTCGATCACATCGGGGATGGCGGGTGTCATTATGGCGATCATGCCGTTGGCGACGATGATTCTGGCGCACTATTTTGTTGCCGGTGAAAACCTAAATCGCTTTAAGCTGTTGGGGTTCGGGGTTGGTATTGGCGGCATTATCTTACTGCTAGGCCCGGTGTTTGGCGGCGAACGGCATGAGGTTCTGGGGGCGATTGCGGTGTTGGTGGCGGCCTGTTCGTACGCGCTGAATACCGTGCTGGCGCATCAGTTGCCCAGTTATTCACCGCTGATGACCGGTGCCGGGGTATTGATCGCCAGTTCGTTGGTGGCGGTACCTATATGGCTTTATCAAAGCGGCGCTGTAGCCTTGTTACTGAGGGCTCCCGGTGATGTCTTTAGTTTGTTGGACGGGGTTCGGGTTGATTCGTTAGTGGCGTTGATCTGGTTGGGGATCGGTCCGACCGGCATCGCGACACTGATCTATTTCAATGTCATTCAGCGTGCCGGCCCGTCGTTCCTGTCGACCATCAATTATTTGATCCCGGCGGTGGCGTTCTTTACCGGAGCACTGGTTCTGAATGAGCCGGTGACGGTGCAGAATTTGCTGGCGTTGGGCTTGGTGCTGCTGGGGATTGCGTTGACGCGTTATCGGACAGCATCGGCAGCGACCGCCGCCAATTAACACGGCCCTTCTTCTAGCCTCGTCTCCTTTTTTATGTCTCCTTTTGGGCGGTTATTTGACCCCCGGTAGCTGCTCCCAGCGGGTGGTGTAGGCGGGTGATAGTAGCCCTCGATTCATCTGCCATCCGCTGCTGTTCTTTGCGCTGATAGGGGTGCCGTTACTGGCCAGAAAAACCCCGTGCGGGACTTTGTCGTTGATCCGGTCGATCAGCGTCATCAATTGCTGGCTGTCGGTGGATTGTTGCGGTTGCAGCAGGTCGAGTTGCTGGTGGCTGGCGGGGCTGAGCTCGACCAGGCCGACGGCGGCTTTGTAGTAGGGCAATCCGGGTTTGAATATCTTGGTGACGGCGGGACGTAACAGCCGCAGTAGCAGACGGGTGTCGTTGCTGGGGTAGGGCAGCTGCACCACCTGCGAGCGTGAGTAGTGGATCTCGTCGAAGCGACTGGTCTGGATCATCACCAGCGCGGTCGACACCAGCGATTGTTGTGTCCTCAGCTTCGTCATGGCACGACTGGCGTAGCTGCTGACCGCTTCGAGCAACGGTTCGAGCTGGTAGATACGTTCACCAAAGCTGCGACTGCTGAAAATCTGCTGTTTGGGTGGCGGTTGCTGTTCCAGTTCAAGGCAGGGTTCGCCGTTGAGTTCTCGAACGGTGCGCGCCATTACCACACCAAACTGTCGCTGCACGATGGCCGCCGGCTGGCGGGCCAGATCCCAGGCGCTGACGATCCCCTGATCGTTAAGCCGACGGCTGAGTCGGCGACCGACCCCCCAGATCTCTGCGACCGGAAATTGCCGTAGCACGGACCGCCGTTGGTTGGCGTTGTTGTTGAGGGTGAAAACACCACGGTATTGTGGATCTTTCTTGGCAACATGGTTGGCGACCTTAGCCAGTGTTTTGCTGCTGGCGATACCCACCGACACAGGAATCCTGACATCGCGCCAGACCCGGCGGCGCATCTGCCGCCCCAGATCGTTGAGATCATCGGTAACCCCCTCCAGTGATATGAAAGCTTCATCGATCGAATACTGCTCAAGCTCGGGGGCAAACTCAGCCAGTGTGCTCATCACCCGTTCGGACAGATCGCCGTACAGTTCGTAGTTGCTGCTGAATACCGTGACGCGATGCTGCTCGAGCAGTTGCCGAACTTTGAAATAGGCTTGAAAATCGGGCAATCCCAGCGCTTTTGCCTGCCGGTTGCGAGCCACGATACAGCCGTCGTTGTTGGATAACACCACGATCGGGCGGCCACGCAGGTCGGGGCGGAAGACCTGCTCGCAGCTGGCGTAAAACGAGTTGCAGTCGACTAAAGCCAGCATGATCGGACCAGCATTCTAAGACGAGGGCTGCTGGTAACGGATCGAGGCGGTGACAACCCCTTCGATGGCAAATTCGCAGTCGTCGGTGATCGGGATCGGTTGATAGTGCCGATTGGCGGCGATCAGGCAGCGCTGTCGGGTATCGAGAATTTTACAGGTCAGTTCGCCGTGAATGGCCGCGATTATGACGTGACCGTGCTTGGGACGGATCGATCGGTCGACGATCAGCAGATCGCCGGGGTAGATACCCCGGCCGCGCATCGAGTCACCTTCGGCGCGAACGAAGAAGGTGGCGCTGGGGCGCTTGATCAGGTGACTGTTGAGGTCGAGCTTGGCCTCAAGGTAGTCATCGGCCGGGCTGGGGAAGCCGGCCGAGACGCGGCTGCTGTAGAGAGGCAGTGGCAGCTCGGATAGCGGATCGGACGGGGATATGGCGAGCGGGACGGTTTTCATACCGTAATTATACTGTATGTTTATGGCTCTGTTCCATTTGGGTGTTGGTATCTGTACTACACTTGAAGGATCAT
>JBALVL010000073.1:0-6332 GCA_036961355.1 Motiliproteus sp.
TATCGAGAATGAAAATAGGCTATTCGGCATAATCCGGGATTCGGCATAATGGCGTTTATGCCGCATGCGGCATAAGCGTCACTCGTTTGCCACCCACCTACTGCAATCAGGTGCCGATATTCGGACGGTGCAGCAACAACTGGGTCACTCCGATGTTAAGACGACCGAGATCTATACACATGTCCTTAAACAGGGTGCAATGGGTGTTAAAAGCCCGTTTAGCCTACTGTAAGCGGCAGGAAGGTTGCTTTAGGCGCTTGGATGAATTCGATGGTACGGGTACTTACGACTTTGCCGAACCGCTCTGCAGCAGCTCCAGGAATGTTTGTAGTACCCGATCCAATCCCCCCTTCGTCTGACTGATGGCGTAGTAGGTGTTGCGGTAGTTGAAGCGATCGGGGATCAGTGGGTGCAGTTGCTGTTGCCAACCCGAGGCCTCGACCAGATGGGTGGGCAGGTAGCCGATGAATCGGCCGGTGAGAATTAACGCGGCGCGGGCTTCTTGCTGCAGCGCAGAGGCTTGCATATGCCAGTCCTTTATTGCTGGTTCGCTGTGTTGGCCGCTACGCATCAGCGAGGTTTCGACCACCGCACTCTGATTGATCTGACCGAGGGTGGCATCATCATCGGGTTGGCCGAACAGTGGGTGGCCGAGACCGCAGTACAGCACCATCTCTTCGTCGAACAAGGGGGTACTGATCAGGATGGGATCTGGCTTGTCTTGTACTGTGATACCGAGCTGGATGCGGCCGTCGGCGACTGCTGGTGAAATATCTTCTGCAGTCATCGTCGACAGGTGCAGGCGCACTTCCGGTGCCTGGATATTAAACTGCTTCAGCGCTTCTACAATGCCGTTACCGGGTAGATACAATGTGTGTTCGGCTAGCCCTATGTGAAAGTCACCCAGCAGCCGGTGGTGCGAGCTATTGATGCGGTTTCGAAACATCTGCAGAGCATCTTCGAGTTCCTGGCTGGCCTCAAACACCAGTTTGCCGTGTTCAGTCAGCGCAAATCCAGCTCGGCCACGGCTACACAAACGCATATCGAGGCGCTTTTCCAGATCCGCGATATAGTTGCTGATGGTGGAGTTGGCGATGTTGAGATTAGACTCGGCAGCGCTAAAGCCGCCGGCTTCGACCACCGCTTTAAAAATGCGCAGTAGCTTGAGATCGATATCGGCGAGCTGGCGTGCCAGCGGGGTTTTTTGTTTGCCCATGGTGCTATTTCCTTAAAATGCATTTCCTTAAAGTGCATGCCCTTAACGTATGTCGATAAAGGGCAAGGCCCTCTACGTTTGCGATACCCGACCGGTTTAAAGGTCGTGCTGCTGATTGAAGCCTTTGATAGTTCTAGAATACGGCTGTTACATTTGGATATGCAAATGTAATCTTGTTAATGTTTCTATTTTTATCAAGGGTAATAGGCTTTATAACATCTGCTATCTTTGCTGCTAGACGTAGTGATATTTGACATAACAAAGGACACCGCAATGCAACTGAGCGACCAGAGCTTACTCAAAACTCAAGCCTACATTAACGGCCAATGGGTCGATGGTAGTGACACGATTACGGTGACCAACCCGGCTAACGGTGAGTTGTTGGCGAAGGTTGCCAGCGTTAGTGCCGAGCAAACTGAGCAGGCGATCGCCGCTGCCTCAGTTGCGCAAAAGCTGTGGGCCAAGCGTCCTGCCAAAGAACGCGCCGATATCCTGCGTAACTGGTACAACCTGATCATGGCCAATCAGGAAGACCTGGCCATCATTATGACGGTGGAGCAGGGCAAGGTACTGGCCGAATCGCGTGGTGAGATCGGTTATGCAGCGTCGTTTATCGAGTGGTTCGCCGAAGAAGCGCGCCGGGTTTACGGCGATGTGATGCCACTGCCGCAGACCGATCGTCGTGGTGTGGTAATCAAGCAGCCGGTTGGTGTTGTTGCTGCGATTACGCCGTGGAACTTCCCCAGCGCGATGATCACCCGTAAGGCCGGTCCGGCACTAGCAGTCGGTTGCGCAATTGTGATCAAGCCTGCCTCTGAAACACCGTTGTCGGCTTTGGCGCTGGCCGAGCTGGCCGATCGTGCCGGTCTGCCTGCTGGTTTGTTAAACATGGTTACCGGTAGCTCCCGCGAGATCGGTGCTGTTTTGACAGGCTCCAGCGTGGTACGCAAGCTGACCTTCACCGGTTCAACACCGGTCGGTAAGCTGCTGCTTAAGCAATGCTCAGACACCGTCAAGAAGGTCTCGATGGAGCTGGGCGGCAACGCACCGGTCATCGTCTTTGACGATGCTGACCTGGACAAGGCCGTAACCGGCGCTGCGATCTCTAAGTACCGCAACTCGGGACAGACCTGTATCTGCGCCAACCGCATTCTGGTGCAAGAGGGTGTCTATGATGAGTTTGTTGCCAAATTCAAAGCCGAGGTTGAAAGCTTCAAGATCGGCGATGGTCTGGACGCTGATTCAACCCACGGTCCGGTCGTAACGGCCAAGGCGGCACGTGATATCGATGCGATCGTACAGCAAGCGCTAGAAAGCGGTGCCGATGCCATTGTTGGCGGCGGCTTGGATGCGCAGGGTGATTGTTTCTACCAGCCGACCATTCTGACTAACGTGACGACCGATATGCGGGTGTTCCGTGAAGAGATCTTTGGCCCGGTTGCGCCGATCTTTAAGTTCAAGACCGAGCAGGAAGCGATCGAGATGGCCAACGACACTGAGTTTGGTTTGGCATCGTATATCTACACCCGTGACATCGGCCGGGTATGGCGTGTCAGTGAGGCGATCGAGTACGGCATGGTTGGGGTCAACGAAGTGGCGATCACGTCTGACATCATTCCGTTCGGTGGCATCAAAGAATCGGGCATGGGCCGTGAAGGTTCTAAGTACGGTGTTGATGACTACATCGAAGCAAAATACATCTGCATGGGCGGTCTCGACGACTGAGTCGGACGTGACGATCAGCGGTGCCCGTTCGTGGTCCGCTGATCTGATCTATGTAGAACAGGCTCCATCCCCGAGTTAATAATTGATACCTGTGTGTTGCAGCAACAGACGCATGGGTAATTGTGCGCGATTTTTGAGACGCGACTGATCAAGCAAGGTGAAATCATGACTCATATTGTTTACCCCACCACCAATTTCAACGCCATTGAGCAGCTTAAGATTGAGCGTGGCGAAGGCGTTTATGTTTATGACAATCAGGGCACCCAGTACCTCGAAGGGATGGCGGGTCTGTGGTGTACCTCGCTGGGCTACGGTAATCAGGAACTGATCGATACCGCCGCCGAACAGATGAAAAAGATGTCCTTCAGCCACATGTTTGGGGGTAAAACTCACCAGGTTGGCATTGATCTGGCTGATAAACTGTCGGAGATGCTACCGATGGAGGATGCACGGGTGTTTTTCGGCAGTTCGGGTTCGGATGCCAATGACAGCCACGTCAAGATGCTGCGTTATTACTTCGCTGCGATCGGCAAGCCCGAAAAGCGCAAGATTATCGCCCGTCAGCGCTCCTATCACGGCGTTACGGTCGCTGCGGCGTCGTTGACAGGACTGCCAGTTAATCAGCAACACTTTGACCTGCCGGTCGAGGCGCTGGGTATTCTGCGCACCGATGCACCGCACTACCTGCGCAGTAAGCTTGAGGGTGAGTCCGAACTGCAGTTCGTTGATCGTATCGTCGGTAATCTGGAACGGCTGATTCTGGCTGAGGGGGGCGATACCATTGCCGCCTTTATCGCCGAGCCGATCACCGGTGCGTCGGGTGTCATCGTGCCACCGGCAGGTTACTACGAGAAGGTGCAGGCGCTGCTGAACAAACACGATATTCTGTTCTGGGCTGACGAAGTGATCACCGGCTTTGGCCGTACCGGTTCAGATTTTGGCAGTAACAGCATGGCGATCGACAAGCCGGATCTGATGACGCTGGCTAAGCAATTATCATCGGCCTATCTGCCAATTTCGGCGGCGGCGGTTCGTGGTGATATTCACGACGCGATGATCGATCAGACGTCGGCCGCGGGTGCTTTCGGCCACGGTTACACCTACTCGGGGCACCCGGTGGCGGCCGCAGTCGCGTTGAAGACGCTGGAGATCTACCAGCGCGATAACATCTTCGCCGAAGCGGCCAAAATGGGTGACTACCTACAGCAGCAGTTGGCAACCTTCAACGATCATCAACTGGTCGGTGAGGTGCGCGGCAAGGGTATGATCGGCGGTATCGAGCTAGTCGCCAATCCGCAAACTAAGCAAGAGTTCCAGGGTGGTGCTGTCGGCGCTCAGATGATTAAAAACTGCCAGGATAACGGTCTGATCTTACGCGCCGTCGCTGGTAATACCATCGCCTTCTGTCCGCCGCTGATTATCTCAAAGCCACAGGTCGATGAAATGCTGGAAAAATTCAGTCGCTCACTGGATGCGACATTGGAATTTACCAAGCAGCAGAAACTGTTGGCGTAAATTACCAGTGTCAATCTGCTAGAGAGAGCTATTCAGAAGCGAACGCCGCTCGAAAACCCGCTACAGCGGGTTTTTTGTGGGCGCCGGACAGCACAACCCCCCCCCCGATACGTATAGTGACCAAACCCACGCCGAAGGTATTCTTTGTTAGAGCAGAGCAGAGCAGGGCGGGGTTTTGTTTGGCTCAGTCTGAGTAAACTGTTGCCGACATCACTGCTATACCTCAGCCAGTTCTACGACAAAGCAATCATTGGTAAGAAGGGGCTAGCAGGCTGCTTCGCGCACTAAGCCTAGATCGCTAGGGCTTCTGATCTCGACGGCTTCATCTTGTGGATTCAATGATCGGTTCAAAACGATCCGATGGCATGGGTCAATCGATCCATCCAAAAAATCTCACGCGTGTGCGCTTATGTTTATTGTGATCCTCTGCGTCTGAAAAGCCGGGTTTAAATTTTTGGCAATTCACGGTTCAACAACTCAGTATTGGTTGGGTACTTTTCTAATAACTCCACAAGTTTCCTAGCGCCTTCTATCGGTTTAAGAGTGGTAAGTGCCCTCCTTAAAATTCGTACCTTTTCGATATCTTTGGAATTTATAAGAAGCTCCTCACGGCGCGTGCTACTTTTGGCAATATCCAGAGCGGGAAAAATTCGCTGATTCGCAACGTCCCGTGATAACACGATCTCCATATTACCGGTGCCCTTGAACTCTTCAAATATCACCTGGTCCATCTGGCTTCCGGTATCAACGAGTATGGTCGCTAGAATGGTAAGTGAGCCCCCGTTTTCAATCTTTCTCGCTGCGCCAAACAGTTTACGTGGTATCTCCATGGCTCTAGCGTCAACACCACCCGACAAGGTACGACCGCTGCTCTTGCGCTCTGCATTATGTACTCGTGAGAGCCTGGTGAGAGAATCAATGACAATCATTACATCGTGACCCTCGCCGGCTTCCCGGCGGGCGGTATCAAGAAGCTCATTGGCCAGACGGACGTGTTGGGCATAGCTTTCATCTGAGGATGAGGCGTGGACTTGTGCCGACACGCTGCGCTTAAAATCGGTCACTTCTTCCGGTCGCTCATCAATGAGTAACGCATACAGCTTTATCTCGGGATAAGCCTTCCCCACCGCCTGGCAAATGTGTTTTAAAAGGGTCGTTTTGCCGCAGCCTGGTGGAGCAACAATCAAACCTCGCTGCCCCATTCCGATGGGCGTTATCAAATCCATCGCTCGCGTGGAGAACTGTTGAGAACCTAATTCCAGGCGAATGCTCTGATTCGGATTGATGGCTACGCCATTTGAGAAACGCTTTTGTGGGTCAACATCAAATGTATCCTTGAGCGCCCCATCGATTTGTTTGGAGTTTTTATTTCTTTTCAACTTCAAAGATAATGTTTTTTTCGTCATGGTCTCGGTTTATCGCCCTAGGGGATTAGGTGTTTCTCGACGTGTTTACCGTAGTCTAACGCAGCTAACCGCCAATTTATCAATCCATCGGCTTCATAATGAATATTACCGTGGCCAAGTCATTGTAAACGGGGCATGAGGAGTGACCCAATGGCTTCGACTTCTCCCTGTCCGATGCCTGACCATAGCCGATCCACTTAAGGTTCAAAAATTGGCCCCTTAACGATGACATCGGAGTCGATCGGGTTCTCGTAGAAAGAGGCTTGCGCCGAGGCACATCCGGTGGCTTACTTTGTATATCAACCGGTAGCTCTCTAGGGGCTCGATTGCGCCATTGCTTACTAGGAGCTTGCTGACCGCTGCGGACCGGTATCGTAGAACACTCAAACTTAGTAGACATCGTAGGTTTGGTAGGTCCTGATTACCCATCAAGTTCAGCTCTCTTCGTGTCTATACTAACGAGTATCAGG
>JBALVL010000074.1:0-6128 GCA_036961355.1 Motiliproteus sp.
CGTAGCCGAATTTAACGACTCGGCTGAACAGGCTTATAAAGTCACTGATTCAGGAATTAACCATTTGAAAGAAAAATTGATAAGCCGTGGCCTACCTTGGAGCACGGTATTGAGTGATAGCTCGATAATGATAGCCATCAATCAGAAAGTCACGACCACCAATCAATTCATTAAAAAGGGAGATGACGTCGCTTTTTTCCCGCCTGTGACGGGGGGGTAATTATGTCCCGACAAAACCTTAGTGGTTATTACCAATGAGCCTGATTTTTCACAGATCCCCAATGTCGAAGCGGTAAAGCTGGCTGAGTATGTGGGCCACATGTCTGGATCCAGCAGCAACAACCCGCTGGACGCTCAACTTGGCATTGCCCTCCACCATACCCTGCTGCCCCCGAGCGAAATTCCAAAGCTGATTATCGAATTACAGCAAAACAGAAACGGAACTGCATAAGTAGAGCTACCTGCTTACAGGTCGGTTTCTGCTACTTGAACTCTAAGTACTCAGCGTTCCACCCTGATTTAGAATCCTCAATATTGGCGGGCGCCCAGGCAAAGTGCTTATGAACAGTTTTCTAGTTATCAGTGCTACGTGAAATATGAATCGTCTGAGTTGTTTTCTGGTTTTTAGTCTGGAATTGATTATACTGTATAAATACACAGCTTCTTGTGTGAATGACACATGAAATCCTAAATCCCTGCAATCAGAAGTAGGAACACTTATGGATAATCGCTCAGAGCAGATAGGACTACACCTCAGTATTTCAGGCGCTTTACTGGTATGTACCGCAATTGCTGTTTTGTATTGGTAATGGCTTTTGACTGTGAATTAGCCGGTAGGCTATTTGTACGGGTTAACTGGGCCTCGTCTTCATTAAGAACCATTAAATCATGATGTTATCCCGACAGTTTTATCGTCGCGGCCCTGATATGCGAAGTGATCAGCCGGTCAGCTTTGTCGATGTCAGAAGACGGTTCGATTTCAGATCCATCAGCATTGGACGCTGGGTCACTCAGCAAGAACAGGATCGCGCATCGGGTCTGTTTCATGACGCGTTGACTGACCTAATGGCAATACTACAGAGCCCAGAGCTGCTGATCTCACTTCGGGGAACCCTATCTCTGCAATATGGCATTGGAGGGCAGCCAGGCGTTGCTGCACACTATGCCCCTTCAGCCAGATGCTTTTCTCTAGCCAAGAATGCAGGACCTGGCAGCATTGCCCACGAGTGGTTTCATGCTCTGGACCATTACCTCGCCGATAAAGCCTTTAGCGATACCCCTCGAGGAATGTTTGCCTCTAAAGCTTGGCTATCAGACGCAACCCCTGTCCCTCACCCGTTGAATGATCTTCTGTTCGCCTGTTTCAGGTATATCATGCTGGATGAAGACGGTATAAAGCCGAGCGCGTTGTTTCAGATATCAGCGCAAGTCGACAAAGCCCATGGCATCGTTTATTACCGTAAACCGGAAGAGATCTGTGCCCGAGCATTTGAAGCCTTTATTCAAGATGCTGGCATCAGTAACAACTTTTTAGTCTCTGGAACCAAAGCATCGGCAGAAGCCAAACAAGGGTTGTACCCCATTGGTGAGCAACGTGAGCGTATCAATGCGGCTTTTAAAAATTACTTTTCTCGTTTAGGTGCCGCGTTGCTAAACGGTAAGCGGACCCTGTTAACTCGCTAGCACTGAACGGTTAACTACCACATTAAATAGCTTTATATCAATCAGTTAAGACTTACTTATAATGTGTAGTCTTGAGTAAGTAGTCGGTATCAAAAACCTAGATCAACAGAACTATGCTTGCCGTTAAGCTTGCGGGGGGTGTTATCCCCCCAACTTACTGCGGCACGATGATGCGGATAAAGCATGTTCCGGGAATCCGGTTGGTTAGTGCGTCACCGTGCTTTTTCGCATCTTTCTTTACGCCAACAATTGGCAGGTCCGTTCAGAGGATAGATGCGAAGGACTGACGTTAGAATGGGATGTCGTCATCGAAGTTATCGAGGTTGGCGGGGGGACTCTGATCGTAAAATGGCGGTGGCTCGACATCGGTATTTACAGAGGTTGCAGCCTCAATTTTCCAACCTTGAAGGTTGTTGAAATAACGGCCGTTGTATTCACGACCACGAATGTCGAACGTTACGGTCACTTCCTGACCGATTTGAAGGGCGTCAAGCAAGTTCACTTTATCCTGAACAAACTCCAGATTGATCTCCTGTGGGTACTTGCCATCCTCGACCGTAACCACCATCTCGCGTTTTTTGAATCCACTGCCGAACGTTTGCTCATCTTGAATTAGTTTAATTTTGCCGGTCAAATCGTAAGCCACTACCTTATACCCTCTTTTAAATGAAGCATTACACGCCGTTTAATCTGTTCAGAAGAGTGATTCCTCTCATCTCCCCTAGCTTACCCAGTACTGGCTCCGAAAGCATGAACAGATCGAAAAACCCTTTCCGAAGTCTCTGATGAATCTGCCTGTGCAAGACATAATTATCATTGATTCACCCTGCCCCTTCATCATCATTTTCTCATGGGTTTGACCGTCATCTGTCTGCCTGTCTGTATTTGAGTCATAAATTACCGCAAGTCCCTTCCAACGGGTTTCAGCCCTCTGCCGACACTTACTTAGGCAAAACTACGCAGTTATTGCTACGTGATTTACCGAAGGCACTGCGTATTATTTGCTAGCCGATTGCGCAGTTCTACGAACAGTTTTTACGCCCCCACGTTGCAATGATGGTTAGCGTCGAAACACAGAACGCTCACAACGCAGAGGATGATAAAAATAATGCTTAACTTACCCCTCAACTTACCCCGTAACTTATCCCGTAAGTTCTCCCTCAACTCATTCAAACCCGCCAAGCTGGTCGCTGCTGCCGCTTGTCTGGCGGTGCTGTCGGTACCCGCGCTGGCGGCTGAAAAAGTCTACAAGTTAAAAATGGCCGAGACCTGGGGAGCCAACTTCCCGGTCTTCGGCGATGCCTCCAAGAACATGGCCGCCATGGCTGAGAAGATGTCCAACGGTCGGTTGAAGATCACCATCGATTCATCCAACAAGCACAAGTCCCCCTTCGGTATCTTCGATATGGTGCGCTCGGGCCAATACGACCTGGGTCATTCGGCTTCCTATTACTGGAAGGGCAAGGTTCCCAATACCCTCTACTTCACCACCATGCCGTTCGGCATGATCGCCCCCGAGCAGTACGGCTGGTTCTACCACGGCGGCGGTATGGAGCTGATGGATAAGGTCTACGGTAAATTTGGTTTGATGAGTTTCCCCGGCGGTAACACCGGTAACCAGATGGGCGGTTGGTTCCAAAAAGAGATCAACTCGCTGGACGATCTTAAGGGCTTGAAGATGCGTATCCCCGGTTTTGCCGGTGAAGTGCTAGCCAAGCTGGGTGCCAAGCCGACCAACATCCCACCGGGTGAGCTCTACACCGCGCTGGAACGCCGCACCATCGACGCGCTGGAGTGGGTAGGCCCGTCGCTGGACCTGCGTATGGGTTTCCACAAGATCGCCCCGTTCTACTACACCGGCTGGCATGAGCCTGCCACCGAGCTGCAGTTCCTGGCTAACAAGCGCACCTTCGAGAAGTTGCCTGAGGACTTGCAGGAGATCCTGCGTATCGCAATGCGTACCGCCGCGTACGACATGTACATCCAATCAACCCACGCCAGTGGTGAGAACTGGGCACAGATGAAGAGCGAGTTCCCCGACATTC
Organism: Motiliproteus sp.; assembly: GCA_036961355.1. Taxonomy (GTDB): domain Bacteria; phylum Pseudomonadota; class Gammaproteobacteria; order Pseudomonadales; family Balneatricaceae; genus Motiliproteus. The sequence goes on from JBALVL010000074.1 coordinate 3,729, forward strand.
AGGTTAAGACCTTCCCTACCGAAGTGATGGATGCCATGCGCAAGGCCAACGACGAGTTGCTGGCTGAAAAAGCGGCTGCCGATCCGCTAGCCAAGGAGATCTTAGACTCTCAGGCAGGCTATCTGAAGCAGGTTCGCCAGTGGACCAACATCTCCGACAAGGCGTACCTGAACTCGTTGTCGATCGATTAAGTCAGCTCCTCTATTAGCTCTTTTTTTAGCTCTTTTATTTAGCTCTCCCCTTTGGTTACCCACTAACCCCCGGCCCGGTCATCGTACCGGGCCTCCCTCCCGGCGGTACTCCCTCATGAATGTTCTTCTCTCACTGGAGCGTGGCATCAACCGCGTATCCGATTGGCTGGGATGGCTCTGCGCGCTGCTGTTCGTGCTGATGCTGTTCAACGTTTTCTACGACGTACTGGCCCGCTACCTGCTCAACGACGTCTCGATCGGCATGCAGGAGCTTGAGTGGCACCTGCATGCCAGCATCTTTCTGCTGGGCGTACCCTACGCCTTGCGGGCTGGTGGCCACGTTCGGGTTGACCTGATCTACGAGCGTCTCAGCTCAAAGAAACGCGCCCTGATCGACCTGTTCGGCACCCTGCTAATGCTGTTTCCCTTCTGCCTGCTGGTGGCCTGGTACGGTTTTGATTTCGCCCGCGAAGCTTACGAGCTGGGTGAGATCAGCGGTGATCCGGGCGGCTTGCCCGCCCGCTGGATAATCAAATCGATGATCCCTATCTCCTTCGGCTTCATGGTACTGGCCGGACTGGGCTTACTGCTGACATCGATCAACACCCTGTTGGGCCAGCACGGCCAGCCTAAATCGCACGCTGATCTCTAGAGGAGCCCGACAATGATTGGATTAGTAATGTTTGGCGCCGCGCTGGTGATGCTGCTGTTTGGCTTCCCGGTGGCGTTCACGTTCGGCGGTGTCGCGCTGGTGTTCGGTGTGCTGGCCGAAGGGCCGGAGCTGTTCGCTTTTATGCCGTACCGGATTCAAAGCATCATGGAAAACACCGTGCTGATGGCGGTGCCGCTGTTTATCTTCATGGGTATCGTGCTGCAAAAGACCAAACTGGCGGAACAACTGCTGGAATCGATGGGTAAGCTGTTCGGCGGTGTCCGCGGCGGTCTGGCGATCTCCACGGTGCTGGTTGGCGCGCTACTGGCGGCCTCTACCGGCGTGGTGGGTGCCAGCGTGGTGGCCATGGGCCTGATCTCGCTGCCGGTGATGCTCAAATACAAATATGACAAGTCGCTGGCGTGCGGCACCATCTGCGCCTCGGGAACACTGGGGCAGATCATCCCGCCATCGATCATTCTGATCATTCTTGGCGACGTGCTCGGCATCCCGGTGGGTGACCTGTTCAAGGCCGCTGTTGGCCCCGGAATGATCCTGATCGGCATCTACGTGGTCTATATCCTGATCTACGCCTGGCGCAACCCGGAAGCCGCGCCAGCGATGCCCTTCGACCCCGAAGACGGCAGCAAACAACAGCAGGTTATCGCTGCCCTCAAGGCTATCGTCCCGCCCTTGGCGTTGATCGTGATCGTGCTGGGATCTATCTTTGCTGGCGTGGCCACACCCACCGAATCCTCGGCACTGGGTGGCGTTGGTGCCTTGGCGTTGGCACTGTGCTATCGCCAGTTCTCCTGGCACATACTACTCGACAGCGCCCGTGAAACCGTCAAGGTCACCGCCATGGTGTTCGCCATTCTACTGGGGGCCACCGCCTTCTCGATGGCTTTTACCTACACCGGCGGTGATGCGTTCGTTGAGGAGTGGCTACTGCAGCTGCCCGGTGATAAATGGGGCTTCCTGATCCTATCGATGCTGGTGATCATGGTGCTGGGGTTCTTTATCGACTTCGTCGAGATCAGTTTCATCATCGTACCGATCCTGGCGCCGGTGGCCGAGGCGATGGGGATCAGCATGACCTGGTTCGCGATCCTGATCGCGATGAACCTGCAGACCTCGTTCCTGACCCCACCTTTCGGGTTTAGCCTGTTCTACCTCAAAGGGGTAGCACCGCCGCATGTACGAACCCCCGATATCTACCGCGGTGTGATGCCCTTTATCCTGATGCAGGTGGTGGTATTGGCGGCGATCTTGATCGTACCGGGCTGGTTCGGGTTACTCGACTAGACGGTATGATTCTGATCAAAGGCCCCGCTCTGCGGGGCCTTTTATTGGCTATGACTGATTTAGCTGTTGGGTCGGTTAAACTTTTCTGGGGCTTTTTTCGATAAAACAGCCACCTCAGGAACTCGCTTATCAGCTTCCGCTATGCGCACAATGTATGGACCCCTCCCTCCCAGCGAGACGCTAGGCTTAGTGTCTACCCAACGCTAAAAAGAGGAATCCAGACATGGCTAATGTAAATACTATCGGCGTCGA
>JBALVL010000075.1:0-6093 GCA_036961355.1 Motiliproteus sp.
TCCTGCAGTTGGGTGCGGCCCATCTTGATGATGTCGGAAAACTCTTCGCCTTTGGCTCCGAAGGCATCGCGCAACGACGCTAGCGCTTTAACCAAATCACCGTGCTTGAGTAAGATCGCCAGTCGCACTGCGGTGGGGTATGCATCGTTGGTTGACTGCGACATGTTGACATCGTTGTTGGGGTGCAGATGGCTGTACTCACCTTTTGCGTGGCCGAGTATCTCCAAGCCGAGGTTGGCGATCACCTCATTGGCATTCATGTTGGTTGAGGTACCGGCTCCCCCCTGAATCATATCGACGACGAACTGGTCATGGTGTTGGCCAGCGAGAATCTGCTTGACGGCACCCGTGATCGCCGCCGTTTTGCTGTCGTCTAGTGCTCCTAGAGTATGGTTGGCTTTAGCACAGGCCAGTTTGACCAGAGCCAGTGCATCAACTAACTGAGGGAAGTGGCTCAGGGGAATTCCGCTGAGGTTGAAGTTGTCACGTGCACGCTGGGTTTGAATGCCAAAATAGGCGTTATTCGGTACCCAGGCTTCACCCAGTAGGTCTTTCTCTCGGCGTCTGTTGTCTTCTTGATGCACCTGAACGGCTTCGCCCATATCGTTACCCTCGTCGTTTTGTTGTTTTTGTCAGAGCCGCCGGTGTCAGGCGGCTGCTGTGGCAAAGAGTATTGCAACGAGGGTGCCAAGCTGGGATTTGTGTTTTAACTAATTGTTATTGTTAAGTAATATTGTCTTTTCGAGAGTGTGGTGAAAAGATGAAGAGGTATAACTAAAGGAATGGAGTAGTTTGTGTTAATCCATATATATGTTTATAAATTAACGCGTTAGGATCTTTGACCAAGGTTATAACTGTTCCCTTGGTTATAGGGGTTTATGGCTGGCGTTTTTTAAGACGCTTACTCAGAGCCGGCTGTGATATCCCCAGCAGGCGCGAAGCCAGTGATTGGTTTCCCTGAGCTCGCTGCATCGCTTCGTTGACCAACAGGTCGCCCACTTCTTGCAGTGTAGGAAGGGGGTGATCAGGGCTAAACAGCCTGTTGTCGGAGTCATTTTCGGAATCTTGTGTGAGAACGTCCTGATCGAGAACCCGTCGGAATACGGCCATCGATAGCATTTTAGTTCGGTGCTGACTCATCGCATCAAAGGCCAGCGCTCGTAATTCCCGGATGTTGCCGGGAAAACTGTAGTTGGCCAGTAGTACCGGTAGCTCCTTGGGGAAAGTGGGTTTGCTCTTGCCTAGCTCATCCGCCGCTTCGGCTAGAAAGTATTCTAGCAGCAACGCGATATCGTCCTGGCGACAACGCAGTGGAGGGATATCCACTTGATGGATCCGTAATCGATAGTAGAGGTCCTTACGAAATTCACCGGCCCGCTGTTTCTGCTCCAGATCTTGATGGGTTGCGACTACAACCCGCGCCCGGATTTGCTTGGGTCGGTCGCTTCCCAGTGGGTAGTACTCACCCTCTTGCAGCAGGCGCAGCAGTTTGATCTGGGACGCCTGGCTTAGATCACCGATCTCATCGAGAAACAGGGTGCCGTCGGCGGCTTGTTCGATCATGCCAGCGCGGGCCTTGTCGGCGCCGGTAAAGGCGCCTCGGTGATGACCGAACAGGGTGTCGGCAAAGACGTTATCATCAAGCCCTGCGACGTTGACACTAACCAGAGGCCCGAAGCGGTTACTCAACGTATGGATGGCATTAGCAATCTGCTCTTTACCGACACCGCTTTCACCGCTGATTAGTACCGGCTGGTTGCTGGCCGAAACGGACTCCAGGTACTGGAATACCGAGCGCATGCCTTTGTTCTGAGTGATGATGCTAGAGAAAACTTCTGGCCGTTCCAGGGTGTCGGTGAGAAAACGCTTACGCAGTTCCTGGTTTTCCAGCCGAATTTCCTGCAGCCGAATTGCCCGTCGAACCCCTTCGATCAAGCGCTCCTTCTCCGTGGTCTTGACGAAATAGTCGTAGGCACCGAGGCGGATGCAGTTCACCGCTGTTTCCAACTGGTTCAAACCGCTGATAATGATCACCCCGATCTCGGGGTATTCTTCGACGATCTGTTGCAGCAGTGCCTCACCCGACAGGTGGGGCATGGTTAGATCAAGCAGCACCAGACCGATCGGTTCTCGGGCAATGATATCCATTACCTCACGGCTGTCCTGGCAGCGGTGGATATGGTTTATGCCGCCGTGGCGCTCCAGTGCGATACTGAGGCTGCGTAGAAAAGACGCTTCATCATCAACTAATAAAACGCCAAAACTGGGGTAGCGGTTGCTTTTCATGTAGATGATGTTCCGTTGATTGCGGCTAATGTTAGCGTGGCGCAAGTTCCTTTTTTTTGCTCGGAGTCAAAGACCAGTGTGCCGCCATGCTCTTGGACAATGCTGGCCGAAACCGATAGCCCCAGACCGGTGCCGCCCTGTTCGCGTTTGGTGGTGAAAAACGGGTCACTCAAGCGAGCTAGATTGTCCGGTTCAATGCCGCACCCTTGATCGTGGACTTCTAGGCGTAGCTCACCCGTCCATGGGCGGTAGCGCGTTTTGACGGTAATCGCCTTGTCACTGGAATTCAATGCCTGGCATGCGTTGACAATGAGGTTGATCACCACCTGCTCGATTCGCTGGGCATTGCCCTTAAAGCAGGGCAGGTGGTCGCCGTAGCTCACTTCGAAGTGATCACAGGATTGACGAATGCTGTTGTCGACCAGACGGATCGATGTGGCGACCACTTCGTTGAGGTCGACAGTTTCACTGAGTTCGGCGGGGCCTTGGCGGGCGAAATCCCGTAGATCATCGACGATCCGGCGGATTCGGTGAGTGCCAGCAAGCATGTCGTTGAGCATCGGCGGAATTTCGTCGCGCATGCGGCTGTATCCCAGCCCTGCCATGTCGAAGTCTCCATGAGTTTGGTAGTGCGCCTCCAGAATCTCCTCAACGTCTTGATAGGCATCTTGTAATACTGGCAAGTTGAGCAGTAGCAGACTGCTGGGGTTATTGATCTCATGGGCGACGCCGGATACCAGAATGCCGAGCGATTTCATCTTGTCGGCCTGGAGTAATTGCTGCTGCTGCATCTGCATCTCCTGGCTTCGACGAGCTACCTCGCGGGTTAACATTCGGTTCCAGATCACGATCCCTCCCAACATCAACAGTAGTAGCGCAGAGACTAGGGCGGTGACCTTGCCGATCTGCTTCCAGGGCCAGCCGGAACGCTCCAGCGGACCTAGCCACTTATCGTAGATCGCCTGTTGGCGTCCGGTGTTTTTAAGAATGGCTAGACCTTCGCTGAATTGTGCCAGCAGCTCTTGGTTGCCCTTGATGACGGAGTAACCGTAGAGTTGCGCGCCAAAGGGCTTGCCGACAGGCACGATATTGGACAGTTCCAACTCGCGACCCAGGTACAGTCCCGGCAGGTTGGCGACCAGTGCGTAATCATGTTGACCTGACGCCAGCAATCTCAGCGCCGCGGCGTGGGTATCGACCAGTACCAGTTGCGCGGAGACGCTGTTTTGCAACAAATAGTCGTGCATGATGCCGCCGCGTTGGACGATCACCTCCTTATTTTCAAGCTCGGATAGCTCAGAGATCCTGGCTTCTCCTTTGCGTCCAAAAATGGACTGATGGATGATGGCGTGAGGCGGTGAGAAGTCGTAGCTTCGGGCCCTGTCTTCTGAAAGAACCATACCTTGCAGGGTATCCAGTTCACCTGCTGCCAGCCCTTTGCGCATGGCATCCCAGCCGCCCAGCACTATCTCGACCTCCATCCCCATCACCTCGGCGATGGTGCGGGTCAGCTCGGTGTTGTAGCCGTCGGGTTGGCCGTCTTCGTTGATAAATTCATACGGAGGATAGTTATGGTCGCCGCCGACTCGAATAATGCCGTCGTGTTGCGAGGCTTGAGCCTGCGCTCCGGCTAGGATCAGTATCCAGGTTAGGCCGAGTGCCATTGAGACAAACAGGCCGCGACGGTCGTTGTAAGGCATTTTGTTATCCTTGATGGACGGCATTGGCGCTGGTGCTATAACGGCTTTCGAGTACTTGCCATAACGCTTCGGCCGTCGGAGACAACTTACGGCTGCAGCGGTAGAGGCAAACCTTCAATGTAGAGCGCCAGTTGGCCCCGCCACAAGGGACGAGAAACCCCTGTTGCAACTCCTCTGTGATTGAGAAGGTCGGGACCCAGGCAATCCCCATCCCCTGCAGTGCCATCACCTTCAGGCTATCGGCCAGTGGCGATTCGAAGGCTTGTTGTAGTTCAACGGGTTGCGGACGGTGTCGCAACAGCTGTTCGACACAGCGACCCAGAAAAATCTCCTTGGGGTAGCCGAGATAGGGCAGTTTGCTTTGGGTGGGAGCATCCAGGTCAAACAATGGTTTGCCCTCTTCATCAGCACTACAGACCGGAACCAGTTGCTCGGTCTGTAGGTCCAGTTTTTGAAACTGCTCCGAGATGAGGGAGTGGTCCTCGAAAGCGAGCAGGAAATCACAGATGCCGTTTTTCAGAGCTTGAACACTGTCATCGACGTTGGCCACCAACTGACGGGTACCAACACCATCCAGCTCCTCCCTTAATGATTGCAGAAAGGTCGGAAACAGTGACAGGGACAGGGTATGCGAAACAGCAACATCGATGACGTCGACTCTGCGCTGACTCAGTGACTGCAAGTGCGTAATGCAGTCGTCAAGCTGCGACACCAGATTGCGGGCGGTTATCTGAAACAGGCGCCCTGCAGCGGTTAGTTGTACCGGCACGCTGGTCCGGTCGACCAGTTCGCAACCCACTGCGAATTCTAACGCTCTGATTCGACGGCTGAAGGCGGGCTGGGTCATATGCCGCTCTTCGGCGGATCGGGAAAAGCTCTGGCTCTGGGCTAGTGATAGAAAGTCTTCCAGCCATTTGGTTTCTATATTCATGCCCCACGACTCTCAGCTTGGCTTTGATGGGATTCCGATCACGGCAGCGGTTGTAAAACACCAGCAACCTGCTGAATTGTACTACTCGGATGGCAGCAAGAGTCAGCCAAGTATGCGGTTATGCCAACATAGCCTAACCCATTACAGTTCGGTATGGGTCGACTATCTTTTTGATAATTAGGTACATATTTATCTATATACGTAGCCAACATAGGGGATGCCAAGATGGCATTGGTCCGTAAAGTGTCGCCCGCGTTAGTGTTCATTCAACCACTCTACAGCAACTGCAGAGCAGCACTTCAACCTAACGGAGGATTTAAGATGAGTGTAGTGATCGGTATTCTAGGCGGGATGGGTCCTTTGGCTACAGTCGATTTTGTCACCAAGATCATCCAGCTGACTCCGGCACAGCGGGATCAAGATCACCTGCCTTTGCTGGTCCATTCGGTTCCTCAGATTCCCGATCGCACGGCTTGTTTGATGGACAACCAACCGTCACCTTTGGCCGCCTTGGTGGAGGGGGTGAACACGTTAGTTAATGCGGGGGTTAGCTGTATCGCTATTCCCTGCAACACTGCCCATTACTGGCATGAAGCTTTGGCCCGGGTGAGCCGGGTACCTGTGCTGCATATTGCCCGGTCCTGTTCTGAATCATTGGCGCAGCAAGGCGTCAGATCGGTGGGACTGTTGGCTACGGACGGCACCTTGAAAGCGGGCTTCTACCCTCGTGAGCTGAGAGCTTGCGGCATCGATCTTAAGGTTCCTGAAGCGTCGTTGCAGCAACAGGTGATGGCGGCGATCTATCAGGTCAAATCCGGAGCTGTCGAAGCGGGCGGCAAACTGTTGGAGCAATGCATGGATGAATTGCTTCAATACGGTGTTGATCGGGTGATTCTGGGCTGTACGGAGATCCCTTTTGCGCTGGATCAGATTAACTCAAAGCACAGGTTTTATGGGGTGGATGCGACTCAAATGTTGGCGGCAGCTTGCGTGCAGTGGCACTCGCGACAGAACATTCGACAAGTGGCTTAGGGGGGGAACGCTAGCGCCGGCGCTCTTGGGTAGCCTAAACCCCTAACTCGAGAAAGGAGCCAAAATGATTAGTCGCCGTGCCGCTATTTAAAAAAATGTATGGTTCCCCTCATTGTTGCAATAGCTATTTGCGATGATGGGGTT